>NZ_AP023032.1:3607500-3907500 GCF_019670105.1 Agarivorans albus | reverse complement strand
AATTGCAATTCTTTACAAATAAATTTAGCTACAAGGTGCATTTGGTGTTCGTAGCCTTCTACTAAAATATCACAAGCCGCTCCATCGCGTTTGCATATATGGTTGTTTCGCGAATTCAACTCCATTGCGGCATGCTGGTCAATATCAGGAGCCATATCACCAGGCGAGTTTTTTTTTATGTACCGAAGAAGTTCAAAACTAGTAAAGCCATAAGTAACCGTCGTTTGCCCCAATGCCCCGGATATAGGGGTCAAAATGGTTTCTTGTAGCCTTTCAAGGTAGGCCATAGAGTCCATATTGGGTTGGTTATGTCCTAAGTAATTCGGATGTCGAGTCTTATACCAGTTTATTAAATTCATTTATCGTAATCAATTCGGTAGGTTTGAAGGCATCGGAGTTAATTATAACCAGTATTTAAGTTAAACTTTCTTTGCTGTGGCGCATTCTAGAAAAGCTCATGATTGAATAACAGGTAAACTTGAAATTTACATTTTTACAAAAGACTTCAACTTAGGTAAAACTTCCTAAATCTAATTGAAGAATTGGTCGATTGCTTCAAAGGCTTTAATCAGTTCTCTTCTACTAGGCTCTATAGTTTCATCGACAGATTCAACGGCACTTATCCCCGATTGTTTTACCATCGTCCAAGCTTCTTGGGCTATCTTTGTGGAGTCTTCTTTAGCCGATTCGACGCATGTACTGAAATCAAAAGTAAGATTCATATTAAATAAAATATTTTCCTCTTCTGATAATTGTCGCTGATCTTCACAAAACTCATTAATCTCAATATAGGTCATCGTACCTATGACTGCGACTGTGCCAATTGTCGCCGCTGATACAGCTGTTGCACCAACTTTTTTTCTTGGCTGTCTTCTTAGCAAAGCGCTTAGTAACTCTAGATTTTTTATTCGCATGGTTATTCTTTAACTTTTCTATTGCTATATTCGATGCAGTTAACTTTTGTAGCTCATTGATAGGAATGGCGGCGTAACCTGCAAAAGACAACAAGCTACTGAAAGATAGTTTTACGATGATGGCCAAAGTAGTAAGGGTTAGTGTAATTGTTGATATTATTACTTTCATGAATACTACCTCGAAAAGTATATGAAGTTTCGGTGACTTAGCCATGGCTTAACAGTTACGGAACTAAAAGAGACAATATCAAATTAACATCCTTTTGGAGTGGAGCAAAAAATCTAAAATTGCCAAAACAAAAAAATGCTAAACAATGAGTGCGCTCAATTAGTTTTGATGTACCTATACAGCGTAGCAACACCGATCCCTACAGCCTTGGCCGCTTTTTCTTTGCTAAGTCCTTTTTCAACATAGGTGAGTGCTTCTTTGCACTTTTGAATTGTTTCTAACGATTGTTGTTTGCCTTTGTACTTACCCTCTGCCTTAGCCCGAGCAATACCGATATGTTGTTTATCGAGGGTATCTTCGCGTTGCATTTCAGCCACCGCTGCAAGGGTGGTTAACACTAGCTTGCCCATTGAACTTGTCACATCTATGCAGCCTAAGTCTTCTACAAGCACCGATATATTCTTGGTTTTCATCAGTCGGATGAAAGCCAACACCTCTTCGGTATTACGGCCAAGTCGACTCATTGACAATACAATGATGATATCTCCGGCTGAGACTATGTTGGTGAGCTTATTGAGAACTGGCCTATCGAGTGATTTTCCACTCGTTTGTTCTTTGAATACTTCAGCATCGTTGTGAAGTGTTAGTAGGTGTTCCGCTTGTTGGTCAACATTTTGGTCGGTGGTAGAGGTTCGAGCATAAATGTACTTCATCGCAGGTACTCCAGATCTAACATTTAGGGGCTTATATGATAATCCTATCTTTTAGGCTGACTAATGAGTCATATGATAGCTTTCTGGTGTTCTCTTCTAAGACCATGCCCAACTGATAGGTTTTTCAGCTGAATGTTTAGAAACAGATGAGAGCCAAACAAATGTTGTTTATTGCATAATTTAGCCACTTGCATAGGCTGCCTTATATAGCTCCTTTGATTTTTGATACTTTCATTCGAGGGAGTACTCTCCAATGTATCGCTTTGCATTTTAGACGCGCGAATTTGCAAATAAACCTGAGTTAATTTATGTGTAATATAAGGTACGTTAATGTGGCTTTTTTTGATTAATGTGGCCAATATGGACTCATTAATGTGGTTTATTACACATGGCCGGGGAAGAGTTAACAGTTGAATTGTTCCAAGATAGTTTTTGATAGGAGTATGTAATGGCTAACACTCAGATTAAAAAAGCAAAGATTACTTCAGAACGTGTTAAGCCTACTAAAGGTAGACCTGAAGTTGATGCCGCTGGGCGTGATCTTTTTCTCAAACAAGTGACTTCCGGTTTGTTAGAGGGACATCTAACCCAAGGACAGGCTTTAAAAGAATTGCGCCTTAAGGTGCTTAATCTAAAGCAAGAACAATACGCTAGTATGGTTGGGGTGAGTCGTAAGGTGCTATCGCAAATAGAAAATGATAAAGGGAATTTCTCTTTTTCGATCATTAATAAAGTGTTTAGGCCGGTGGGGCTACAGGTTGGGATTATCCCTCGTCATCAGGATGTTCTGCGCGACGCCTTGCTTACGCCTTCAAATAAATACAATCTAAAAGACTGATACTAAAAGTAGCGCTGTTAAATGACCAAACCTTAAAGCCATGCGCTGGACGAAGTGAATAGTTAAATGAAATTGATAAAAAAACGAGAACAGTTAGAGGTAGGAATGTTAATTACTGCCTCGTTCGCATCTTCCTTTCCTCTTATAAGCTTAATGACTGGTACCGCGTATATGGTTGGGGCTTACGGTATGAACTATAGCGAGGTGTCTCTGGTTGATGACCCTGAACAGTACTGGGAGTGGATTACTTTTCAATGTTACTGTGTGATTTTTCTTATTTTTTTATCTAAGTTTGAGTTTCCTTTTTACAGCAAGACGCATAAAGCTTTAGATCAATTCAAAGAAGCAAATAAATACGTTTACTATTTAATCTTGTTTATAGCTATTCCCATATTTTTGATTTTACTTTTTGGGGTAGGTATTTGGTTCTTCTCTTAAGTTGTTCAGTAATTTTGCTAAGCAAGTGATTACTAAGATCGTTTTACCCTAACAGCTATTGACTGCTTTGTTATTTAAATTTACCTTATAGCCCTACTATCTGTTGTAGCAGTAAAAGGAACAAACTGTGAGTGAACAAGCCGAGATTTTTCTCAGTACAAAGAGTCGCCAGCTAAAATCGAATGATTTTGAAAATGAAGCAGCATTTAATGCATTCTTAAATGACAACTCTTTGCAATCTGGCAGTTTTTTACATGCGGGAACTCCTTACATTGTTCGCCCAAGCGGGAGTGAAAAACCTACCAATTTAATGCAGCAATGCAGGCAACTGCAAAATATCCCGTCTTGTCATCGTCGTTCGTTAGCCAATGTAAATGCTCAATTAGGTAGCGACATTACACTTGGATTAGCTGAGCTGTTTGACCAACAAATTGCTCCAGCGGCTAGCCAACTTAATCAGTGGGTGGGTGAAGAGAAGGTTAATCTATCTAGTGCTGCTGCTGGGATACTACAAAGTCGTAGTGCGCAGTTTGGGGACAAAGTAAGTGCTTATGAAAAATCATTAATGGAAGTGCGTAGAGGCTATAAAGCCAAGCTACCAAGATTGCAACTGATGAAACTGGAATCAGATGCTCGCGCGGCTTGGAAAGCGTTAAATGATTTGTTCAAAGCTGAATTGATTAAAGCTACCGCGAAAGTAAAAGCGAGAAAGGGCACTGTATTTACTAACCCTCAAAGAGCTATCGACAAGGCGAAAGGAAATAGAACTGACGCATCAATTAAACTAAGTAACGCAAAAGAATTAAAAAATCTCAAGCATATGTCCACGGGCTTAAAGTTGGGGGGCAATATCCTTCTTGCTGCTGATGTGGCTGATAGAGGGCAAAAGGTTAAAGCTGATTTTGATCAAGGTAAGGATTGGGGGAAAACGGCTTCGGTGCAAGCTGCTGGCCTGTCAGCTGCGGTTATTACAGGTTCTGTGGTAGCTAAGGGCGTTATTTCTGGTGCTGGAGCGGCTGCTTTGAGTATTGGACTAACTATGACTCCAGTTGGATGGGCTATCGTAGTTTGTATTGGAATCGGTGCAGCTTATGTTGCTGCAACAAAAGCTGATGAGGTAGCTCAGCGCGAGGTTAAAAACCTTTATGAGCGAAATGGTATCTTTAACCGTATCCCAAGGTCATTGTAATGGAGCATCCACCTTTAAGTTATGAGGATTGGCGTTCACTTTTTTTCATGATTACTTTTGTGTCGTCAATGGTAGCTTGGCTATTAAGTGCAAAGTTCACTATGAGAAGAATTGAGCCTGAATTAAAAAAGCAGGGCTTCAGTTGTGGAAGCTGGGATGGACCTGGTTTTCGTGTATTGAGCTATGCAACGATTATTTTGTTTCAAACAAAGTTGCTTAATGACAGTAACTATCCTTTCGTTCCTGTGGATGCCACCCGTAAGCTAGCTACGAAAAAAGACTGGTACATATCACTGTGGCTTTGGTGCTCATTAGTAGGAATGGTAATCCTAGTGTTCCTATATTGAACGTGTTGTTATGACAAAGCTGCAAATAGGCTGTATTAGTGTGGGAGTAGTACTTAGCTGCTTTAGTTTTGCAAATGATGAAGATGTCATTACTTCCACGGCTAATGGCAAAAGCTATTACCACATGAAGGTTTCATTGGATGAGCAAAGCATTAGTTCAATCAAAGAGTTTAACGAAGATCAGTTTGTTATGAACGGCGGGCAATTCGAGGTGAAGGTTTAACAAAGCTCTTTCCCGATAAAAGCCCCTAACTGTAAAGGTGATTTGATCCTCAGAATGCCTTGGACAAATTCAGACTTAAGTGCTGCTAAGCTTTTCATTGATGAAAAATACAATGTATACAAAGCGATCGTAGATGCGTCAAAAAGTGAGGGGAGTAATGTTGATGTTTACATCGAGCTAAACCCTTATGTTCAAATGACGGGCGATAATTTTGAGCTAACAGAGTGCAATGTGTTTTTCAGGCATGCTAATGATCAGTACATTCCTAAAACAGGGTCGCTAAATTAAGGTAGGTATGAGGGTAAAGGTTGGATTACTGTTTTTAGGGGGACTTTTGGGGTTATCAGGTTGCTATAGCAATAAACCCAAAGAAAGTAACTTTATTGAGTACTCTCGTAGTGTTGAAAAATTAGCACTATTTGTGAATCTTGATGGATTAGAAATTGAATCAGTACATTGGACTTCTGGGCCAGTTATTCGTGAAAATGAACATGATAGCTTTTTGCCTTCTAGCAATGATTGGTGGCTTAGCGCGGTATTAGATATCTCCGGAGAGCAAAAGATCGAAGAGATAACGAAAGGTTGCGAGTTTCTATACTCCATTGGTGTTGGAAATATCGATTCTGATTTCGTAAACGACACTATAAGAAAGCTAACCAGTAATCCTAAATTTGTTAGTACTCCTATAGATGTTTTTGATGCATGTAGGTTTCGGTCTAGTGCTTTACCAGATGGAGTGTTGGTTAAAGATGCCAAAAGCAATCAAATTTTTGTAAGGCTTTTTGTTAACTGACTTGGCCAAGCTAAATGCGTCATAAGGACTCGCATGAAACAAATCTTGCTCATTGTCATTGCTAGCATATTCTTTATTTTGGGATGCACCCAGCCTTCGATAGAAGATAAGACTCTTGTTTTAACTTACAAGGCTTTTGGTCCACCTTCTATGAGCGGCCATTTACTGGGTGTGGAATGGTTTCAGTGGCAGTCGCATGGTGGCTCAAGACCTCGTGAATACCCTGTTAAGGTTGTTGTTTACAAGGATGCACCTTTAGAAGAGTTAGAAGCTGCTTATCCAATTGATGAGGCTTTGGAAAAAGACTTCAGGTATGTTGAATATACAGCTGCAATAAACTATTTCGATAAAAATGTTCACGAACTAGAGGAAATGGCTAAAGAGGGGTTTACAATGGGAGACCTTTCTAGCGAGTTGGTAGAAACCAAATCTCTAATTGTGGAAGCATTAGGTAAATAGATTTTAACTCACTCTCTAAAAGTGAGTCTTTAGCTGTTAAGGATGAAGACTCGTACTTACCCTTAGCTCAATTCCAGAATGAATTACAGTGCTGCCGCTCGCATGGCACTCCATCACCATCACCGTCCATTTTAGTATTAGGGCAGTTTGCTAAGTAGAATTTGGCTTCCTCACACGAATTCATTTGGCTGCAGTGCGTTTTGCCTTCACAGCTAAAGTTACTGCTGGTAGAAAAGCTTGAAGAACTATCCAATGCAGAACTTTCTATATTGGGGGTATGTGATGCGCTCTTAGTAGTCGAGTATTGAGGAGCAAAAGATTGATACAGAAAAATAGCGCCTATAACCGCAAGAACCGGAATCAATTTTGCCAATACACTTGGCTTTTTATTGCGAGCTACTTTCCTTTGCTGTGAATGGTTAAAAGGCTTCTTAGAGCTTATGGGCGTTAGCCCTTGAATACTGCAATTGTATGCTTTGGTTTTTCCATTCGACTGGTGCTCGATCTGAAATAAAATGGTGTCGCCAACTCGTGGCTTTCTGGGCATTAATTTTAAAGATGAAATATGGATAAACACATCGTTGGGCTTTCCAGTTACTGATATAAAGCCAAACCCTTTGGCATCATCCCATTTTTTTAATACGCCTGTTTCCATTTTATCTACCGTATTCCTGAGCTGTGACTAATTCTATACAAAGTTATCAATCAATAATCTTGATTGATATCAACTAGACTTGCTCTCTCTTAGCAGTTTCATGCAGATTGGTAGGGGATTCTGATGATAGGCTGGGACTTGTAGCATATCTGCTATTGCATCATTAGGGGGATTTCTTTTTGTGCTGTGGAAAGTGCGTATACCTGAAGGATGTCAGCCTTTATTTATTTGCTACCATGATAACAATTAATGCCAAAACAATGTTTAATTGTCATTATGGTAGCTATAAATGCCCATCTGTTGCCTTTTATCCTTCGTGTTACTGAATTAATGACTACCAGTGCTTTTAGTTTGTTACAAGGATAGCAAATAAGTCATGTATTTTGCTATAATTGCTATTATGGTGACAATTTTGAGGTGTGTATGTTATCTCTTTATACCGCTTATGATTTGCAGATGGAACTAAAAGAGTTTATCAAGTCTGCTCGGAAGAAAGATAAACTCAGTGTTCAAAAGATGGCCGAACTCTCAGGCGTACCTTACGCGACGATCCGAAAGTTTGAGTCATCTGGCAACATCTCACTACGTCAGTTCCTCATGCTTTATGAGGCAGTCGGTGACTTGAAAAAAGTGAAAGAGCTGACCAAGTCGTCCGAGCCTGAATTTAAGTCAATTGAGGATGTGCTTCGACATGCTTAAATCTGCCCTAACCGTAAAACGAACGCTTAGCACAGGTGAAAAGGTACTGGTCGGAAAGCTCGTTGAAAATAGTACGCAAAGCTTCTTTCAGTTTGATGAGTCTTATTTAAGTAATCATTCCACCTCTTTGGCTCCGTTCAATTTAAAGGCTGATACAAGCCTGCAAGTTGCGCCTAGAGGGCCGCATTACGGTATTCATGGAGTTTTTGGAGATAGCCTTCCTGATGGTTGGGGCCTTTATCTCATGGATCGTGTATTTAGAAAGAACGATCATAACCCAAAGGAAGTCACCGCCCTAGAGCGTTTGGCTTACCTAGGGGACAGATGTATGGGGGCGTTGAGCTATGAGCCAGAATTAGATTTACTTGATGAGTTAAAGCAGTCGATTGATATCATTACCCTTGGACGAGCTGCGATTGAAGAGTTTGAAGGCACTGAGTCTGCTTTGCTTGAACACTTGATGAATACTGGTGGTTCGGGTGGTGCTAGGCCCAAAATGAACGTTACACGTTTATTAAATGGGCAATATTCAACATTAGATGACTCACCAGGAACAAAGCTTATCGTAAAGCTTACATCTGAAAAGTTTGACTTGAAGCACTCTGAATCATTAGTCGAATATTGCTACATGCAGATGGCCAGTAATGTCGGCATTGAAGTTCCTAACTTTGATTTGATAGATGTGGGTAATGGACGATTTTGGCTAGAACAGGAACGATTTGATTGCACCGAGCAAGACGGTCGAGTCCATATGATTTCTGCGTGTGGGTTGTTAGATGCACCGTTTCGAGAGCCTTCTTTGGACTATGTGGATTTAGTTAAAGCTACGCGCATCATGTGTAGTGTCACTGAATCTCAGAAGCTCATTAAGCGCTGCATGTTTAACTACTTAACTGTTAACCAAGATGATCACAGCAAGAACTTCAGTTTCCTTGCCAGTGACACAGATAGCTGGACTCTATCGCCTTTTTACGACATTGTTTACAGCCCTAACCCTTACAAAGAGCATATGACGGCATTCGGTGGCAATGGGCGAACGCCAAAGAGCGCACTAGACCAGTTAGCTGCTCAGTCGGGATTATCTTCAAAGAAAGCAATTATGGTTATGGCTGAGGAAATATTTGAAACAACACGTTCGTTTAGTCATGAGGCCAAACATCTGGGCTTGTCACCTAATCTAATCAAAGAGATTGATAAGGATATGTTAGAAAAATTTAAAGCGCTATCAGTGTAGTGGATAAATCATATCTGCCATGGCTTTGGGGCCGATTTTGAGGGGGCGGGTACAGTAACCGAGGTTATTCGAGTTAACTTTGTAATATAAAGTTCGTAACAAGCTTTGCCCCAAAATGCTTTAGGCCTTATTGCGAACAGCAAAATTTCCCTCTGCTCTTTCCATACCAAAACTAATGGTTTTGAATCTGATTTTACGAGCCAAGTTGAATCGCCAACTAGAATGCATAAGCGCCTTGATGCTCTTTTAGTAAGTCATCTATTTTGCAGCTTGAACCAAGCCCTCTAAAGGGCTTTTGACGCCCGTGGTATGACGACCTATAACATGCGTATAAATCTCAGTCGTTGTTACATCCTGATGACCAAGTAATTCTTGTATAGTTCTTAAATCCGTCCCTTGTTCTAATAAGTGGGTGGCAAAACTGTGCCTAAAGGTGTGGCAACTTGCAGGTTTATGTATACCTGCAACGCGCACAGCTTTTCTCACAGCTTTTTGGAGCACACTATGATGAATATGATGGCGTTTGAGCTCACCTGTTCTAGCGTCGATACACAGGCGAGTTGAAGGAAACAAAAACTGCCAAGAAAACGATCGTTGAGAATGTGGATACTTACGGGCTAACGCGTAAGGCATCGTTGCTCCAGCGTAATGTAGACTCATATCATGGGCAAAAACACTTTTGCTCAGGAGAATGCTATCACGAAGCTTTGGGATCAAGTTAGGGGGTAACAAAGTCACGCGATCTTTATTTCCTTTGCCTTGCCGTACGGTGATTGTATTTTGATCAAAATCTAAGTCTTTAATCCGTAATCGCAAGCATTCACAAAGTCTTAGTCCCGACCCGTAAAGCAGTGAAGCCATGATCTGATAATCCGCGGGTAAATTCGCAATCACTTGGCTTACTTCACCTCGAGTAAAAACCATGGGAATGTTGACTCGTTTCTTCGCGCGTTTCGCCTGAATTCCAATCATTTCGATACGTAGTACTTTGTTATAGAGAAACATTAAGGCATTAAACGCGATGTTTTGAGTAGCCGGAGCGACTTGCCTATCTACCGCTAGGTGCGTTAAAAAATCTTCGATATCTCCCGCGGCCAATTTTTCAGGGTGTTGCTTGTGGTGAAAGTACAAAAAACGTTTTATCCAATGCCAATAGGTTTGTTCGGTACGAATACTGTAATGATGTTGATAAATCGTATTTCTGAAACGCTGTTGGAGTCGCGGAGGTGATTTTGTCATGCTGCGCACTTATTGTCTGTATGTATATACAGCATTTGTAGTTTCGTATGCTTCTTTTGTCAAAGTAGTCAACAGAAAAATAGTTACAGCTATTGATTGATTATTGATAAAAAGTGAAAGTAGACAATAGCTTAAGATAGAAGACACGCTGATGGGATAAATGTGCGTCACATCACATTTTCGGTGATGGGAAGCGTGCACATTGAATGGGATAGGAAGCACGTGCTTCCTACTTAGCGTTAGGTTTTAGCTAACCAATCATCAAATTTACGAGAACTAATATGGAAATAGTCCCTAAAAATAAAACGTTAGATGTAACAAAACATGGAATAACATTAGGAAATTTAAACTGCAGTGACATAACTTATAAATGCACCATATCAGTAGGATCATCACCAGGAAGAACTGTTAAAAAAGAACTAGGTATAAACGATGCATTGCTTTTTCAAACAGAAAGCTTCGGATTGAAAGAAGTAAGGATCTTCGAGATAGATAGGGATGAAATTAAAGTAAAAGTTAGCAATGTATCTCCTTCAAATATTTTTTTTGGAATGGACCCTGAATCAATAGCTGGAGATGTTCCAATATCTGAAGATGAATATGAACAGTACGTTTCAAACTTAACTAAATTGAAGGAAGACTTTTCTAATAACACTAATATATCAAAAGAAGAGTTTTCTTACTTGTCTGCTCAAGTAGATTATTTGATAGCATTTGCTGGAAGAGCTGGCATTACGAAGAAAGATATAATCCTTCAAACAATGGGGTTGGTCTGCAATTTCAGTGTTGCAACAATTTTTGCGCCTGATATTGCTAAGGAAATTTTTATTGGTTTTGCTAATTCTATTCCGTGGTTAATTGATTCCGTTGTACACTCTTATTCATTATTAGGTTCAAAAATCCCCCCTGAGATAAGCAAATAAAAACCTAACAAGTCATTAAAGCAGGACAAAAAACAGTTGGCTTTTTCTCCTTCGTCGCTAATTTTAGCCAACAATTTTTTGCCTCTTAATGAGGCGTTATGTTTAAAAGGAAGTTGTATTGGTAACCAAAGCTCTCAAAGGGATATATGCTTTGATTCTGGGGTTCTTGGTTTGGGACCGAAGCACAATCGTGCTTACACAACTGAGTGAAATGCCGGCGCCTCGGATACCAGACCTGGTTTCTGCCGTGCTGGCTACTGCCTTCTTTGCTGGATATGTGGCTTTCCTAGTTACCCGAAACCGGATGCTGCTCGGTCTTTCATTCGCCGTTTACAGCGTCTACGCACTCAGAACTATTCTGCAAACTTTCAGTCACCCCATACTCTCCGAACAAGAGTACATCGCAGCAATAGCCTTTTACTTCGTTTTGGGGCTCCCGATGCTTGTAGCCTTGGTGGCAAATTTTAAACATAACAAGTCAAGCAAATCGGACGCTGAAAAGCGCGCCGTTTCTTGAAGTGTTATACGTAGAAAGACAATGAGCCGGAAACTGACTCAGGCAGAAAAAGCGCTATGGAATCGAATATCCAAGATACTTTGGAAGAATTGGGATCCTATAGGCGTTTATAACGAAGATGATGAGTGGGATGATGAATATGATTCATATGTCCCTAACATTTTTAGACTCGCAATAGAAGGTGCAGATGAGTACCGAATTGCAGCTTCTCTTACAGCGACAATAAATCAAAGCATTGGTCTGTCTGCTACAGATAACAACGAACATGATAGAGCCACTGCTCGATTAATTATACAGGCGAAGATAGAGTTAATTGATTCCTAAACGTATAACAATTAGTTCTTGTCGCCATAAAACGGCTAGGAAATTTGCAAAAGACGCAAATTCCTCAAAACAAAAAGCGTTATAAATCATGATATATCTAGTAAGAATTCAGCAGATTTTATACTTTGTCGCATTAATTGTGTGGGGGCAATCTGCTATCAGGTATGCCATGGATGATTCGTTTGGCAATAGGTTTGTTGGCGCTACAGGTATAGCTACAATCTCGCTGGTTGTTCTTGCTGTGTCGTATTATTATCCAAGAGTAATAACCTATATATCATTCGTATTTATTGTTGGTATAGTAGCTTTAATAACACTTCTGCTACTTCAGTAGGAATTTATAACAATCGCAATCACTCGGACCGTATTTAAGCTGTCTTCGTTTTTGCAAAAGGGCCGCAAAAAGCGCAGCCACCTCAAATCCGTCCGGTGTTGCGGGCGTTACAAGTCATTATGAGGTTAGCTTGGAAGAATCCACTATTGTCGAAAAAATTGTTAGTAGAGAATTACCTGCAGCCATTGTTTATGAGTCCGATGCTGTAATTGCATTTGCTGACCACGATCCAATTAATTTCGGTCATATATTGATCGCACCTAAGAAGCCTTATAAAACATTCTTAGAATTACCAGCAGAAGTATTTGGTGAAATTAACGAAGTTGCAAAGGATCTTTATAAAAGGTTAGAGGCTAAGTACAGCCCAGATGGTATTGGCTTCATGCAAAATAACGGTACCTATCCTGACTTTAATGCACTCGACCATTATCATCTACATATATTCCCAAGATTTAAGGGAGATAAATATGGTTGGGTTACTAGCGAAATAGGTATTCAAACGGTCAAAAGCCTTAGAGAGTCAATCGCAGACTTGTAACAAACCAAGGTTGGGCATGCCCGCCAAAAAACGCTCCGTGGCGGGCATCGGTTCGCCGCAACTTAGGAGCGTTAACACCAACTGTTCCATACTTTCGCTAATCCGAAACACCATTGAATAAGTCATCTCCCAAACACGCTTTTGTCCAAAAGTATGTTATGCCTGTTTTGCAAATCAGATTAAAAAGTATAACGGATTCAGTTTGCGCTAATAGGCTTTGATTCTGGTATACGAATAGTTGAGTTTTTAGTCGCGCAATTACTAACTAAAATCTCATTATTTAGAAAATTGAACTGATATCGATTGAACGATTTAGTTCTAAGTAAAAAGCTTTTTACAGCAACAATCAAACTCTAACACATGTAAATCGTTGAATAGCGTTAATCTGTTGAACGAGCTTTTTTGTCTGCAAATTCCTTATCGATTTTGGATACAAAAATAGACGACAGTTTTATCGCTGTTCTAACCGATTTGCACAATCCCCCCTGCACACCCATGAGAAAAACACAGTCAAATTAGTCCCAAGTAATGAGAAAAATGTGCTCAAGTTAAATCCTGGGGGGGATTGTGCAGGGGATTGTGCAGGGGATTGTGCAGAGCTATTTTTCAGCTGGAAATTTATCTTTTTCAAGGCCCCAAAAAAAATTATTCGAATTAAGCCAAGAAACAGTTTGAATCGATAGATTGTGCTCAGGGTGATACTTCAATGAATAAAATCTATCGAGCTAAAAGCTCGATAGATTTTATGCGTCTTTCATCGAGTTTGCCTATCCAGAAATGCGATCAGTGCATCAGCGGGATAATAGATCCGCGAACCCACTTTTAAGTAGTGCAAGTCATAGCGTTTTGCACATCGCCAATTGGCTAAGGTGCTTATGCGAACCGATAAAACCCTAGCTGCCTGCGCGGGGGTGAGAATGTCTCCTGAATGAAAGCCTGCCGAGAGTAATGCATTTGTACCGAAAGTATTATTTTCCATGGGTGGTCCTTAGGTTGTTTTTATAAGGTCAAAACTCATGGGGTAATGTTTTGGGTTCTTCGGTGTGATGCCGATCATACTTTTGGTTTGTTTACTATTTTGGCGTATTTAGTGGAGGCGCAGGCTTAACTAGTTTTTGCTGAGGTGGTTAGTGTATCTAGGCTTGAATGGAATAATGCAAATAAAGCTTATAGAGCCGTATCAACTCTATAAGCCTTCCTGGGTATTAATTTTACCTGATTTGGCTATCAAGATAAGCAATGACCGCTTCTGCAGGGTAGTATATGCGTCCGCCAACTTTCATGTACTGCAACGTATAACGTTTGTTGCAGCGCCAAGTTGCTAATGTGCTCACTTGTAAAGATAAGACGTCAGCAGTCTGTGAGGGTGTTAGTTTTTCGCCAGCTGAATAACCGGCTTTAGCCAATATTTGAGTACCGAATGATTTTTCTTTCAAAACAAATTCTCCAATAGATTTTTAAGATTTGCTTATGAAAAGGGTAAATTCATCTGGCACACAATGTGATTTTGATCACATTTTAGCCTTGGGGTTGAAAGTATTTGGTTTGAGCTTTTCGAGTGAAAAATAAGGAAAATCTCTCTATTATCTCACTAGGGTATTGGTATTGAGAATAGGTCTTTACGGGTTATATACGGCACAGGGCCGGCACAGAAAAAAGGCGTAGTGGTTACTAACCTTCTACGCCTTTGTATATGGTGGCCCTTCACAGACTTGAACTGTGGACCTAACGATTATGAGTCGTGTGCTCTAACCAGCTGAGCTAAAGGGCCAAATTGGGTGTTGCGAGCTTAGCTCAAACAACGAGAGGCTGGATTATAAAAAATCATATCAGCCTTGTCTATGCGTTTGAAACTAAGCGCTTATTTATTCGCCGTTTAGCTCGCCTATTCGTCTAAGAAGCTACGTAGCTGCTCAGAACGAGAAGGGTGACGAAGCTTACGCAGTGCTTTGGCTTCAATCTGACGAATACGCTCACGGGTTACGTCAAACTGTTTGCCAACTTCTTCTAACGTATGGTCGGTGTTCATACCAATACCAAAACGCATGCGTAGTACTTTAGCTTCACGCGGGGTTAGGCCTGCTAGTACTTCTTGAGTGGCAAACTTGAGGTTTTCGCCTGTTGCTGCATCTACTGGCATCGACAGGGTGGTATCCTCAATAAAGTCACCTAAGTGCGAATCTTCATCATCACCAATTGGTGTTTCCATGGAGATTGGCTCTTTAGCAATTTTAAGTACCTTACGGATCTTGTCTTCTGGCATTAACATGCGCTCTGCCAACTCTTCTGGAGTAGGCTCGCGACCCATTTCCTGAAGCATTTGACGGCTAATACGGTTTAGCTTGTTAATGGTTTCGATCATGTGAACCGGAATACGAATAGTACGTGCCTGGTCCGCAATAGAACGAGTAATCGCCTGACGGATCCACCAAGTCGCGTAAGTAGAGAATTTGTAACCACGACGGTATTCAAATTTATCTACGGCCTTCATTAGGCCAATGTTACCTTCTTGGATAAGGTCTAAGAACTGCAAACCACGGTTGGTGTATTTCTTCGCAATAGAAATTACCAAACGCAGGTTAGCTTCAACCATTTCTTTCTTAGCGCGGCGAGCTTTTGCTTCACCAATGCTCATGCGACGGTTGATGTCTTTAATGTTGTTAATGGTTAAGCCAGTTTCTTCTTCAACACTTTTTAGTTTGAAGATACAACGGCGCACTTCTTCGTCTACTTCCATTAACGCGGGGGCGTAATCTTTAGCAGAGGTTTTGTGCTCGTTAAACCATTCTTCACTGGTTTCGTCTTTAGAGAAGGCTTTTACAAATGCTTGTTTTGGCATTTTGCCTTGCTCTACACACAGCTTAAGAATTAGGCGTTCTTGAGTACGCACACGTTCCATCATGGTACGCATGCTGGCTACTAGCTTGTCGAACAGTTTTGGCACTAGGCGGAAAGTATGGAAAATTTCGCTTAGCTCAAAAATCTCTTTAGTGGCACGGGCAGACATACGGCCGTGCTTTTCGATAGCGGCGTGAGTTTTTTCGTACTGCTCACGTAAGGTGTCGAAGCGCTCTTTTACCAATTCTGGGTCAAGACCGGTGTCTTCTTCTTCCTCGTCTTCATCTTCATCTTCGTCTTCAAGATCTTTTTCTTCAAGCTCTGAGCCGATGTGCGTCGCAGTTGGTGCGGCTTCGGCTACTTCGTCTTCGTCGATGAAGCTGTTTACAATATCGCTAATTTTTAGTTCTTCTGCTTGGTACTGGTCGTACATTTCAAGCAAGATAGAAATGGTTTCTGGATACTCAGAAACACTGCGTTGAACTTCGTTAATACCTTCTTCAATGCGCTTGGCAATGTCGATTTCGCCTTCGCGGGTAAGTAGTTCAACGGTACCCATTTCACGCATGTACATACGCACTGGGTCAGTGGTGCGGCCTAATTCTGATTCTACCGTAGCAAGTGCTTGGGCTGCCGCTTCGGCGGCGTCTTCGTCGGTAGTATTTTCGGCCAACAATAAGTCATCGGCATCGGGTGCATTTTCATGTACCTGAATACCCATGTCGTTGATCATTTGAATGATATCTTCAACTTGATCGGAATCTACGATATCAGCAGGTAAATGGTCGTTTACCTCTGCATAAGTTAAGTAGCCTTGCTCTTTACCTTTTGCGAGAAGGAGTTTGAGTTGAGACTGTGGGGTTTGTTCCATAGATGTCATCCGAAGTAGATTAAGCTAGCAAAACCATAAACGTAAGCGCTGCAAGCGCAAACGAAGAATTATATCAAGTATGGGTTAAAATTTCTATATCAAGGGCATTTAACCAAAAACTTTTTGTTTATTCCTTAAACAAGCCAATTAAGGCTTTAATTCCACTACCAATTGCTGCATTTCGTATTTCTCTTCTACGCTAAGTGTACCTTGCAGTGACTTAACATTGAGTTGCTCGTAACGCTGCAACAGCAGTTGCTCCACAAAACTGGCAATAATATCTTGCAGCTCGTCTGGGTAGCCTGATTCGTCAATTTCTAAATTATAGCCTGCCAGTGCACTCAAATGTTTTTGCTCAGGCTGTTCGCGCCAGCGTTCTAGCAGCTGGCCAGTGGTTATCTCGGGCTTTTTGTGTATCTCGCCAATGAGCGCCAATAACAGTGGCATGCCTTTAATGTTAACTTGCTTTAGTTGTTCTGAAGGCGGCAACTCATTAGCAATATCAGGTCGTTGCAAAATCATCGCAATAGCTTTTCGCATTGGGGTGATTTTGAGGGTGTTGGCCTGCGTGTTTTGGGGCTTGGGGTCGCTTGCGGCAAAAAACTTAGTTAAGCGGTTACTATCCCAGCGCAACCATTTGGCCAACTCGCCCTTGAGCATTTCGCGATAAAATTCAGCTTGGACCGGCTTAATTAGCTCAGAAGCGCGGGCTGCTAAATGGCTTTTGCCCGCATCTGTAGTGACGTCGATTTCTTGGCTTAAACGCTCAAACATAAAGCGTGATAAAGGCATGGCCTTGTGCATGCGTTGTTCAAAGCCGTCTTTACCTTCTTGGCGAACCAAAGTGTCTGGGTCTTCCCCGTCAGGTAAAAACATAAACTTAAGTTCTACGTTGTCGCGTAAATGCGGTAGGGCGTTTTCTAGGGCGCGCCATGCTGCGTCGCGGCCTGCACGGTCGCCATCGTAGCAACAAATAATTTGGTTGCTAGTTCTAAATAGCGTTTGTAGGTGCTCTGGAGTAGTAGAGGTACCTAGTGAGGCAACCGCATAGTCAATCTCAAATTGGGCTAAAGACACCACATCCATATAGCCTTCTACCACTAGTATTTGTGGTATTTGCTTATGCGCTTGGCGCACTTCGTAAAGGCCGTAGAGTTCACGCCCTTTATGAAATACGCTGGTCTCTGGTGAGTTTAGATACTTTGGTGTGCCGTCGCCAAATACTCGCCCGCCAAAGCCAATATAGCGGCCACGTTTATCACGAATTGGAAACATAACTCTATCGCGAAAACGATCGTAGCGGCGGCCTTTGTCGTTTTCTATCGATAATCCGGCATCAACAAGTTGTTGGCTGGCCTGCTTAGAGCCACCAAGAGCTTTGCCTAGCGCGTCCCACTCATCGGGCGCATACCCAATGGAGAAGCGTTGTACTACCTCGCCACTTAAGCCACGGCTTTTTAGGTAGTCGATAACCTGTTGTTTGTTGGGGTTAGTACGTAGTTGCTGCTGAAAAAAGCGGCTGGCGTGACCAATCAGTTCGTATAAGTCTTTACTGGCTTGGCGTTGTTGTTGGCTTTTTTCTTTATCAAATTTACTGTTGTTGCTGTTTTCACGCTCTACTTCCACACCCATTTGGCTGGCTAAATCTTCAATGGCATCGACAAACTCCAGTTTGTCGTATTCCATTAAAAAGCTGATGGCATTGCCGTGGGCACCACAACCAAAGCAGTGATAAAACTGTTTGTCTTGGCTTACGGTAAAAGAGGGGGATTTTTCATTATGAAAAGGACAGCACGCTGAGTAGTTTTTGCCGGCTTTTTTTAAACGCACACGTTGGTCGATAAGGCTTACGATATCGGTACGAGCCAATAAATCATCGATAAACTGTTGCGGTATTCTTCCAGCCATTCACTACCATCTTCAGCGAAAATTAAAAACAAACAAGCCGTGAACTCAATGAGAACACGGCTTGTTCGAGTATTCTAAGGGACGAGCTTAGGCTAGTTTACTGCGGACAGCGGCGCTAATAGCACCCATGTCTGCACGGCCTTGTACCTGAGGTTTCAGGATGCCCATCACTTTACCCATATCTTGCATTCCTGCAGCGCCGGTTTGAGCAATAGCAGCTTCGATTAACGAGGCTACTTCTTGTTCGCTAAGCGCTTGAGGAAGGAACGCTTCCAAGATTTCAATCTCGGCAAGTTCTTTATCAGCTAAGTCTTGACGTTCGGCAGCTGTAAATTGTTCAGCTGCGTCTTTACGCTGTTTTACTTGTTTAACAATGATGCTCAGGATCTGGTCATCATCTAAAGTAATGCGCTCGTCAATTTCTACCTGTTTAACAGCCGCAAGCAACATACGCAGTGTGCCAAGACGAAACTTGTCTTTGGCGCGCATTGCTGCTTTTTGCTCATCTTGTAAGGTTGCTTTTAATGACATAGGTTATTAACAGCGCTTAGTACAAGCGAACGCGACGTGCGTTTTCACGAGCCAATTTCTTAGCGTGACGTTTAACAGCAGACGCTTTAGCACGTTTACGAGCTGTAGTTGGTTTTTCATAAAACTCGCGACGGCGAACTTCAGAAAGAATACCTGCTTTCTCGCAAGAGCGCTTGAAACGACGTAGAGCTACGTCAAATGGTTCGTTTTCACGTACTTTAACGATTGGCATATGCCTATCACCTTCCGGTTTATTAATGGCCGAACAAAAATCAGCCTGAGTGTTTAAAAATGGTGCGGAATTTTAAGCCGAACTAGGGGGCAATGTAAAGCCTATTTGTAATCCTCTGGTGAAATAAGCCGCTAGCAAGTAATATAGCTGCGATTTTAAGCGGGCTTAAGCATTAAAAACACCTATTTTTAAGCCAGTAACTAAGCAGGAAAAGCAAGATTATGCGTGTACTAGGTATTGAAACGTCGTGTGATGAAACGGGCGTGGCCATTTATGATGACCAACAAGGTTTATTGGCCGACGTTCTTTACAGTCAGGTTAAATTACATGCCGATTATGGTGGAGTAGTACCAGAGTTGGCCTCGCGCGACCACATTCGTAAAACCATTCCTCTTATAAAAGAAGCGATGGCGAATGCCAAATGCACGGCAGATGATATTGATGCAGTAACATACACCGCTGGCCCAGGTTTAGTAGGGGCTTTATTGGTTGGCTCGCTAACAGCGCGCAGTATTGCGATGGCGTGGAACAAACCTGCTGTGCCGGTTCACCATATGGAAGGGCATTTGTTAGCCCCAATGCTAGAAGACAACCCACCAGAGTTTCCTTTTTTAGCCTTGCTGGTTTCCGGTGGTCACACTCTATTAGTAGAAGTGGACGGCATTGGTGAATATCAAATTCTCGGTGAATCTATTGATGACGCAGCTGGAGAAGCCTTTGATAAAACCGCCAAGTTATTAGGTTTAGATTATCCAGGTGGCCCAGCGCTAAGCCGTTTGGCTGAAAAGGGCACACCAGGCCGCTTTACTTTTCCTAGGCCAATGACTGATCGCCCTGGTTTAGATATGAGCTTTTCCGGCCTTAAAACCTTTGCTAAAAACACCATCGATGCCGAAGGCAAAGATGAACAAACCCAAGCAGATATTGCCTTAGCATTCCAACAAGCCTTGGTTGAAACTTTAATCATTAAGTGTCGTCGCGCCTTAAAGCAAACTGGCTTAAAACGCTTAGTGATTGCCGGTGGTGTAAGCGCCAATAAATCATTGCGAGAGCAGCTCGGTGAGTTACTAGAATCGCGTGGGGGTAAAGTGTATTACCCGCGGCCAGCGTTTTGTACCGACAATGGCGCTATGATTGCTTACGCAGGTATGCAGCGTTTTAAAGCAGGCCAAACCGAAGGTTTATCAGTAAAAGCGATGCCTCGTTGGCCGCTTGATGAGTTACCGCCTGCTAAAGCGATTTAGATGTTAAAAAGCGCCTTAAATAGGCGCTTTTTTATTGGTCTTTATTGACTACTTTGCTTTCGGTGTGATTGCGCAGGCGGGTAATGTTGCCCTGGTGGCGAATAATAATAAGGCAGGCTAGCATCGCTACGGGGAGAGTGTATTCAGGTTTGATTAACCAAGTGTATAAAGGCGCTAAACTTACACTCACAATAGCAGCTAACGATGAATAGCCGCGCAGTTTTAAGGTAATAATCCAAGTTACTATCAGTAAAGCTGCTAAGTCTAAGCCAATTGGCAGTACGCCACCTAAGGCTGTTGCGACACCTTTGCCACCTTCAAAATGAAAGAAGATGGGGTACATGTGGCCTAAGCATGCAGCTATACCTACAAATCCCAATACTATTGGTGCTAGTCCCGCGTAGTAACCCATCCAAACTGGCACCATGCCTTTTAATAGGTCACATACTAATACTAATGCTGCAGGAATTTTGCCGCCGATGCGGTAAACGTTGGTGGCACCTGGGTTGTTTGAGCCGTGTTGGCGAGGGTCGGGTAAGCGGTAAATTCGACATATTAGTACGGCACTGGATATAGAACCCAGCAAATAAGCTGCCGTAATAAAAAATAAACCGAGTAAACCCATTAGCTTAGAAGCATTCCACCAATTGCCGAATTGCGGTATTATCGCGCTCTCTCAAAGGTCAAATCATACGCTGTTTTTTTAGCTAAGGCTAATAAGCACGTTTGCAGCACAGCAGCCAGAACTATGGATAAAGTATTTATTAAAGATCTCACCGTATTAGCCACCATCGGTGCTTACGAGTGGGAAAAAGAGATTAAGCAAAAGTTGCTTATCGATTTAGAAATGGCGTGGGATAACAAACCTGCCGCCCAAAATGATGATTTATCGCTAGCGCTCGATTACGCCTCGGTGAGTCAAGCGGTGAGTGATCTCGTTACTGGGCAAGCCCACGAGTTAGTTGAAACCGTGGCCGAAAAAGTGGCGAGCTTAGTGATTCAGCAGTTTTCTGTGCCGTGGCTTAAGGTCACTATCAATAAACCCGGAGCCGTTCCATTTGCTAGCAACGTGGGTGTGCAGATTGAACGTGAGCAAAAGGATTACGCTTCGTAATGGCCGATATTTTTGTAGGCATTGGCAGTAACATTGAACGTGAGCAATACATCCAACAAGGAGTGGCTGCATTACGCGCACAATTTGGCGAGTTAACTTTAAGCCCAGTTTATGAAAGCCCAGCCTTGGGTTTTGATGGGCCCGAGTTCTACAATTTGGTGGCTAAATTTACTAGCCCTTTATCCTTACAAGCGGTGTTTGAAGCGATTAAACGGATAGAATTTGAACACGGGCGGGCAATGGATGCGCAAAAGTACTCGTCACGCACCTTAGATATCGATATTCTTTTATATAACCACTTAGTGGTAGATTCACCCTGTGTATTACCCAGAGCCGAGATAAGTAAAAGTGCTTTTGTATTAAAGCCGCTGGCAGATATTGCTGGCGAGTTGGTACATCCAACGCTTCATCAAACTTACACGCAACTATGGCAAGATTTTGATCATAGTAGCCAAGTGCTCACTCTTGTAGAGAGTTTCAACTTTTAATTTTTTAGCAGCAAGGAACCAAGAATGAGTACATTTGAGACCATTTTTTTGGCTTTGATCCAAGGTTTGACCGAGTTTTTACCTATTTCCAGTTCTGCCCATTTAATTTTGCCCTCGCAGATTTTTGGTTGGGATGATCAGGGGATTGCCTTTGATGTAGCGGTGCACGTAGGTAGTTTGTTTGCCGTATTGGGTTACTTTAGAAAAGAAGTATGGGCCATGCTTAAAGCGTGGTTAAGCTCGTTTACTGGTAACCGCAGCCCCGAGGCTGTGCTTGCTTGGTTAATTATCTTAGCCACTATTCCTGCGGTACTGTTTGGCGGCTTGTTTAAATCGTTGATTGAAGAGTACTTGCGCTCTGCGTATGTGATTGCAACTACCACCATCGTATTTGGTGCTTTGTTATGGTGGGCCGATTCGCAAGCTAAGTTAGTGCACGACGAGTACAAAATTGGCTGGAAACAAGCGCTGTTTGTGGGTGTTGCACAAGCGATAGCGATTATTCCTGGTACTTCGCGGAGTGGTATAACAATTACAGCAGGCTTAATGTTGGGCTTAACCCGTGAAGCCGCGGCGCGTTTTTCATTTTTAATGTCTATACCGGTAATTGTTGGCGCTTGTGTTCTTATGGGCAAAGATATGGCTGATAATCCGGTGGATATCGATTGGTCGGCTATGTCGCTGGGTATATTGGTGTCGTTTATCAGTGCTTATTCTTGTATTCACTTGTTTATTAAGTGGGTTAACAAGGTAGGTATGAAGCCGTTTGTTATCTACCGCATGCTACTGGGAATTACTTTGTTTGCCTTTTTAGTCTTAAGTTAAACGACCTTAAGTTTGAACAAAAAAAGCACGCCAATGGGCGTGCTTTTTTTATTGTAATGAACTGCTTGGCTTGGTTACTGTTCAGTCAGCTTATTGCTCAAGATGCTGTAAATAACGCAGCTTTTCTTGCTTAATCAGCTTAAGCCGCGCTAGGTGCACCTGTTCGCGAATCGCTTCACCTTTATAACCTTGTTGCACAATGGCTTGAATATTCACGCTGTTGGCTACCTCGAGCTGCGATAGCAAATAGTTGTAAGCAGGGTAATCGTTTTGTTCAAAACCTAAACGACCACGAATATCGGCTACACCAGCTTCTAGTATTTGGGTAAAACGCTCTGGTTTGCGCCAAGCATCGCAGCGGTTAAACAGCTTTAATACGGTTTCGGGACGAAGTTCCAAAGCGCTGTGAATGGTAATGTGATGCTCAGCGACAAGTAGCGCTAAATCTCGGTACTCGTTAGGTACTTTGATGCGTTGGCAAAAGGCTTTAATTAACTTTACCCCCTTAGGCCCGTGGCCTGGATGAGAAGGTAGCTTTTCTTCAGGGGTTAAGGCTTTACCAAAGTCGTGGCACAAAGCTGCAAAGCGCACTAGGTTGCTATAGCCATGTTTAGCACTTTGCTCTATTACCATTAAGGTGTGAATACCGGTGTCTATTTCTGGGTGCCATTTAGGGCTGGCTGGTACACCAAACAAATCATCCAGTTCTGGTATTAAGGCTGCCAGTGCGTCTGCTTCTCGCAATACTGCAAAAAATACTTGTGGTGATTGGCTGCCAAGCGCTTTTTCTAGTTCTCGCCAAATACGCTCTGGGGTTAAGCTGGCTAATTCGCCCGAGTGAGCGATTTCTCGCATTAACTCGATGGTTTCATCGGCAACTGTAAATCCTAGGTGATGGAAACGCGCGGCAAAGCGGGCAACTCGTAATACCCGCAGCGGATCTTCTACAAAGGCGGGCGATACATGGCGTAGTAGCTTCGCATCTAAGTCGCGTTGGCCACCGTAAGGGTCAATTAACTCACCATTTTCTGCGCGGGCAATGGCATTTACGGTAAGGTCGCGTCGTAAGAGATCGTCTTCTAAGCGAATATCATCGGAAAAATCACAACTAAAACCAGTGTAGCCTGTGCCTTGTTTACGCTCGGTGCGCGCCAATGCATATTCTTCTTGGCTGTGAGGATGCAAAAATACTGGGAAATCTTTGCCTACTTGGCTGTAGCCAAGTTGCAGCATTTGTTCGGGAGTGGCGCCAACCACAACGTGATCGCGGTCTTTTACTTGTAAACCTAGTAGTTGATCTCGTACTGCTCCGCCGACTAAATAGGTTTCCACTTATCACTCCTCGTTAACTAATATCCACAAACGCCTTGCGTGGGGGTATTATACACCTATCAATGCTCAATAGGGCTTGGATTGCGACTTGTAATATAAGTGGCAGCCATAATCGGTGAAAGGATAGCGGTTTAATGTATTTGGATTACTTTGGCTTAAAGGAAAGTCCCTTTTCAATAGCGCCAAACCCTGATTTCTTGTTTATGAGCGAGCGTCATAAAGAAGCCTTGGCTCACCTTACCTTTGGTTTGGGCGAGACTGGTGGCTTTGTATTGCTTACTGGTGAGGTTGGTACCGGCAAAACCACGGTGTCGCGCGCCTTGCTTAAACAAGTGCCCGAAAACACCCAAGTGGCCTTGGTGTTAAACCCAAGCCTTACCGAACTAGAGTTGTTAGCCACAGTGTGTGACGAGTTGAGCATAGAATATGACCGTGACTCTTTTAGCGTAAAAGATTTTGGTGATGCTATTCGCCAGCGTTTGTTAGAGAACCACTTCCAAGGCGGCAATACTATGCTGCTGATTGATGAAGCGCAGCACTTGTCGGTAGAAGTCCTCGAACAATTACGGCTATTAACCAATTTTGAAACCGATACGCGCAAGTTATTGCGGGTAGTATTAATTGGCCAACCCGAACTGCAACAAAAGCTTAAGCAACCTGTTTTACGCCAATTGGCTCAGCGTATTACCGCTCGCTATCACTTGCTACCATTAACCGTAAATGAAGTAGAAGCCTACGTGCGCCACCGCTTAATGGTGGCGGGGTGTGAACGCCCTCTATTTGCTCCCTCGGTGATTAAGCAGTTGTTTAAGGCTGCTGACGGTATTCCGCGAGTGATTAACTTGCTATGCGACCGCGCGCTGTTAGCCGCCTACGGCCGCGACCAAATGCAGGTAGACAAAAAAGCGCTTAACCAAGCGATTGAAGAAGTGGCCTTGGGCGAGCCGAAGTCTCAAGGCTTTAACCTTAACTATGTATTGAGTGGTGCTTTATTAGGCTGCTTGATCGTGGCGGCTTGGTTTATCTTGCAGCAAACGCCAGCAGTTGAAATAGAAAACCAGCCGATAGCTGCGCCAGTTGTTGAGCGCCCAGCCGAGATTGTTGCTGTAGAACCTGCTCCAGTGCTGGAACAAAGCGAAGATGACATTCAAGCAATTAAGCAAGAGTGGCAGCAACTACGAGCGAACAACAGCTTGCCAGCGCGCTCTTGGCAATTATTGTTGCGTACTTGGGGTTACGATGTGGCGAATGCGCAAGCAAACTGCAACCTAGTAACAAGCTTAGAACTATATTGTTTAAACCTTACAGGCGGCGAGCGGGCTTTGCGTGAAGTGAACCTTCCCGCTGTAGTTGAGCTAGAGGAAGATGGTCACTATTTTTATGCGGTGGTGCGTCATTGGGGACCTAAATTAGAACTATGGATGGGTGACCGTGCAATTATGGTTAGCCGATCTTGGTTTGGCCAACGTTGGAATGGCGAGTTTCAAGTACTCTGGAAGCAACCCCCAGGCTTTACTGGGGTGCTTAAACAGGGCAACCAAGGCGAAGCAGTTTATTGGCTAGAGCAAAGCTTGTCGTTAATTCAAGGACAGCGTCCACGCAAAACCTTTAATTTTGATGCCCAGTTAAGCCGTCAAGTGCAGCAGTTCCAGCAGCAAAATCGCCTTAGTGCCGATGGCATAGCTGGTGTATTTACTTTATTACGTCTTAACCAACAGATTTACGTTGATCAACCGCGCTTGCAGGAGTTGAACTAATGTCCAGTATTTTAGACGCACAGCGCCGTAGTCAGCCAAACGAAGCGGTTGCTTTAGTTGCGCCCTCGCCAGTTAATCCAGTATTAACCGCAGTGCTAAGTTCGGTTCTCACCTTATCTTTAGGCGCTGGCGGTTTTTGGTTGTGGCAGCAATCAAACAAGGATACCGCGCCAGCTAACGTTGAGGCTGCGGTTCAGCCTGTAACTAAAGAGTTAGAAACCAAACCAATAATGCGGGTCTCTCGGGTGGTTGAGCCTAAGTTAGAGATTGAGCTGTTGCCTTTGCCTCAATTAGAAGGGCTAGAAAAGGTTGATTTGCTAGCACTACGCCAAAAGCAGTTTGAAACCTTATTAAATGCACCTATTCCGCAGTATCAAGCGCCAGAGCCACTGGCTACGCCAAACGCCCGCTCTACTGTGCTGGCCAGTGAGCCTGCGCCAGTGCAGCAGTCGGCACCAGCCAAGCCTAGCTCGGCAGAAGAAAAGGGCTTAGAGCAACGCTTTGCTGCGGCTGTGCAAGCAACCAATACCTTAAGCTGGGACGCCGAGCTTGACCCAAGTACCTATGACAATGCCCCCATGGTTGGGGCGCTCGACCCAGAGGTGCAAAAATTGGTACCAGCCATTACCTTTAACTCGCATGTATTTTCGTCAGATCCGAACCGTCGTTATGTCACTCTTAATGATAAAGAGTTGGTAGAAGGCGATTTTGTTACCAAGAACATCGAGTTGGTGGCGATTCGTCTTGATGACATTGTGCTGCGGGTAGCAGGTAACTTATGTCGACTGAATGCTTTGTCAGATTGGGGTTAACAAAAAAGTAGGGCTAACAATAAAGGCGCACTAAGCGCCTTTTTTAATGGGAAAATAACAGCGATTACATCCACTGATTATCGCGCTTTTTGCGACGAGGGATCATTGGCAGCAATATACCTAGAATTAAACCAATACCCGCTACACCTGCGCCTCGCATAAACCACTGCATTTGCACCGCTTCATCTTTGGTGTCTAACTCATGTTGGATGGCGTTATTTTGCTGGCTAATTTGTGTTAGCTGCTCGTTTAACTGATCGTTAGTAAGCTGAAGTTGTTCTATTTGCTGTTGCTGGGCATCAATTTGCTCAGCTTGTTCGGCAGAGGCTGCGCCGCTGTCTTGTTGCTGCTGCTTAAGCGCAGTTTGGCTTTTTTCTAATTGGCTTTTCACTTGTTCTAATTGAGCAGCTAAGCCTGGAGAGCGATTAAGGTATTTAGCTTCTACCCAGCCTTCGCGGCCATTCTCTAAAACAATTTTGGCATATTTGTTTTCTTGGTTGAATTCAACCTGATTGATCTTAGTACCTGCGTTAACGCTACCCACAATTCGAAATTGGTTGCTAGGACCAGAATGCATGAAGACATATAAGTCGTCAGAGATGTAACGAGTTTGAGCAAAAGCAGGGAAGGCGAGGGCAAGCGATAAAAAAGCAGCAGATAATGTTCTGACAATCACGGCGTATCTCTTTATTTAGAATAGTTTCGCCGTTAGTGTACGAAACAACGTTGCTAGTCTCAACCAGCAACGTTGTTAATGTGAGTAAAGTTAACTAGTTTAGCGAGATACTAGTTAAAAATAGCCAGCATAATGTAGTAGAACACGATAGATAGTGCTGCACCAGCAGGCAGTGTTACTACCCAAGATACTACAATACTACGTACTACACCGAGGTTAAGCGCGGCAATACCACGTGCCATACCCACACCTAACACCGCACCTACTAGGGTTTGAGTGGTAGAGATTGGCAAGCCAGTACCCGAGGCTACTACTACTGTTGTTGCAGCAGCGAGTTCAGCAGCAAAACCACGGCTAGGTGTAAGGTGGGTAATACCTTTACCAATAGTGGCAATTACGCGATGACCAAACAGGGCTAAACCGGCCACAATACCTAAACCACCTAGTGGTAAAATCCACCATGCTAGTGAGGCTTTAGCGGCAATTTCACCGTTGTTGTTTACTACGCTAACTACTGCCGCCAATGGACCGATAGCATTTGCTACGTCGTTTGAACCGTGAGCAAAAGCCATACAACAAGCGGTAATTACCATTAGTACTGCAAATACTTTTTCTACGTTGGTGTAGTGCATTTGACGGTCAGCTTTAGGATCGATTTTTAGGCGGCTAATAATCACCTTACCTACAATAGCAACCAATACGCCAACGGCTACTGCCCAAACGTAACCTTCAACACTGCTTAGCTCTAAACCAATGTGCTTGAGGCCCTTTTTGATGGTTACTAGCGCCATCATAAAGCCTGCTAAGAACATGTAACCTGGCACGTAGCGCTTAGCGGCTTCTAGTGGGTTATCATGTTCAAAAATAAGCTTCTGGGCGCTCACAAAGATTAAGTAAGCAAATACACCCGAGATCGCCGGAGTGATAATCCAGCTACCTACAATGCCGCCCACTTTGGCCCATTCTACAGCTTCTGTGCCTACACCTACTGCGGCGAAACCAACAATGGCACCAATAATAGAGTGAGTGGTTGATACCGGCCAGCCGTTGTAAGAGGCAATTAATAGCCACGTACCAGCAGCAAGCAGCGCGGCAATCATACCGAATACTAATAGCTCGGGAGTGTTAACAAACGCACCAGAATCAATGATGCCTTTACGTACGGTATTGGTTACCGCACCACCGGCCAAATAAGCACCGGCAAATTCAAAGATCATCGCGATAATAATCGCTTGTTTAATGGTAATAGCGTTAGAGCCTACCGATGTACCCATAGCGTTGGCTACGTCGTTGGCACCAATACCCCACGCCATAACAAAGCCAAAAACGGCCGCAATAATAATCAGCGTAGTGCCGTAAGTTGCAAGAATTTCCATTGGAGTTACCTAAGTATTTTCTTTGTTTAGCGATAGATCATCAGTTCTAAGCGAGCACCAACGCGCTGCGCTTGGTCGGCTAATTCGCCGATAGCTTCAATGATGAAATATAGGAACATTGCGTCGATAGGATCTAGTTTCTTCTCTAGCTTTTGTAATTTTCGACGAATTTTGATTTGCTGTGCGTCGGTATCGTCTTCGATGATATCGAGTTCGTGTACCATTTTTTTCACTAGGTCTACTTCACGGCCTTTAAAGCCTGTTTCTAGTAGATCTTCCAGTTCGTTGATCACTTCTTTAGCTTTACCGGTTGCATCTAAACAACGTGCTAAGTAAGTCATGAACATTTCAGCAAGTTTAGGTGGTAACTCCATCTTTCGGCCTAACATGCGACCTGAAATGTCTTTTGCTTTATTGGCAATTCGATCTTGGTGAGTAAGCAGCTCGAGTACGTCTGAACGTTCAACTGGCATGAAAATACCACCGGGTAGATTCAGGCGAATTTCACGCTTCATGCGATCAGCTTCTTTTTCTAAGTTTGAAATGTCTCTACGACGTTTTGCCGCAGTTTTCCAATCTTTATTAAGTACTGCTTCAAAAAAAGGTACAAGACCTTCACAGCATTCGTGTACTACATTGATATGCTCTTCTAGAGGTTTAATCGGCGATTTAGCGAACAAACCTAGAATTGTATTTCCGGACATAATCTCTGTTCCAATTAGCTATGCAAAGGATATATTTTTTGCGAGGCGCATGGTAACGTAGCGGAGCTTAAGTGCAAGCATTTATCTTACAATTTGTTGCTTTTTACTTGAGCTGAATCAAAGGTTTTGTATGAAAACTGAACAGAGGGAGCAGGTCGCTGCATCAGCCTACATGGATAAACCATGAACAATGAAATTGAAATCAAGCTCTTAGCTACACCTCAATGCGCGTCGGTGTTATTGGCTCGGCTCAATCAGTATAGTGTGCTGCAAACCGAAGTGAAAACCCTCACCAGTGTTTATTTTGATACTGATGACCGCCAACTGATGCGTTGGGGCATGGGCTTACGTATTCGCAGTGGCGATGGCGACAATGTTCAAACCATTAAAACCGATGGTTTAAGTGTAGGCGGTTTACACCAGCGTCCCGAATACAATTGTGTGCTTCAATCTAACCAACCGCAATTAGCCTTGTTTGAAGAAGTTGAATGGCCAGCCGGCGCCGAACTTTCCAGTCTTAATAATCAGCTAAGCCCTTTATTTACTACCACCTTTGATAGACAAACTTGGTTGGTTGATTTGCCTAACGATACCTTAATTGAAGTAGCTTTCGATCAAGGTTCGCTTACCGCAGGAAGCGAGCACGAAGCCATATGCGAAATTGAGCTGGAGTTTGTGAAAGGCGACATTAGCCAGCTTTTCGAACTCGCCAGCGACATTGCTTCAATAGAAGGTTTACGCTTAGCAAACATTAGCAAAGCTCAGCGTGGATATATGCTGGCTACCGCTCATGTACAACAAGTTAAAACCCTAAGCGCAGTTAAACTTAGTGATGCTGATAGTACTAGTGAATGCTTAAATCGAATTTTTGCTGGTGCACTCGAACATTGGCAGTACCACGAACAGCTATTTGTTGAGCAGCGAAGTTTTGCCGCTTTGGAGCAAGTCTCTCTAGCGGTGCAAATGTTGTTTCAAGCCTGCAAAATGTTTAGTGAGCGCGATTTAGTAGAATGCGCTTGGCTTAAGGAATTACGTTGGCTGCGCCAACAGTTTGCGTGGTTAACCCAAGCTGCCAGTTTAAATAAACTGACTGCTGAACGGGGCGCATTGATTAAGAAGTTACCTCAGCAACGCTCTTTATTGAAAACCCTGCAACAGCGTCAGCATGATTTGCCGCAACCTGATGATGTTTATCAACTAATGCATAGCGCCCGCTATTGTAGTTTGATGTTAAAAATAACCCGTTGGCTTTATCAAGCTAAATGGCAGCACAGCCAAGCTCTACAGAAAGAGAATATTCAGCATTTAGCCAAAGCAATGTTGCAAACTAGTTGGGATTACTTGCAACAATCGCCTTTGGCTGAACCTCAGCTTGATTGTAATGCCTATATGAAACAAGCCACTAAATTGCGACGTAACCTGCTGGTGGGCATGTGTGTGGGTGAGTTATTTGACCAAGAGCTGCGCCAAGAATTCCGCTTGCCTTGGGTAGATATTCTATCGGGCATTGAAGAACTGAGTTTGTTTAAGCCAATGCGAGAACTATTGCCAGAGCTGGATGCTGAGTTACAGCAAGCCATTGAAAAGTGGGTGCAGCGTAAAGAGCAATCCTTACTAGATGCCTTAGAGTTTTCTCGCCAGCAAGCGCTGCAACAAGCGGTGTATTGGTAAGTCGTGGACGGTTTCGCCTTAAAAAAACTACTCACCGTGTTGGCTATGCCTAGTACTTCACTATGGCTGCTGTTGTTGTTAGCCCTCTTTTTTGGACTGCGCGGTCATAAGCTACTAGCCCGCAGCTGCGCCGTAATTAGTTTGTTGCTGATGTTTTGTTTAAGCCTATACCCGGTAAGTGGCGCACTTCTTTATCATTGGGAAAAGCAATACAACGGTTTACATTCTCTACCGCCAGATACGCAAATAATTGTGGTATTGGGCTGTTTGCATTATCAAGATGAAAACCAGCCGTTATCTAGTCAGGTGCTACCTTGTGGCGCAGTTAAAGTTGTGGAAGCGGTTCGTTTATGGCGCCAGCAACCGCAAGTGAAGATATTATTATCGGGGGGTGATAATGAAGGCAGTGGAGTACAGCATGCCGATATGCTTGCCAAATTGGCCTTGTCTTTAGGGGTGCCTGAGTCTCGATTAATTCGTAGCTATCAGCTTAAAGACACTGCTGAAGAAGCTGCCAACATTGCCAAGCTTTACTCGAATACTCAGTTAACCTTAGTCACTCAAGCTTCTCATATGCCAAGAGCGATGCGCCTATTTGCCATGCAGGGGCTTTATCCTACTGCAGCACCTACTTATTATCAGGTGAAAAACTGGCATGCAGGCTTTACCTGGCAAAGCTTTATTCCGCGGCTTAGCCATATAGGCAAAGCAGATACCGCGGCATACGAAGCGCTAGCCCATGCTTGGCTTAAGCTGCGAGGTAGTTAATTATACCGCGCTTCAATGAGACTTCTTTTGTAGTTCACTCAACTGCTGCTGAATATTGCTCAATTGTTGTTTTAGTTGCTGATGTTCTTTTTGTTGCTCTACGAGCAACTGCTGAATTTGATGCTCTGAATTAGATTTTCCACGAAGTAAAAAAGTAGACATCAAACCTGATATCGCACCAAAAAAGCCAACGCCGGTTAAAATCATCACTCCAGCAATAATGCGTCCAGCATCTGTAACCGGCACAAAATCACCATAACCCACGGTAGATATTGTCACTATTGCCCACCACAAGGCTTCACCTGCGCTGCTTATTTGGCTGCCTGCTTGGTCTTGCTCGGCCAACAGTATGCCAATAGAACCCAGCAGGATTATCACCAGCAAGCAGAACAAAACGGTTGCCGCGGCGGATTCTACTCGACGATGTTTTAAGCTAGCCAGCAGGTGGCGCTGCTCACTTAAAGCTTTAATCAGTTTTATCGCATGGAAAAAACGTAATAAGCGCAGCGCCTCCACCATAGGAATACTCGCGAGTAGGTCTATCCAATGATGTTTGCAATAAGCAAGTGGAGATTTGCTGCGAGCGGCGCTCACAATAAAGTGCACAATAAATACAACGCAAATAAGCGTATCTAGGTTGATCAGTAAGGCTTTAAGTTGAGAATCTGCAGGGTAAAAGAACAAGCTGCTAACAATCACAATGGCTATTAGCGACAGAAACAGCATCACTAAGTCGAAGGCATTGATGTGCGTTTTCATTTATTAATTCCGAAGGATAAGAACGGCTGATTTTACTATACGCCAGTTTTATCAAACAACGGTTATTGGTGCTTAAAAATGGCAGATGAAGTCAATTTTTGCTTGGTTTTTTGCTATCAGCTAATCACCAGTTTGATATGGCTTACACTCCCTGCGATCCAGCTTGTGCTTAAGCATGAATCATGATGATATTAAGCCAAATTTTGGATTCGGGTTTCTTCATCATGCCAAGCACTCTTCCTGTCCCTAGCGAGCTTTCTACTATTGCTGAGCAATCTTGGGAGCGCCTTATCGAGTTAGCGCCAAATTTATTAGAGCAACTAGATCCCCAACAACAGTTGCAGAGTAAAACCGCCTTTGCTTTGAGTGATTTTATCGCCCGAAGCTGCATTAGCCAGCCAGGTCTTCTCTCTGATATTTGGCAACAGCAATTGTTAGAGCAGCCTTTAAACGAACAGCAAATGCGTGAGCAGTTAAGTGCCACGTTGGCCGAGCAAATTACCGACGACGGTGCCAAAAAGGTACTGCGTCACTTCCGCCGCTTGCAAATGGTGCTTATTGCTTGGCGTGATTTACTTCTTAAGCAAGCCGTAACAGACAGCTTTGCCCAAGTGTCGGCTGTGGCTGATAGCTGCGTAGATTGTGCTAATCAATGGTTATACAAACGCTGTTGCAGTGAGTCTGGTACACCCAGTGATGCCGAAGGAAATGCGCAACCATTAGTGGTCATTGGTATGGGCAAGTTGGGCGGGCGAGAGCTAAATTTTTCATCCGATATCGATTTGATTTTTTGTTTTCCCGAGAACGGCGAAACCCAAGGTGGCCGCCGTAGTATTGCCAATCAGCAGTTTTTTATTCGCATGGGGCAGCGGCTTATTCAACTGATTGACCAAACCACTGTAGATGGTTTTGTATTTCGCGTAGACATGCGCTTGCGACCATTTGGTGAGTCTGGTCCTTTGGCGGTAAGTTACGCGGCCTTTGAAGATTATTATCAGCATCATGGCCGAGATTGGGAGCGCTACGCCATGGTTAAGGCGCGAGTGATTAACCAAGACTTGCGCTTTGACCAAGATATTCAAGCCATGCTTAAACCCTATGTTTATCGTCGCTACATCGATTTTAGTGCTATTCAAGCACTGCGCTCGATGAAGGCTATGATTAACTCCGAAATCCGTCGTAAAGGCTTGCGCGACAATATCAAACTGGGCTCGGGCGGCATTCGTGAAATTGAGTTTATTGTACAAACTTTCCAGCTTATTCGTGGTGGGCGCGAGCCGGTGCTACAAACCCGTTCACTACTGCAGGCTTTGTCGCAGCTAAGTGAGCACGGTGAGTTGAATGAAGCTCAAACCAAGATGCTACGCGAACACTATTTGTATTTACGCCAAGTGGAAAACATTCTGCAGCAAATAGACGACCAGCAAACTCAAACCCTACCAGATACAAGCGGTGACCAGCAGCGCGTTGCTTGGGTAATGGGTCATGACAATTGGGAGAGTTTCTACCAACAATTGCAGCAAGGACTTGCTCAGGTGAATGCCTGCTTCCAATCTGCCATTGGTGAAGAGGAACAAGAAGAGCATCAAGCAGGCCAAGAATACGATGATTTGTGGCATTGCGGCGCTGATAGAGAAGCCCTTGCTAGCTTGATGAGTAAACATGTTTGTAGCGAGGAAGAGCAAAAAAAACGCGTAGAAACCATGTACCACTTTATGCACGCCGTAGAGAAGCGCCAAATTGGTCAGCGCGGTCGGCAAACCCTAGAGCGGATGATGCCAAGTTTACTGCAGCAGCTGTTTGAGCATCCTCAAACCAGTTTGGTATTGCCGCGGGTAATGGTATTGCTTGAGCGGATTCTATCAAGAACCGCTTATCTAGAGCTGTTAGCTGAAAACCCAGCGTCGCTTCAGCAGCTATTAAGGCTTTGCGCAGGCAGCGCCATGTTGGCGCAAAAGTTGGCGAGCTTTCCTATTCTTTTGGATGAACTACTTGATCCTAAGCTTCTGTATAACCCGGCCAGTGAAGACAGCTACGCCCAGCAGCTCCGTGAGTTTATGTTACGTATTCCACCCGATGATATGGAACAGCAAATGGAGGCGCTGCGTCAGTTCAAACAAATTCAGCAGCTACGTATTACAGCGGCCGATATTGCTGGTGCATTGCCGCTAATGAAAGTGAGCGATCACTTAACCGCGGTAGCCGAAGTAATAGTAAACGCGGTGGTTGAGCAAGCCTGGAGTCAGATGGTAGAGCGCCATGGTTACCCAGAGCATTTAGGTGAACAACAACGCGGTTTTGCGGTAGTGGGTTACGGCAAAATTGGTGGTATTGAAACAGGTTACAGCTCCGATCTAGATTTAGTCTTTTTGCATAATAGCGATAGTAGCACCTATACCAATGGGCCAAAGCAAATCGACAGTAAGCAGTTTTATCTAAAGCTGGCACAGCGAATTATGCACCTGTTTAATACACGCACCGCCTCAGGTGTACTGTATGAATTAGATATGCGCTTACGTCCTTCCGGTGCTTCTGGTTTATTGGTTTCCGCCATTGAAGCCTTTGAGCAATACCAAGTGAAGGAAGCGTGGACCTGGGAGCACCAAGCGCTAGTGCGTGCCAGAGTGATTTATGGCGATGCAGAACTCGCAGAGAGTTTCGCCCAAGTTCGCCATAAAATTTTAGCTCAGCCACGCGACGCTGCAGAGCTAGCCAAACAAGTACAAGAGATGCGCAGTAAAATGCAGGGGCATTTAAGCCGAGAAACTGAAGACGTTCTGGATCTCAAACAATCTCCTGGCGGCATGGTAGACATTGAGTTCATTGCTCAATACTTAGTATTACTGCATACCCAAGAGTACCCTCAGTTAAGTAAATGGACTGACAACGTAAGAATATTTGAAAGCTGTGCCGAGCTTGATTTATTAAAGCCTGAACAAGCGCAGGGGCTAAGCCAAAGCTATTTGGATATTCGTGATGAGTGTCACCGCTGTGGTCTGCAAGGTTTGCCACGTTTGGCCAACAAAGCCGAGTTTAAGCAAGATTTAAGTGTAGTTACCGATACTTGGCAACAGCTGTTCACTTAGAACTAAATAACAGTTTCAAGGTTTAAAAAAGGCGCTGCTTTTAAGCTAAAGTCAGCGCCTTTTTATTAGTAAACGCCTTTTTCACCTTCTGGGCGAGATTTAAAGCGGCGGTGGATCCACATATATTGCTCGGGCGCGCGTAGAATGGCTTTTTCTACCACTTGGTTGATGGTGTGGGCATCTTGTTCATCATCACCTTGCGGGTAGTTATCTAGGGCTGGTTCTATCACCAAAGTAAAGCCTGAGCCGTCTTCATTACGTAGTGCATAGGTTGGCAATACTTGCACGTTTTTCACTTTCGCTAAGGTGGCGGTACCGGTAATAGTGGCAGCTTTATCTTGAGCAAAAAACGGTACAAATACCGCGGCGTGGGTACCGTAGTCATGATCGGGTGCATACCACACCGCATTGTCTTGGCGCAGTGCTTTAATCATGCCGCGCACATCGGTGCGATCTACTAAGTATTTATTAGACTTAGTGCGACCATGATATTGATAGTACTCATAAACCGAGTTTTTGTTAGGCCGGTAGATCCCAACACCGGGATCCAAAGTGCCATAGGCACGAGCGTGGCTTTCTAAGGTCCAGAAGTGGGCACTTACTAATAAAATCCCCCCTTGTTGCTCACGCGCTTTTTTAAGGTGTTCAAGGCCTTCTACTTTAAAGTGTTTTGCAAAGCGCCATTGTGGCCAAAACCAAGCATTGGCGGTATCCACCACCGAATGCCCTAAATGCCGAAAACAGCTTTCAACCAGTTGCTCTCGCTCTGCTTCACTTTTGTCTGGAAAACAAATTTCCAAATTGCGGTGGGTAATATGTACACGTGACTTCATCAATGCTCGGCCTAAGCGGCCAATGCCTAAACCCAAGTAATGCTGAACGCGATAAGGCAGCAAACTAATACTGAACATAAAGCCAATTAATACCCAGGCCCCCCAGTTCTTTGGGTGAAAAGATTGTGCGTTAAGCTTGGGTGATGAAATTTTCGCCATATTTTACTTTGTCACTGTAATAATGTGTAAAGTCTACTGGATATCAAGAGATTATGCCGCAGACCATAAGTTTAACTATGATAAACTGTTAATAATTATTTTTCGATGAGAGTGAACAATGAGAATAACCCTCCCTGAGTTTGCCCAAGCTAAGGTGTTAGTAGTTGGCGATGTAATGTTAGACCGCTATTGGCATGGACCTACCGGGCGCATCTCGCCTGAAGCCCCGGTTCCAGTGGTTAAAGTTGAACAAATTGAAGAACGCCCCGGCGGCGCGGCTAACGTAGCCTTAAACGCCGTGGCCTTAGGCGCAGGCTCTACGTTATTAGGTATGAGCGGCGAAGACGAAGCAGGCATAGCCTTAGAAAACAAGTTAGCAGCGGTTGGTGTAGAGTGCCAATTTACTAAGTTTGCTGATTACCCAACAATTACCAAGCTACGGGTACTAAGCCGTCACCAGCAATTAATTCGTTTAGATTTTGAAGAAAATTTTCATGAAGTAGATAGTAAAGACTTAAGCGCTAGTTTTGCTGAACAAGTGAAGCAACATCAAGTGGTTATTTTATCTGACTACAACAAAGGCGCATTAAACCAAGTTGGCGATTTAATTGCTCTGGCACGCGATGTCGGTGTTCCTGTATTGGTTGACCCAAAAGGCAGTGCCTTTGATAAATATCGCGGTGCAACTTTGCTCACGCCTAACTTTTCTGAGTTTGAAGCGGTGGTTGGTCACTGTAAAGATGAAGACGAAATTATTAGCAAAGGCGAAGCACTAATCGAGCAGTTAGACCTTGAAGCATTACTGGTGACACGCAGTGAACACGGTATGACGCTTATCCGTAAGGGCCAACCAGAGTTGCATTTAGCCGCGCTAGCACAAGAGGTTTACGATGTAACCGGTGCAGGCGATACAGTGATTTCTACTTTAGCCAGCTCACTAGCGGCTGGCTCGAGTTTAGATGATGCTTGTGCCTTAGCCAATGCCGCTGCAGGCATTGTGGTTGGAAAGCTAGGTACGTCTACGGTGTCTACCATTGAGCTTGCCAACGCAGTATATGGTTCGCAGGAAACAGGCTTTGGCGTACTAAGTGAACAACAGCTTAAGTTTGCTTTGGAGGCTGCTAAGCGCCGCGGCGAGACGGTGGTGATGACCAACGGTTGTTTTGATATTTTGCATGCCGGTCATGTGTCTTACCTTAATCACGCACGCACTTTGGGTGATCGTTTAATTGTTGCAGTAAACAATGATGATTCTGTTAAGCGCCTAAAAGGTGAAGGGCGTCCAGTAAATAGTGTCGATCGCCGTATGGCGGTGCTTGCTGGTTTAGGTGCGGTTGATTGGGTGGTTGATTTTAGTGAAGACACGCCGCAGCGTTTAATTGCCAACTTATTGCCAGACTTATTGGTGAAAGGCGGCGATTACAAGCCAGAAGAGATTGCTGGTGGGCAAGAAGTGATTGCCAATGGCGGAGAAGTGCGAGTGCTTAATTTCGAAGATGGTTGTTCAACTTCAGAAATCATTAAGTCTATTCGTCAAAATCAAATCGACTAGTTTTGTCGTTGATTTAAAAAAGGCGCCAATTGGCGCCTTTTTTATTGCGGAATTTTTACTAAAGATACTACTGGGGAGGCATTAAGCCAGAGTTAACCAGGGCTACGTCTTCTTCAGTTAAAGTACCGGCTGCTTGTTTAAGCGCTAGCATGTTAAGAATGTAATCATAACGGGCGTTAGCTAAATCACTTTTTGCAGAGTACAAGTTACGTGTGGCGTCTTGTACGTCAACAATGGTACGAGTACCCACTTCAAAGCCTGCTTCGGTGGCTTCTAGTGCACTTTGTGAAGACACTACTGTCTGTTCAAAGGCTTTAACCGAACCAATACTGGCACTTACGTTATTCACTACCGAGTTAACCGTGCTTTGCACTGTGCGGAAGGTTTGCTCTAGCGCTTCTGAAGAGGCGATGTAGCTAAACTGCGCTTGTCGTACTTGTGAATCAATGCTGCCACCTAAGTAGATAGGCCAGTTGAACTCAAGACCAATATTACCAGCATTTGAACTACCGCCTTGAAGCGAATCATAGGCGTCGTTACCGTATTGGTTATTGTCATAACCAATACCTGCTGTTAGGTCTAGGGTTGGTAAGTGGCCACTTTGCGCTAATTCGATTTGCTCTTGGGCAATCTCTTTACTAATGCGTTGAGCGTTTAGCTCTAAGTTGCGGTCGGTCGCAGTAGCTAACCAAAAGTCTGAGCCTTGCTCAAGCGGGTTTGGCTCAAAACGCTGGGTGTTAAGAATGTTAAGCTCGCGGTGCTCTAAACCGGTTAGCTCTCGTAAGTCTTCGTAGCTGTTAGATAGATCGTTACGCGCTTGAATTTCTTGGGCAAGGGTACGGTCATATTCAGCTTGGGCTTCGTGTACATCGGTAATCGCAGTAAGACCAACGTTAAAGCGTTGTTTAGTTTGCTCTAACTGACGACCAACGGCTGTTTTGTTAGCTTCAACAAAAGTAACGTTATCCATGGCGCGTAGTACATTGAAGTAGGCATTACTTACACGAATAATCAGGCTTTGTACGTCATTACCATATACGGCTTCAGAACGTGTCGCATTCTTTTCAGAGATACTTAAGCTGGTCCAGTTGGTTTTAGAGTAAAGCGACTGGCTAAGGCCAACCGATGCATTGGTGTTGGTAATGCTGTCGATGGTGTCGTTACTGGTAGTAGTGTATTTAGCTCCGGCACCAAAACCAATTTGTGGAAGCAGTGATGCACGAGATTCGGTAATTTGCTCAAAGGCGATGTCACGCTGAGCTTTACTTTGCAAAATTACAGGATCTTTTTCTTGAGCGAGTTGATAAATTTGCAATAAATCATCAGCTTGGGCTTGGAATGCTAAAGAGCTCATTCCACAAGCTAATATTAACGATTTGATTTTCAGCTTCATTACGCCTTTCCTTTGGTCGCTGTGTTAGCGAGGTTATTTCGGGAATAGATATTTACTTTGTGTAGACTAAATCTTAATAGTTTAAAACTACCACAGTTTAATTAATGCTAGTCTATACCAGCTTTATTTCTAGAGTAAGACCTAGATAACAAAGAAAAAGCATAAATTTACGGTCAATCTTGTGTTTGATCAATAAGTTCTGACAATTTTTATACCAACCGTTACAAAAAGGAGTCTTGGTCAATATGACAAAGTTGCAAAATAGTAGTCAATTCTCTCATCAAGATGTGGAAATCAAAGATGTAGAAGATGTATATCAAGGCTTCTTCAAGATGCAGCGCTATACTCTGCGCCATCGTTTGTATCAAGGCGGTTGGAGTAACTGGATTCAGCGTGAAATGATGGACCGTGGTCACGCTGCCGGTATTTTGTTATTTGACCCTAAGCTAGATCAAGTGGTGTTGGTGGAGCAGTTTAGAATTGGCGCTATTGAAACTGGCGCTAGCCCTTGGTTACTGGAAATTGTTGCCGGCATGCTAGACAGCGGCCAACCACCTTTAGAGGTGGCAGTGCGCGAAGCCGAAGAAGAGGCGGGCTTAAGCGTAAATCGGGTATTTTCTTGCAACAGTTTTTTGCCGGGCGCTGGTGGCTTAAGTGAACGTATTCATTTGTACATAGGTGAAGTGGATGCCAGCCAAGCGGGCGGTGTTCATGGTCTAGATAAAGAAAACGAAGACATATTGGTTAAAGTGGTGAGTCGCGAGCAGGCCTTTGAGTGGGTGCAGCAAGGTATTATAGATAATGCAGCAGCGGTTATTGCTATTCAGTGGTTGCAGTTGAATTTGCAGAAGGTACGCCAGCAGTGGCAAAATGATGGCGATGGTGATGCCCAGTAATACTGGCCCCACCCGTTATCGGGTCAATCTCGACGAATTGATGCAGCTTTATGCTGCCAATTACAGCTTGATGACGCGTTTATTTCCAGGGCCACTTGAAGTGGGACAAGTTTTACGTTTGGTCCCCAAATTGGGTGAAGATTATTTACTGGAAAGCAAAGAACTTACTCGCTACACGGCGCTCTACGAGATAAGGCAAGCCAGTGCTCAAGCCTATAATTACCTACAGCCGCAGCTGTTGGTGCGTTTGTATCACGATGCACGGTTGGCGGAAGTGTGTGCTAGTCAGCAGATTTATAAGCTTAAACCAAGGTATGATTACCCGAATAAAAAGATGCATCATCAAGATGAAAAGCATCAAACAAATCAGTTTCTTAATGACTGGTTAGTATTTTGTTTAAAACAGCGGATTAAAGTTGAGTTTGCTTAAGCAAACTACAAGAAAAAATTGTGGCATTTAATAAATTAAACATAAACACAGCACCAGACGGAAGTGTGCACTTATTGCAGGTTACCGATACGCACTTGTTTGCCGATGAGCAAACTGGCTTGTTGGGGGTTAATACCAACGACAGTTTCAGTGCAGTCATAGAAAACATTAAAAGTGACAATATCCCCTTCGATTATATTCTTGCAACGGGTGACTTATCTCAAGATCACACCAAGCGCTCTTATCAACGTTTTGCTGAACGAATTGCCGAGTTAGAACGCCCTTGTGTCTGGTTACCGGGTAATCATGACATGCAAGAAAATATGCTGACACTTGAGCAGCACGGAGTGCTGGCTGCAAAGCAATTGGTGAGTGAGCATTGGCAAATCATTATGTTGGATACTCAGCTAGAAGGTGAGCCTCACGGAATAATGAGTCAACGCCAATTAGATAACCTAGCTGAAGCCTTGGCTGAGTATCCCGACAAACATGTGTTGATTGCTATGCACCACCAAGCGATTCCCGTGGGCAGCAAATGGTTAGATCAACACAACCTTAAAAATGCCGATGAGTTTTTTGCGGTTATTGCTGATTTTCCAAATGTTCGTGGGGTGATCTTTGGCCATGTTCATCAAAACTATGAGTTCCAGTTCGACGGCATTGCTTTTATCGCAACGCCCAGCACTTGTATTCAGTTTTTGCCTTTATCGGCTAATTTTGCCTTAGATCATCAGCAACCTGGTTGGCGTTACTTGCAATTAACAGCTGAAGGACGCATTGCTACTCGCTTGCGGCGTCTATCTGAGCGCAGTTTTCTTCCTGATCCTAAATCGAAAGGTTATTGAGTGGAGCCACCTTCAGTATTATTGTATTTACACGGATTTAATAGCTCTCCTAATTCGGCTAAAGCGCAAGCAATGGCCCAATACCTTGAACCATATCAAGCTCAAATTCAGCTGGTATGCCCGCAACTTGCTTGTTATCCCAACGATGCTTGGCAGCAGATTGAAGACATTCTCAATCAACACCGTGGCAAAAAGTTCGGTGTCGTGGGCAGCTCTTTGGGCGGCTTTTTAGCAACCCGAGTGGCTCAGCAAACTACAGCTAAAGCGGTGCTGGTTAATCCAGCAGTTAAACCCTATGAACTGCTAAAAGACTATTTAGGCGAGCAACAAAACCCTTATACTCAGCAGCATTATCAATTAGAGCAACAGCACATCGAGCAGTTAAAGCAATTAGAAGTAAGCCAATTAAGTTGTCAGCAGCGACTTTGGGTGATGCTACAAACCGCAGATGAAGTGCTGGACTTTAATTTAGCAGTCACAGAATATAAGGGAGCAACTTTCACCATTGAAGAAGGCGGCGACCACAGTTTTCAAGGATTTGAAAATCACTGTGCTGCCATTCTCGACTTTTTGGCACTTAGGTAACAATTTCTATCATGGCTGATCAATATAATTCAGACTCTATTGAAGTATTAAGTGGTTTAGACCCGGTTAAACGCCGCCCTGGCATGTATACCGATACCACTCGCCCCAACCACTTAGCCCAAGAAGTTATCGACAACAGTGTCGATGAAGCCTTAGCCGGCCATGCGCGTGCTATTACCGTTACCTTATTTGAAGACCAGTCCATCGAAGTTATTGATGATGGACGTGGTATGCCTACCGATGTTCACCCAGAGGAAAAGGTAAGCGGAGTAGAGCTTATTTTCACCCGATTACATGCTGGTGGTAAGTTTACTAACGACAACTACCAGTTCTCTGGTGGTTTGCATGGTGTGGGTATTTCCGTGGTGAATGCCTTGTCTTCAAGAGTGGAAGTTCAAGTGCGCCGCGATAGCCAGCTATTTGAAATGGCCTTTGAAAACGGCGATAAGGTTCAAGAATTAACGGTCACGGGTACGGTAGGCAAGCGCAATACCGGAACACGTGTACGTTTTTGGCCAACAGCCAGCTACTTTGATAGCCCGAAATTTTCAGTCTCTCGTTTACGTCATTTGCTCCGAGCTAAAGCGGTACTCTGTCCTGGCTTAAATATTAAGTTTGTCGACAAAGTTAACAAACAAAACGACGAGTGGTTTTTTGAAGACGGCCTAAAAGATTACTTAAGCCAATCATTTAAAGATTACATAAGCCTGCCAGAAGACCCTTTCACTGGTGCATTTTCGAGTAAAGACGAAGCAGTAGACTGGGCAGTAAGTTGGTTGCCAGAAGGTGGCGAAAGCATTACCGAAAGCTATGTAAACCTTATTCCCACTGCCCAAGGCGGTACTCATGTAAACGGCTTACGCCAAGGTTTACTTGATGCCATGCGTGAGTTCTGCGAGTTTCGCAATATCTTACCGCGAGGCTTAAAACTAACGCCTGATGATATATGGGATCGCTGTTGTTATGTCTTGTCGGTAAAAATGCAAGATCCGCAATTTGCCGGACAAACTAAAGAGCGATTATCTTCGCGCCAATCAGCAGCCTTTGTGTCAGGGATTGTTAAAGATGCCTTTAGTTTGTGGCTGAATACCCATACCGATCAAGCAGAGCTATTGGCCGAAGTGTTCATTAGTAATGCCCAGCGTCGACTTCGCTCAACTAAAAAGATTGCCCGTAAAAAGGTCACTTCTGGCCCGGCATTACCCGGCAAGCTCACCGATTGTACGAGTCAAGATCCGTTAACTGGCGAACTGTTTTTAGTGGAGGGTGATTCTGCGGGCGGTAGTGCTAAGCAGGCTCGAGAACGTGAGTTTCAGGCTGTTATGCCACTGCGCGGAAAAATCCTAAACACTTGGGAAGTTGATGCGACAGAAGTATTGGGTTCACAAGAAGTTCACGATATCTCAGTTGCTATTGGTATTGACCCAGACAGTAATGACTTAAGCGGATTACGTTACGGAAAAATCTGTATTTTGGCAGATGCTGACTCCGATGGCTTACACATTGCCACACTGTTGTGCGCCTTGTTTATGATGCACTTCCGACCATTGGTTGAGCAGGGGCATATTTACGTTGCTATGCCGCCTTTGTACCGAATTGATGTGGGTAAGGAAGTTTTCTATGCACTCGATGAAGATGAGAAGCAAGGCATACTAGATCGCATTGAGGCCGAGAAAAAACGCGGTAAAGTTAATGTACAGCGCTTTAAAGGTTTGGGTGAAATGAACCCTTTGCAACTGCGTGAAACCACCATGGATCCAAATACACGTCGCCTAGTTCAACTTACCGTTGAAGAGGAAGAAGCCACCGTGCAGCTAATGGACATGTTGTTGGCCAAGAAGCGCTCGGGCGATCGTAAACAGTGGCTAGAGACCAAAGGCGATATGGCCTCAGACTTGGTATAGGGAACAGATTGAGCATGCGCGATTTGCGATTAGGTTTAGCCAGTAAAGCACTGCTGCTGTTATGCGGTGTTTTGTTAGTGACCTTGGTGGGCTTAATCAGCTTCAACCATGACAACTTAAAAAGCTTTTTTCAGCTTGGCCGCGCGCAAGTTATCGACAACCAACAATACCAACTGCAAAAATACTATCGCGATGTGTTTGCGCGCTTACAAGGCGTAACCTCAAGCCAGTCTTATCGTTTTGATTCTTACCAACAAGAAAATCTCCCCGCGATATTCGATTCTTTCTGGCAAGACCTACGGGCTAATACCGAACTACCAGTGCGTAGCATTGCAGTGGTAGACCCTCTAGAGGGTTTAAAATACGAATTTGGTTACATTGCCCATAGCGAGAAAGCGCTAGAGTGGATGCTAAAAGATCCCGACGACGTGCAAGCAAAATGGATACTCGATTGTCCCTTAAGCTGTCGCATTATCATCGCAACTGACCTCGATAAAATGGAAGAGCAGGGCAGCTATCGAATTTTCTACAGTATTGATTCCTTACGATTGCTGGAGCTTTTCCCAGCAAGCCAAGGTAGCCATCACTTTTTAGTTGAGCTTAACGACGATAACAGCCTTGAATTACTTTACGCAGAGTCGGCTTTTCGTGAAATGGTTCAAGACTTATTAGTAGGTTTAAACGCTGAAAATATAATACATGGGGTGGAGCAGTTTAATACTGAGATGGGCCTTACCGAGCTGCATGCTTTTAAGGTAAATAATACCAGTCAGCAAAAACCTGTTTACTACGCCATTGTGAACGACATTAATACTCAGCTAAATCAGCTTAAGCGTGCGGACTACAACAACCTACTGTTTGGTATTGGCGCGTTGTTTTTTGCCGGCGCGATTGTTGTATTTGCATTGAGCCCATCACTTAGGCGGATCCGCCGCACCATTGATAACCTGCCGTTATTAGCTCGTTCGTCACATAACCTGTTCCGTCGAAACCTAGAAAGCAACAGCAAGCGTTTCTTACAAGATGAATCTGACGAGCTTAATCACACCTTAATTCGCCTTTCCTACCAGCTAGAAGCTTTGGAGCAGCAGCTTAAAAGCCGCGCCGAAGAACTAGAGTGGGTAGCCAATTACGACAACTTAACCGATTTACCTAACCGCCGTAAGTTTGAGCGAGTCATTACCCAAATGGTTAAAGAGAAGCGCTACGGCTGTTTGCTAATGGTGGATCTGGATAACTTCAAATATGTAAATGACATCAGTGGTCACGGCGCGGGTGATGAAATGCTGCGCCAAGTATCTTCTAGCTTGGAGCGCTTACTGCCAAACGATACTTTACTGGCGCGTATTAGTGGTGACGAGTTTGCAATCTATTTGGAAGGCACCAGCCTTGCCTATTCCGAAGTGGTGGCTCAGCGAATCATTAGCATGTTGGCGCAGGTGAGTGTACCAGGACATAACATTATTCATACCGCGTCGGCCTGTGTGGGCATCGTTGCCTTCCCTGAGCACGGCAACGGCTTTGAAGATTTAATGGCTAAGGCAGACATTTGTAACAACCAAGCAAAAGAGCTAGGTAAAAACTGCGTGGTTACCTTCCAAGCAGAAAACAGTGATACTGAACTGGCTAAAAAACATTACTGGTTAGACTTAGCACAAAATGCCATTGAGCGTGATCGCCTAGAGCTGCACTATCAGCCAATCATGAATAACAAGCTCAACAAGGTTGAACACTACGAAGTGCTATTGCGAGTGCGCGATGAAAATGAGCAATTGCATTCGCCTTATCAGCTTATTTTGGCTGCTGAGAAAAACGGTCAAATTGATAAAATTGATTTATGGGTAGTACAGCAAGCCCTGCAACAAATGGAAACAAACCTGCGTAACGGCTTTACCGATAAACTTGCAATTAACTTGTCGGCACGCTCTTTCTGTAGCGAAAAGGTGATTGCGCGCATTGCTCGCGAGTTTGTTAGCCGCAATATTGCTGGTGATATGATTATCTTCGAAATTACCGAAACCGCCGCGCTGCCAAACATGAAGCAAGCAGAAGAGCATATTCGTCGTCTTAAAGCTTTAGGCTGCGCCATCGCGCTGGACGACTTTGGTGTCGGCTATTCATCGTTCCATTCGCTGAAGCATTTGCCCTTTGATTATCTAAAAATCGACGGCTCATTTGTCCGCGAAATTCTTAATCAGAATGAAGACAAGGTATTTATTCAAGCCCTAGTTGATATTGCCAATCAACTTGGCCATAAAACAGTAGCCGAATTTGTAGAGTCGGAAGCATTAAACAACGAACTTATCAACTTGGGAGTGGATTACTCGCAAGGCTATTACATCGGTAAACCAGCTAGCGCACGCTATTTCTGGCAATTTGACAAAGCATCAGCAGTGCTAGCTTTGCAAGGAACATAAAAGGTTATTAAAGCATGAGTGATGCCAATGAACTCAGTTTAGAAGGCGTTGAACGCCTATCAATGAGTAACTTTACTGAGCAGGCGTATTTAAACTATTCCATGTACGTCATCATGGATCGCGCCTTACCGCATATTGGTGACGGCTTAAAACCGGTGCAACGACGCATTATTTACGCCATGTCGGAGCTAGGTTTATCGGCCAATGCGAAATACAAAAAGTCGGCACGTACCGTGGGTGACGTACTGGGTAAGTATCACCCACACGGTGATTCGGCCTGTTACGAAGCCATGGTATTAATGGCTCAGCCATTCTCCTATCGCCACCCTCTGGTGGATGGGCAAGGCAACTGGGGTGCTCCAGATGACCCGAAATCCTTCGCTGCAATGCGTTATACCGAAGCCAAGCTATCTAAGTTCTCAGAAGTATTGCTGAGCGAGTTAGGTCAGGGAACTTGTGATTGGATCCCTAACTTTGATGGCACAATGAATGAGCCTAAGACGCTGCCAGCGCGCTTACCACACATTCTACTAAATGGTGTTACCGGCATTGCGGTGGGCATGGCTACCGATATTCCGCCACATAATGTGAAAGAAGTCGCTAATGCTTGTGTGCATTTGTTGGATAACCCAAAAGCGCAACTTGAAGACTTACTAGAGCACGTTCAAGCACCTGATTACCCCACCGAAGCTGAGATTATCACGCCAGCCAAAGACATTCGTAAAATTTACGAAACTGGTCGTGGTTCGGTGAAGATGCGTGCAGTATTTCATACCGAAGATGGTGAAGTAGTTATTACGGCATTGCCACACCAAGTGTCTGGTGCCAAAGTCTTGGAGCAAGTCGCCGCGCAAATGCAGGCTAAAAAGCTGCCAATGGTGGTGGACTTACGTGATGAATCAGACCACGAAAATCCTACCCGCATCGTAGTGGTTCCGCGCTCAAACCGAGTAGATGTTGATCAGCTGATGAATCACCTGTTTGCTTCTACAGATCTGGAGCGTAATTACCGAGTTAACCTCAACATGCTGGGCTTAGATAATCGCCCACAAGTGAAAGGTTTAGTGCAAATATTAAGTGAGTGGTTGCGCTACCGCCGTGATGTAGTGCGCCGCCGCCTCCAGTATCGCCTTGATAAAGTGCTGGCACGCTTACATATTTTGGATGGCTTGTTGATTGCCTTCCTTAATATCGATGAAGTGATTGAAATAATTCGTACCGAAGATGAACCTAAAGCCGCCTTAATGGAACGCTTTGGTTTATCTAATAAACAAGCGGAAGCGATTCTTGAAATCAAGTTACGCCAACTTGCCAAACTTGAAGAAATTAAAATTCGCGGCGAACAAGCCGAACTTGCTGAAGAGCGCGATAAGCTTGAAAAGCTATTAGGCAGTGAGCGTCGCATGAGCACATTGCTTAAGAAAGAACTCATAGCCGATGCTGAAACCTATGGTGATGAGCGTCGTTCACCTTTAGTGGAACGCTCAGAAGCTAAAGCCTTAAGCGAAAAAGAACTCATGCCGAACGAAGCCATTACCGTGGTCTTATCGGAAAAAGGCTGGGCAAGAGCTGCTAAAGGTCACGAGGTAGATGCGCAAGGCCTAAGCTACAAAGCGGGCGATAGCTTCCTTGGCAGTGCTAGTGGGCGAAGTAACCAACAAGCGGTATTCTTTGATACCGCAGGGCGAAGTTACGCACTAGACTCACATACTCTGCCGTCTGCACGTAGTCAGGGCGAGCCTTTAACTGGGCGCTTTAATCCTGCACCTGGTGAAATGTTTAGCCATGTGGTGATGGCCGATGATGAACAGCGCTATTTAATTGCCTCGGATGCTGGTTATGGCTTTATTGGCAAATATGCCGACATGCTTAGCAAAAACAAAAATGGTAAGGCTTACCTAAATCTGCCAGCGGGCAGCAAGGTACTCGCGCCGATTGAAGTGCGCAGTTACGATACCGATAGCTGCTTAGCTATTTCCAACGAAGGGCGCATGTTAGTTTTCCCACTTACCAGCCTGCCAGAGCTGGCAAAAGGTAAAGGGAATAAACTAATAAGCATTCCAACGGCGCGGGTTAAGAATCGCGAAGAATACGTCACCCTGTTGCAAGTGGTGCCCGCCGATGCATCGGTCACCTTGTTTGCCGGTAAGCGCAAACTTACCCTAAAACCAAGCGATTTAGATCACTACCGTGGCGAGCGAGGTCGTCGTGGTAATAAACTGCCGCGCGGTTTGCAACGTGTTGATGGCATTGAAATTGAGGCCACTGCCTTAGAAAATGACGAGCCAACAACAGATGACGCTTAGATTAAGTTTTTCAGCTTACACTTGTTCACCTAAATGACAGCGCGTATACTGCGGGCTGTTTTAATGGGGGTGCCATGTTAGCCGTAATTCGAATTTTGTTTATTGCCTTGGTAATGCTGACGGCATTTCCGTTTGTGATTTTGTACTGTTTAACGCGACCTCGCCATCCCGACTTAGTGCATCAAATTGGTGTACTTATCGCAAAATGTGGTCGCTTTGTGGGTATTGAAGTGGAGCTTAGATATTTAAGCGACGATATTCCCGATAAAGCAGTGTGGATCGCCAACCATCAAAACAGCTACGATATGTTCACCTTACCTTTTGCTTTGCGCAAAGGTGTGGTGTCGATAGGCAAAAAGAGTTTGGCTAAAATTCCATTTTTTGGCCAAATTTACTGGATCACCGGTAACATTCTTATTGACCGTGATCGCCGAAGTAAAGCCGCTGATACGATTAAACAAGCCGCCGAAGCCATCGATAAACGCCATCTTTCGGTATGGATGTTCCCAGAGGGGACACGTAGCTACGGTCGCGGTTTACAAGCCTTTAAAACCGGCGCTTTTCATCTTGCCATGCAAGCTAAGGTACCAATGTTACCGATTTGCTGCTCGTCTACTCACGGCCAAGTAAAGCTGAACCGTTGGAATAACGGTAAAGTGATTGTAGAAGTGGGCAAGCCACTAGATGTGAGCCAATGGAAAGACAATTTACGTGCCGAAATTAGCCAGTTGCACGATACTATGGAACAACGCATCTATGAGCTGACCATGGAAGCGCGTGGCGAAGCCGCCGATTACCAAGAAGTTCATAAAAAACAAGTCGATTTAAATCAAGCCGCGGTGGGAGAGCAAGCATGAGCATGCAGCAAATTATCAGTGATTGGCAAGAAGAAACCGATCTGATTATTCAAGAGTTGTTGGCCGATGGCAGCGATCCTGACGCCGAATATACCATTGAGCATCACATTGCTAGTAAAGACTTTAAAGTGCTTGAAAAAGCTGCTGTAGACGTTTTTAAAGCAGGTTTTGAAGTAAGTGATGCCGAAGAAGCTGAATTAGAAGATGGCGGAAAAGTATGGTGTTTCGACGTGATTGTTGAAGCCTCTCTTGAAGCCGATGGGATTAAAGAAGATATAGAAACCCTAGCCAAAATCGCTGACAAACATAAAGTGATTTACGATGGTTGGGGCACCTACTTCGAATCGGGTGAAGCAGACGAGCAATAAGCTTTAACTATTCATTATTAAAAGGCGCATTTAGCGCCTTTTTTTTTGACTACACTATTAACAACATAAGCCTAAAGGACTAGCTGTGACTTTGTTGCGCATTTTTCTGTGTTTGCTGCTTAGCTACCCAGCGTGGGCACAACAAACCCTCACTACCGCAAATGCGCATTGGCCGCCATGGCGAACCATTGAATCCGACGGTAGCTTGACTGGGATAGAAATAGAGCTGCTTAAGGTTTTAAGTGCGCGTCTGGATTTACAATTACATACCAAAGGGTGTGGCTGGAAGCGTTGCTTAAAGCACATGCTGATGGGCGAAAGCGACGTAATGACCGGGCTTTATAGAAATGCTGAGCGCGAACAGTATATGACGTTTGTGGAGCCTGCTTATCGAAGCTTTCAAAGTAATTGTTTTTACTTGAAGCGTGACAGCCAATTTGATCTAAATAGCTATCAAGATTTGTACTCCTTGACTATCGCGGTACAAAGCAAGGTGGCTTACTTCAAGCGTTTCGACCAAGACCAAGGGCTGAGCAAACATGAAGTCATTGATGACCTGTCAGCGTTTCGTTTACTCAAAGGTCAGCGAGTTGATGCCGTGGTGATGTCTTGCGTGGAGGGGGATTATTTCTTAAAAGAGCAGGGCATTGCTTCATGGTTTAAACATGCTGATTATCGCCAGCAAACACAGCGCCCTGTTTATTTGGCTATCTCAAAGCTGTCACCCTTAGTTGAGCGTGAGCAAGAAATCTCAAACTTACTACAAGCGATGTTAGATAGCGGAGAGATAGACGCCTTGATAGCAGGAAAACAGCTAGCTGGCAGCAACTAGCTGGATGTTACACCAATCGTACTAAGTAACTGTTCATTCTATCTGGTTAAAATACTCGATAACTGCGTTAGAATTTTTGAGTAGAGTAACTACTTGTCGAAAAATCCGCCCTTATTCTCGAGTATTTTTCCTGCGTTGTTTCTGGTCACTTACTTAGGGTGATTGCTATTACAATTTACACTAAGCCATGTATTAGGCCAAACACTCCACCAAAAACACCGCCCCAAACGACCAGCCAGCCTAGGTGCTTGCGAATCATCTCTTGGATGATTTGTTTAACCAATTGCGGAGTGAGCTCAGCAAGCCGCTGCTCGATGATTAAGGTGATTTTTTGCTGCACATCGCCTAGGTGTTCAGGTTGCTCTAATTCTTCTCTGAGTGCTTCGCTAAACTGCTCATCTTGGCTAATTTCAATCACTGCATCTTTAAGTTTTTCTACAAAAGGCTGCTCAAGTGGAGTGAGTGCCTCTTTGCCACCAACCATCGCTAGCATTCCGCTAAAAGATGAGTTTTCGATAGTATCTACCAAAGCATGATAAGCGGGGCTAAAGTCAGTTTTATCAATTACTGGGCGCAGGTTTAATTGTACCGCTTTTCCACTCGCATCAGAAAGAAAACGGTCGATGTTTTCTGCAGTAAAAAATTGGGTCAACATTAACTGCTTGATGCCGTCTTTAAAGTCGTCAAAGCGCGCCGGAATAACCCCAGAGCCATATAAACCGGGCACTTTTTCAAACAACATATGCACCGCTATCCAATTGGTAAATGCGCCGGATAGAGCAAACAAACCAATCGAGAAGATTAAGTCATTGGCAGTAAAATAGCCTCCAGCTACCAGTAGTAAAGTGGCTAAGTTAGTGAGTAAACTCTTGTTCATTGTTTATCCTTTCACAAATAAAAAAGTCCTCCACTGGAGGACTTTGTCATAAGTTGCAAACTAAAGGGCGGCGATGGTCTCTTGCTGGGCTACCAACTTAGCCTTAGCACTTTCCATTTCGTCTAGTTTGGCACGTTCTTTAGCAATAACTTGTTCAGGTGCATTGGCGACAAACTTTTGATTTGATAGCTTGCCAGACACTTTTGCTAGCTCTTTTTCTAGTTTCTCAAGTTGCTTGCCAATACGCGCTAGCTCTGCATCTTTATCGATTAGGCCAGCCATAGGAATAAGTATCTCCATGTCGCCTAAAATAGCCGTTGCTGAGGCCGGAGCCGCTTCGCCTTCTGCCAATGCGGTGGTGCTTTCTAGTTTAGCTAGAGAAGCCAAGAACGGTGCATTATCGTTTAAGCGGCGCAAGTCTTCGCTAGAGGCGTTTTTCAATAGAACGTTAAGCGGTTTGTTAGGGCTAATGTCCATCTCACCGCGAATATTTCGAATCGCTAAAATAAACTGCTTAAGCCACTCTAAATCGGCTACAGCGGCTTCATCGATGCGTGAGGCATCAAACTCTGGAATGCTTTGCAGCATAATGCTATCACTGGCCTGTGCTTTACCGGCCAATGGCGCAACTTGACGCCAAATAGTTTCAGTAATGTAAGGCGTGATTGGGTGCATTAAACGCAGTAAGCTTTCTAAAATGTTTAGCAAGGTATAGCGAGTACCACGTTGCTGCACTTCGTTGCCTTTAAACAGCACTGGCTTAGTTAGTTCTAAGTACCAACCACAGAACTGGTTCCAGGTGAATTCGTAAATTAGCTGGGCAGCAATGTCGAAGCGGTAAGTATCTAATGCTTCACGGTAAGCTTTGATGGTTTGCTGATATTGGCCTTCGATCCAGCGGTCTGCTAGAGAAAATTCCATTTCGCCGCCCTGCTCTTGTGAAGAGAGGCCGCAATCTTGCTCTTCGGTATTCATTAATACGTAGCGGCTGGCATTCCATAACTTGTTACAGAAGTTTCGGTAACCTTCAAGGCGGTTCATGTCCCAGTTAATATCACGACCGGTGGTCGCCATAGCGGCTAGGGTGAAACGTAAGGCGTCGGTACCGTGGGCTTCAATGCCGTTTTCGAAAGTTTTACGGGTATCTTTTTCGATTTTTTTGGCCAGTTGAGGCTGCATCATGTTGCCACAACGCTTAGTCACTAGGCTTTCTAAATCGATACCGTCGATCATGTCTAGAGGGTCAAGTACGTTGCCTTTAGACTTCGACATCTTGTCGCCATTTTCATCACGAATAAGCCCCGTTACGTATACCGTTTTAAAAGGTACTTGAGGCTTGTTGTTTTCGTCTTTGATGAAGTACATGGTCATCATGATCATTCTGGCTACCCAGAAGAAGATGATGTCAAAACCGGTTACCAATACATCGCTTGGGTGGAAAGTAGCAAGGTTTGGCGTTTTCTCTGGCCAACCTTGAGTCGCAAATGTCCATAAACCTGAAGAGAACCATGTATCTAGTACGTCGTCGTCTTGGCGTAGATTTACTTCGTCACCTAAGCCGTGTTTGCTACGCACTTCTGCTTCGTTACGACCAACATACACTTTGCCGTTTTCATCGTACCAAGCGGGAATGCGGTGGCCCCACCAAAGTTGGCGTGAAATACACCAATCTTGAATGTCTCGCATCCATGAGAAGTACATGTTCTCGTATTGTTGTGGTACAAATTTGATGTCGCCATTTTCTACCGCTTCGGTCGCAGTTTTAGCAAGCGGCGCGGCACGTACATACCATTGGTCGGTAAGCATTGGCTCGATCACTACGCCGCCTCGGTCACCGTAAGGTACAGTGTTGTTGTGGTCGGCTACTTCTTGTAACAGGCCTAACTCGTCAAACTTGGCCACAATGGCTTTACGCGCTGCAAAGCGCTCTAAACCTTGGAACTCTGCCGGAATATCCGTTGAATAAACTTCTGATGGCTCACCATTGCTAGTGAATACTTCGGCTGCGTCACGAATGTCTGCATTCAAGGTAAGAATGTTGATCATTGGAAGTTTGTGGCGCTTGCCAACTTCACAGTCATTAAAGTCGTGAGCGGGAGTGATTTTTACACAACCAGTACCTTTTTCCATATCGGCGTGTTCGTCGCCTACGATAGGAATACGGCGACCGACTAATGGTAGCTCGATGAACTTGCCAATAAGGGCGTTGTAGCGAGGATCTTCTGGGTTAACCGCAACACCAGTATCACCTAACATGGTTTCTGGACGGGTAGTGGCAACCACCAAATAATCTTTACCTTCACTGGTGGTTTCACCATCGGCTAGCGGGTAGCGCAAGTGCCACATGTGGCCTTTCTTTTCTTTGTTTTCAACTTCAAGATCAGAAATAGCTGTGTGTAGTTTTGGATCCCAGTTAACTAGGCGCTTACCGCGGTAGATAAGATCGTCTTCGTAAAGGCGTACAAAGGCTTCTTCTACGGCTTTAGACATGCCGTCGTCCATGGTGAAGCGCTCGCGCTCCCAATCGACCGAGGCACCTAAACGGCGTAGCTGCTTAGTAATTGTGCCGCCAGATTCTGCTTTCCAATCCCAAATTTTGTCGATGAAAGCCTCACGACCATAGTCATGTTTGGTTTTGTCTTCTTCAGCGGCAATTTTACGCTCTACCACCATTTGGGTTGCAATGCCGGCGTGGTCAGTACCCACTTGCCACAAGGTGTTTTTACCTTGCATGCGTTGGTAGCGGATCAAGGTATCCATAATGGTGTCTTGAAACGCATGTCCCATATGCAAGCTGCCAGTGACGTTTGGCGGTGGGATCATAATGCTGTAGGCCTCTTTAGTGGTATCGCCATGCGGCTTAAAGTGGCCTTGTTGTTCCCATTCTTGATATAGCGCTTGTTCAATTGCGCTTGGGTTGTAGGTCTTTTCCATTGGATGTACTGACTCTATATAATTTCTGGGTTTGTGTACGCTGCGGTGTCTAATTGTAGACCCTGTTGGCGATACACTCGATAACGTTCTCTAGCCGCAGCCTTGCCGGTTTCATCTGCTGGCACAAAATCGATAATATGTTGAAAATTTCTAGCAAAATCTGGTGCCGTTTCAGTGAGGTTCACTAAACACTGGCGACGTTGCCTAGGTGCCTGCCACGATATTTCGACAGGCGCCCCTCCTTGGGGGCCTTCACCACTGAGATTGTGCGGCACAAATTGCTCGGCTTCAAATTGCCAAAGCACTTCGTCAATCCGCTCTGCATGCTGCTTGGAAGAGGTATACACCTGTATGCGCTCCCCGTTTCGATAGTATTGTGCAAGCACATCGCACACTATTTTATCGAACGCTTCGCTGTCAGTGATGACAGAATCGGGCATGATATAAAATTTCGCTTTCATACGCTAGAGACTACTTGTTTGAAATATGCACGGCAATGCTTAGTTTTAGGCCTTTGAGCAAGAAATTTTGCCCTGAAAAGAAAAGAGGGAGCAAATGCTCCCTTCTAGTAAATAAGCGTATTGGCTTATTCTTCTATTTCTTGATCAGTTTTGCTAATTAAGAATTGAGTAAGCAATGGCACTGGGCGACCTGTTGCGCCTTTTTCGCCGCCGCTCTTCCAAGCTGTACCGGCAATATCTAGGTGAGCCCAGTTGTACTTTTTAGTAAAGCGCGACAAGAAACAAGCTGCAGTAATAGAGCCTGCGGTTTTACCACCAATATTGGCCATGTCGGCAAAGTTACTGTTTAGCTGCTCTTGATACTCTTCACCTAAAGGTAGTCGCCAGGTTTTATCACCACTTTGCTCGGCACAGTTAAGTAAGTCGTGTGCAAGTGGGTTGTGTGGCGTCATTAAACCAGTGGTGTGATGGCCTAGCGCAATGACACAGGCACCGGTTAGGGTGGCTACATCAATCACTAGCTCAGGCTCGTAACGCTCTACATAGGTAAGCACGTCACACAATACCATGCGGCCTTCAGCGTCGGTATTTAGTACTTCTACAGTAATGCCCGACATAGTGGTGATAACATCACCTGGGCGATAGGCGTTGCCGCCAGGCATGTTTTCACAACCGGCAAGAATGCCGGTAACTTTAAGCGGTAACTGTAATTCGGCCAGCGCTTTCATGGTGCCATAAACACCTGCAGCACCGCCCATGTCGTATTTCATTTCATCCATGCCTGCGCCTGGTTTTAGTGAAATACCACCTGAGTCAAAAGTAAGCCCTTTACCCACCAATACAATTGGTTTTTGATCTTCGCAGCCTGGTGCACAGTACTCAATCACACTCATGATTGATTCGTTATCTGAACCACGACCTACAGCCAAGTATGAGTCCATTTTAAGTGCCGCCATTTGCGCTTCACCTAAGGTGGTTACTTTTACGTTGTCGTAGTTGCTTTGTAACTCTTTAGCTTGTTCGGCTAAATAAGCTGGGTTACAAATGTTCGGCGGCAAGTTGGCTAGATCTTTAGCGTGTTTAACCCCTTGAGCAACTGCTAAACCGTGTTGAACGGCACTTTCACCAATGGTTAGCTCACGGCGGGTAGGCACATTAAATACAATTTTACGCAGTGGGCGACGGGTTTCTTCGCGATTGCTTTTCAGCATATCAAAGCTGTAGAGCGTTTCTTGAGTGGTTTCTACCGCTTGGCGAACTTTCCAATAGGTATTGCGAGACTTAACATGCAACTCAGGTAAGAAACATACCGCTTCCATAGAACCCGTTTCGTTTAGGGTGTTAATGGTTTTAGTAATGATTTGGCGGTACTGACGCTCGTTTAGTTCGCGCTCTTTACCACAGCCAACTAATAATACGCGCTCGCTTAATACGTTAGGTACATGATGCAACAACAGTACTTGGCCAGCTTTGCCTTCTAAATCACCGCGACGTAATAAGGCGCTAATATAGCCATCGCTAATTTTGTCGAGTTGTTCGGCAACGGGCGATAAACGACGTGGTTCGTACACACCTACAACTATACACGCACTACGTTGCTTCTCCGGGCTACCGCTTTTTACGCTAAACTCCATGAATACTCCTACAATCTCCAAAACTGGGTTAAGATAGCTAACCTGCTAGAACGGGTGGCCGATTCTATCTACTGTTTAAATAAATATGAGCTATACAGGCACATATTGCTATGTGAAACTGTAAAAAATAGAAAGTTTATCTGAATTTTTTGCTATTACCAGCAAAGTTCTATGTTTGAAGTGAATGACTGAGTGCTAATATTCCGTTACTTATTTAGAGAAACAGCAAAAACCCAACTGGCGGTGTTGGCTGTTTTATTATTGATTTTTACCTCGCAAAAGTTTGTTCGAGTCTTATCTCAAGCTGCTGAAGGCAACGTTGCGGGTGAAATTATCGCCAAAGTCATGTTATTGAACATGCCTGCCTTTTTGATTCTTATCCTGCCAATAAGTATGTTTATCGGCGTTTTGGTGGCTCATGGCCGTTTATACGCAGACAGTGAAATGGTGGTGCTGCAAGCCTGTGGTTATAGTACCGCCCAGTTGCTGCGCGATACTATGGTGCTGGGTTTGCTGTCTACTGCGGCCGCAGGTTTTAACACCTTGTATTTAAGCCCATATACCAACGAGTTAGAGCAACAGCTATTTGACCAAATGGATGCTGAAGCTGGCATATCGGTGTTGGTTCAAGGGCGCTTTGAGTCTTTGGGCGGCGGGGTGGTGACCTTTGTGGAGCAAATTGAAAACAAAGGCCAACATCTTGAAAAAGTATTTGTAGCGCATACGCCTTCCGAGGGCAGCGATACTCGCCCCTCTGTGGTAATGGCAGAAGAAGGTGGCATTGAGCGACGAACCGATGGCTCTCAATGGATGGTGCTAAGTAATGGTAAACGTTATGAGCAAGCACCAGAGGAACTGGATTACAGCATCCTACACTTCGAACGTTATCGAGTGTATTTACGTGAGCAAGAAGGTAACCAATCGCAGCGCCGCTTGTGGTCTTTACCCACAAAACAGTTAATTGGCTCTGAGGATCTAACCCAAATTGCTGAGTTGCAATGGCGTATTTCTCTGCCGCTTACAATTCCTATTTTAACCCTAATGGTAGTGCCTTTAGCGGCAGTTAATCCACGCCAAGGCCGTTACGCCAAATTACTGCCTGCTATTTTGTTGTACCTAAGTTATTACCTGATGCTGAGCGCTGCAAGAAGTGCGCTGGAAGAAGGTAAAATACCGCCAGAAGTGGGCTTGTGGTCGGTACATGCCTTAATGTTGTTTATTTCACTCAGCTATTTGTTTATACGCAGTGAGTATTATTTGAAAGTTCGCGGAAAAGTTAAAGGGAAGGCCTGTGTTTCGGATTCTTGATTGGTATATAGGCCGCACCATCATCATGTCTAGCTTGCTAGTACTGGTTACTTTGCAAAGCTTGAGCATGATCGTGAAATTTGTCGAACAGCTGGGCAGCGTAGGACAAGGCGATTACCAAATTGCCGACGCTCTTTGGTATGTATTGCTTAGTGTGCCTCGCGAGCTTGAAATTTTCTTTCCCATGGCGGCGCTGCTTGGCTCGTTGATTGGCTTAGGATCTTTAGCTAGCACTAGTGAATTAGTGGTCATGCAAAGCTCAGGTTTATCACGGTTTAATATTGCGGTAGCAGTTCTAAAAACTGCAGTACCAATGATGATTGTGATGATGTTGTTAGGTGAATACGTGGCTCCTCGCGCAGACATGGCCGCTAAAGAGTTGCGCTCAAGTAAAATGTCGGGCGGAGCCATGGTTGCTGTGCAGCGTGGTGTGTGGGCAAAAGATGGTGAAAGCTTTGTAAATATTGGCGAAGTACAAGAGAGTAAAGAGCTATTTAACATCACCATTTATCGCTTTAATGATGATGCAGAGTTGTACCAGCAGGTTGAAGGTGACCAGGCTGTATATGATACCAACCGGTGGTTGATTAAAGACGCCAAAGTTATCGACTTTAGTGATGATGGGGTTATCGAGACTCGCTATGAGAACTACCCTTGGAGCAGCACCTTAACTCCCGATAAACTGAGTGTAGTAACCGTTAAACCTCACGATCTGTCTATCTCTGGCATGTACTCTTACATTGGCTACTTAAAGCAAAACCGCCAAGATCCAGCACGGTACGAGCTAGCATTGGCGCGTAAGTTAATGATGCCGATACTCACCGGTATTATGATGCTATTGGCTTTGTCGTTTGTATTTGGCCCACTGCGTAGCTCGAGTATGGGAGCAAAAATCATGTTGGGTGTGGTGGCTGGCTTTAGCTATTACATCTTAGATCAGGTGCTTGGTTCAATGAGCTTAGTTTACGGGGTGCATCCTTACATTAGTGCTTCAATACCTAGTGTACTCGTACTAGGTATTGCGTTCTTTTTGATTAATCGTAGAACCTAGCGTTACTTTTTAGGCAAGGTCACCACTTGGCATCTGCCCCAAATATCTTGGAAAGCAGTGTTGTCTTTGGTGACTATTACCATCAAATTTCCTACCCCAAGTGCCGAAGTAAATAAACGAATAAGTGCTTGGGTGTAAGAAATGTTCGAGCCGTCTTTATTTTGCACCCGTAAACGCCAAGCTCGCATTCCAATGGTTTGGCCATGGTTATGCCAAAACCAAATATAAAACATGATTATGCTGCCCCAAATTAAGCCCTGAAACCAAATTTGACCAACTAGGTAGGTAGAGTGCTCAACCCCTTCGGGGAGCGTAATAAGCCCTATGCTGGTACCTATGGCTACTGCAGCTAAACCAAGCATGGTGGCTACCATGCCTATAGCAATGGCCATTAAAGCATCGTAAATATAAGCCCCTAAACGACGAAAGAAACCTGCGGTTGGCAGTGAAGTGGTGGCGCTAGCGTTAGCCATGGTTTTGTTGCCTCTAAGAAATTTCTTGTATGGTAGCAAATCTGCGCTGGCTGAGAATTAATCTGAGCAGCAAAATCATCGACTTTCTTTCACTAATAGGCTGCTAGCACAATTCTTAAACACTTAGTGGGCTTTAAAACAAAAAGCGCTTGCCAATCTAAAAACGCAGCTTATAATGCCAATCACTCGCCAAGGCGGGTAAACAAATGCCAGAGTGATGAAATTGGTAGACATAGGGGATTCAAAATCCCCCGCTAGTGATAGCGTGCCGGTTCAAGTCCGGCCTCTGGTACCAAATTAGAAAAAGCCGTCCTAGTGACGGCTTTTTTGCGTTTTAAAATCAACGTTTACCTCCGTTATTAGTCCCGAGACGTTTTTGTCGTCTTGTTAAATCCAGATCTTTATGTAATCCCTGATAAATTCCAAGTAACCCCATGTCAATGGAGACTTGAACGAATGGCCAGAACAGCTGTACCCCCTAACTAACACTCAAGCTAAGCAAGCCAAAGCCAAGCAGTAAGAGTATTCCTTGGCGGACGGAGGTGGTTTGCCATTGCGAATACGACCCAATGGCAGTAAATGGTGGTTTTTTGATTATGTTGCACCAGTCAGTGGCAAACGCTTTAAAATTAGTTTTGGTCAGTATCCCGAAGTTTCACTTGCAGATGCCCGCCGGAAAGTAGCGGAAGAAAGAGCATTGGCGGCAGCAGGGGGAGATCCTAAAGTTCATAGTCAACATATGAGAAAAGAAGCAGAACAGGAATATAACCACACTCTAAAGGTGGTTGCTAAACACTGGTTTGAACGTTGGAAGCAGCAAAAACGCATTGGAGAGCTTACGGCTAACAAAGCGTGGCGCTTATTAGAGTTACATGTATTCACAATACTCATAATCCTTCTATAGATATACACTAGCTCCCCGAATTGATTCTCAACGTTATGAGTTCAATTACGCGTCATCAACCTATCCAATTTCTGCAATTGAATTTCACTTTTCCTCCATTAATCACTATTTGACGCACAGCTAACATCAATCTACTTTTTATTTTTTTTAATTGAGTGCCATTTGAAAAAAAAAGTGAAAGTCAAAGGTGATGGGCTCAGCCTCTTACAGAGCTCTATTGTTTGAGTTGGGCAAACTGCACTAGGTAAATAATTAAATAAAATCAGTATGTTGATTACTGTTGTTAAAGTGAGAATCGTGAAAAGTGTACTAATTAACAGACGGTAAACGGGTATTTGAAGTATTAGTGGAGCTCAAGCAAAGGTTGGCAAAGAAGCAATAGTTAGTTGGGGATATGCTTAGCGAAACTGATATTCGCACCTTTGTAACGTTAATACGTTTCGATGTCGCCTATTACGGCCTCTTTAAAACTAATCGCAAACAAGTTGTCGATTACCCCGAGTTATCAGCATACATGCAGCGAATATCAGCCATACCTGGTGTGGCTGAGGCGGTGAGTATCGACCATATTACTCGCGAATATTATTCGATTAAGGCTTTAAATCCTTCTGGTGTGCGGCCAATAGGGCCTGCGCATATTGATCGCATGATAGGGGCTTTAGGCTAGTGTTATTGCTTAAACTGAGCAGCATTTACATATTTTCATTTTGTAAGCGCTTCCTTTTTGTTGTAACCAAAATACAGGGGGTAATATAAAAACATACTCATGAATTCTCTATGTATTCCTTAATTTAAATGGATTTTTGGGTGATTTTTCTTTCTTTTTGGTTTTCTTATTTTGTGATTTAGGTAGATTGAAAAAGAAAGCGCTTTCATTGTAACCTGTGCACAATTTAGATAAACAAAGTTGAGTGAGTAAATGAAAGCAACACATTATAGAACACTTGAGCGCACCGGTGAGCGATGGGCAGAAAAAGCGGCAGTGCAATTTAAGCCTCTTTATAAAGTGCAGCAATCGATGATTGCGGTTAACTCGGAAGAAAAATTTCAAAGCCATATCGGCTTCGGTGGCGCGTTTACTGAAGCCGCTGCTAGTATTTTTCACGAGATGCCAGAAGCCTTACAAGAGGAATTTATTAAGGCCTATTTTGATAAAGAACAGGGCTTGGGTTACGTATTAGGGCGAGTGGCTATTCATTCCTGCGACTTTGCCTTAGGCAACTATACCTATATCGAAGAAGGGGATAGTGAGCTTAATAGCTTTGATATTTCTCACGAAGAGCAATGGGTTATTCCCATGATTAAGAGGGCGGCTGAACAGGCTGGTGAGCCGATCACTATGTTGGCATCGCCTTGGAGTCCGCCGGCATTTATGAAATCTAACGGTGAAATGAATTACGGAGGAAAACTGTTGGCCGAATATCAGCAGTCTTGGGCGAATTATTACACCAAATTCATCGAGCAAATGGAGCTGCGTGGCGTACCTATTTGGGGCATTAGTATTCAAAATGAGCCAGAAGCCGACCAAATCTGGGACTCATGTTTTTATACCGCAGAGGAAGAGCGCGATTTTATAAAAGATTACCTAGGCCCAACTATGCATGCTGCAGGCTACCAAGATAAAGCGATTGTCATTTGGGATCATAATCGTGATGTTATGGTTCAGCGAACAGCCATTGTATTAAGTGACCCAGAGGCCGCTAAATATGTATGGGGCGTGGGTAATCATTGGTATGTGAGTGAAGATTTCGAAAACCTTTCTATGGTGCATCACCTTTACCCAGATACTCATATTATCTTTACCGAAGGTTGTGTGGAGCTAACCGATACCTCAGTAGATAAGAATGACAAAAGTGGCTACTTAGGCGCTTGGGGTAATGGTGAGCGTTATGGCAGAAACATAATTGGAGATTTTAATAATTATTCTGAAGGTTGGATTGACTGGAATTTGTTGTTAAATGAACAGGGTGGTCCAAATCACGTAGAGAACTTCTGCGAGGCTCCCATTATGTATAATCGCCAGGCTAAATCACTGATTTATAATAACTCATACTACTACATTGGCCATTTATCTCGCTATGTTGAGATTGGCGCTAGGCGAATTAAAACTCAAGTGATCGGCGAAAATTTGCATGCGGTGAGTTTTGAAAATGGCAATGGAGATCGAGTCGTCGTAGTACAAAATGAAGGGCATGTGGCCAAGCTTACTTTGGTGGTGGATGGCTTAGGTGCGGAGCTGTCTTTAGCGAATAACTCGATCAGTACTTTTGTTTTGAAGGAATAATTACTGGTTAACCTTTTGATCTTTGTTTTGGTAACCATCCTGATACAAGTTGACGCTTGATTGGATAAAAAGCTCGATGTCTCTCATCGAGCGATTAATATTTTGGTACATCGTAAGGTCTACACACATTGTAAAACTAGACTGATTCCGCGACCAATAACCTGGCCTCATTTAAGTCCTTGGGATCACTTAGCAAGTACGCTACCAGTATTGTCCATGCCAGTACGTTCTGCTGACAGCCAGCTCACTTTTACTAATGCAAGGTTTGCTTGTTTCGGTATTTATTAGTAAGCGCTTTCTATTTATCTGTCTCGTCAATACACGTTTCCCTTTCTTTTCTATCCTCAGGGGAAGGAAGTAATTTTTACTTTAAGTGATTGTTAAATGTGAGTTTGTACGCATATATGCATAGAACTTAGGCTGGGGTTAATTGTATGGTTTTAAGCCTATACCAACAATGCTATAAAGAAAGCGCTTTCAAAATTAACAAGACAAGGATGACAAAATGAATGTTAAGTTTTGTTGTAAGGTGGCGGCGCTTCCTGTGCCGTTGTTGTTGCTAGCCTGCGGGTCTACAGAGCAGGCCAAACAATCTGAAGAAGCTTTATCTCAGCCAGTAGGTAGCCCGGCTGCGTATTGGCAATTGGTATGGAATGATGAGTTTGATGCTGATGAGATTGATCAGCGTAAGTGGAATGTAGAAGAGCATTGCTGGGGCGGCGGAGGTGCTAGTCAGCAATGTTATACCAAACGAAAAGCCAATATTCAGGTATCTGAAGGTAGCCTCAAACTGCTGGCAAAAAAGGGCAGTTTTACTGGGCCGAGCTTACCCAGTGGTGATAAACGAGTAACTAAAACACAAGCTTATACCTCGGCAAAACTGAGCACTAAAGGTAAGGTCGATTGGCGTTATGGTCGAGTTGAAGTGCGCGCAAAACTTCCACAAGGACAAGGTACTTGGCCTGCCATCTGGATGTTACCCTCTGAAGAAAAGTACGGACAATGGCCCGCATCTGGCGAGATTGATATTGTAGAGGCAGTAAACTTAAAAACGCCTAGCGATGCTAAGGGAGTTGATAGCTCTGCTTTAGAGGACCGTTTGTATGGCAGTTTGCATTATGGACGAGCGGTGCCTGAAAATTTACGTTCTGGAAAAGACTATCAGTTGCCTAATGGCATTAACCCGGCTGATGGTTTTCACACATACACAGTGGAGTGGGAAGAAGGAGAGATCCGCTGGTTTATTGATAATGTGCACTATGCAACTCAGCGACAGGATGAGTGGTATAGCCAATACCGCAACAATGGTCACTTGATTACCGCTGAAGGAGCTGCTCCTTTTGACCAAGCATTTTACTTAGGCTTGAATCTCGATGTTGGCGGCTCTTGGGCTGAAAACGCTAATGCCACAGGCGTAGATGGTGATGTTTTTCCGCAGGCATTAGAAGTGGACTTTGTGCGGGTATATCAGTGCACTGTGGAGCGAAGTAGTGGCAAAGGTTGCAATAGCGTACCGCAAGAAGCAAACCTAGTTGAAGGCTTTAGGCCTCCGATTACAGTAGCTGTGGATACGCAATTTGCAGAAGGGCCTCGATTTAGCTTATTTGATGATGAACTGGACTACAGCTTAATGTTGAACAGTTATGACCCAAGAAATGCGATGCGCTATCGACTAACTGCCGATCCTTACCGCGGGCAGGTGATTGAGATTAGTAAAGCAGGCAAAGCCGGTAATGTGCATTTGACCGCACCTGAAACCAACATGAACCATTGGCAGGAGGGTGGACAACTCATCTTTGATTTAAAGCTACTTAGTCATGCTAAAGGCGCTAAATTGTTGGTGAAAATGGATAGCGGCTGGCCTAATGCTAGCGATTATGAAGTAGAGTTACCAGCGCTAGATACGTGGACTGAAGTGAGGATAAACGTGGCAGATCTAGCCGCTCGTGGAAACAGCTTAGTGTCTGGCAAGTCGGTAGATTTGACCAAAGTGGTTAATCTGTTTGTTATCGAGCCAACAGCCAGTATGGATCTGCAAATTGACAAACTACGCTTTGAGTACCCTGAAGCAAGTTTGCCCTTTAACTTTAGCCAACGTGGCTTGGCTTACTACTTCTCAGATTTCGGCGGCAACAATAGTCAACTAATCCAAGATCCTAGCAAGCAGCGTAGCCGGGTTGCTCTCACTCGTAAATCAGCCAATGCGGCTGGTTGGGCGGGAACCAGCCTAGGAGAGGGAGCCGGTTTTAGCCAGGCTATCCAATTAGATGAGCTTAAGCCAACCATGAGCCTGTGGGTGTACTCTCCTGCTGCAGCAATCCCAGTAAGGTTAAAGATAACCGACAGTAAGCAGCCAGATAGTTTTGCCGAAGTTGAAGTGCTTACTCAAAGCCAAGGGCAGTGGGAGCAGCTAATATTTGACTTTAGCCAAGCCACGCCAAGTTGGCAGAGTGATACTCGCTACAACAAAGTGACTTTATTTTTTAACTACGGTGTACGCGGAGCAGAAGCTGGAGAACAAGTTTTCTACTGGGACCAACTGAAGGTAGGCAGCTAACATTGCTTGAATGCTATTAAGTAAAAAGGGGGGAGAAGCCTAAGCTTCTCCCCCCTTTTTTGTGCCAGTTTACATGGCTATTTTTTCTCAAATCGAATGTTATCTAATTTGAAGGTCATTTTGTCGCTTGGTTCAAATACCAATAGATTGCTGATTGCAGCAATATCAGCTTTCTTACCTGCTGCATGGCTATTTCCGCCAGCGAGAATATCTTTAATATTTAAGCGAACTTCTTTCCATTCACCCTCTGCTGGTAATGGTACTTCAACATCACTGGTGTGGGGCCAACCGCTATCGAGTTTCACCAGTAGTTTGGCGTTGCTGGCTTGCTCTTCAACTTTAATATCAAAGATGAGTTGGCCGCTTTCTAGCCAGTGGCTTAAATCGGTAAGAGGTGCTCTAAAGTAAATATTGCCGGCTCCACTGCTCTTACTCACTTTAATCACTTTACCGCGACTCGCTTCGTCAACTTCCGAATACTTAACTGTGTCTACCGGGTTGTAGCTTTCAAAGGCTAGAGACTTGTTTAGACTATCGCTGTAAATGTCTAATAGTGGGCCATCTGCATAGGCATCATCTACTGCCAAAATAGCTGGTGGTTTTACGCCAGCAACTAACACTGCATCGTCAGATCTTGCAGCACAACCTTTGCCTTTCCAGCGGTCCACGGTACAGCGATATACTTTTACTGAATCAATCGAGAAGGTTTGAGGGAAGATTGATTCATCAATGCCGCCTTCATTGGCCTTAGCTGCCCAGTTACCGCCTACGGCGAGGTTAAGCAGTAAGTGGAATTTTTGGTTAAACGGCGCTTCTGATTCTGCATTAACCAGCATGCCATCTTTCTCATATTGGCTATACCAGCCCTCGTGAGTTTGTGTTGCGTAGTGGTAGTTATCAACGTACCAGCGAATTTCACCTTCTTCCCACTCAATTGCATAGGTATGGTAATCATCTGCTGGGTTAGCACCATTCGGCAATTTTACACCTTGGCCTACGTGGGCGTTATCGGGCCACTTTTTACCAAAGTGTAGGGTGCCGTGAATGCGTGATTCAGGCTCGCCAATAGCGCCCGTTTCATCAGATTTAGCTTTTAGGTTGACTGCTTCCATGATGTCAATTTCACCCGATGCAGCCCAGCCGCCATATACCCAGTCGGACGGTAACATCCAAATAGCTGGCCAAGTCCCTTGACCCGATGGCAACTTAGCACGGATCTCAAAGCGACCGTATTTCCATTCTTTCTTGTTTAGGGTGCGTAAACGGGCAGAAGTAAACGGAAGGGTTTTGTTTAAGCCTTTTTTACCGTCGGGATTGTCAGGGCCGGTGAAGTTTCCTTTCTTGGCAACAATGTTAAGTTTGCCGTCTTCAACAAAGGCATTTACTTTGCGGTCGGTATAACACTGCTGTTCGTTGTTGCCGCCACCCCAACAGTTTTCTTCAAAGCCCCATTTGCGGGTATCAATTTCATCACCCTCAAACTCGTCGCTCCAAATCAGTTTCCATTTGTCACTTGGAGTAACCGGCTCGCCAGTAATTTGTTTGGCTGGTTTAGTTTGAACCAAGCCACTACTTCCGTCTGAAGAAGACGAAGTGGAACCACAAGCTGTAAGTGTGGTGGCTAGCGCTAGTGCTGAGAGTTTTCCAACAGAACTCGGCTTAATCATCATTATTCTTCCTTGCTAAGCTAAAATCATTTTGTAAGCGCTTTCTTTATAGCATTTGTGTGTATTGCTTTAAATATCGTCGTTTGGGATCTGCTTAATTGTCATTAATATTTGCGCATTGCTTCACAAAACCTAGTGTTTAAAGGGGGTTTGAGCGAGTTTGGCATAGTGTTGGTTTTGCTTGCTTAGTTGGCTTCGCAGCGTGAGTTGTTCTTTTTTGTTTGCCTTATTTAGCAAGCGCTTTCTTTTTGTTGGGTGTTCTGTAAGTGCAAAACCTTCTTTCGGCCGACTTATTCAGTAAACGTGTAGCTACACAAAGCGAGCAAACATGGGCGGTGATGCCACTTTGCTCTGTTTATAGTGTGATAGTATGTTGAAAATATGCGCGATTTTATTTTGTTAGCGTTTACTTTGTCGACTATATCGCCGTTTCCGCTCATATTACTAGCAAGCTGCGGCGATATTTAGTAAAAAGTAACATGCATTGCGCTATGCGCATGAGTAAAGCAGGTATTGAACAGTAGGGTTAATGAGTTGATAACAATAAAGGAAGTGTCTGAGCTGGCCAAAGTGTCTCAGGCCACTGTATCAAGAGCGATTAACGGTCACTCTTCAGTAAAGGAAAAAAATCGCGTTAAAGTGTTTAATGCGATAGAACAACTCGGCTATAAACCTAATACTTTCGCCCAGGCTTTAGCGTCTAATCGCTCAAACAGTATTGGCATGCTGGTGGGGAGTTTAGATGGTCCGTACTTTGGCCCCTTAATGCACAACACTGAAAACATTATTCGTGAAGAACGTCTGCACCTTATTGTTACCAGTGGCCAGGAATCTAAAACTAAAGAAGTCGATTCGATTGAGTTTTTGGCCTCGAAAAAGGTTGATGGATTGATCATCCACTCAGACAAGTTGTCAGACAACGAACTAATTAAGATTGCCGAAGATACGCCTGCATCGATTATCTTAAACCGCAATATTCCTGAGCTAGCAGGGCGCTGTATCTGGATTGATAATGAGCTTGGTGGTTATTTAGCCACCAAGCACTTAATCGATAACGGCCATACCAAGGTTGCCTGCATCACCGGGCAAATGAGTAAGGTGGAAAGTCGCGACCGCTTGCAGGGCTATCGCAATGCTTTAGCCGAGGCGGGCATAGCTTACGATGCAAACTTGGTAATTGAAGGTCGTTTTGATCACGAAGGCAACCACGAAACCGTGCACCGTTTAATGTCTCGCAATAAAGGTTTTACCGCTATTTTTTGTCAAAACGACAACATTGCTCTAGCTGTGTATAACGTATGCAGTGACGCCAAGCTAACCATTGGTGAAGATATTTCAATTGTTGGTTTTGATAACGACACTTATAGCCAGCACATTCGCCCTCGATTAACTACGGTGAGCTTTCCCATCGAACAGCTTAGTTACGAAGCGGCTCAAGGCGTACTGGCCTTAATTAATGACAGAGCGCACACGATAACTGAGAAACTAGCTCCAGAGTTAATCATTCGTAACTCAGTTAAGCAGTTGAATAGCGATAAAGCAGGGTAATCACTTAGCCAATAGCCTAAGTGATTAAACAGGATTTTAGCTGCCCCAAAGCTGGGCTTTTAGGTGGCTAAGTTGTTGCTGAATATCACCAGAAACGGTGATTTTAGGTGAGTTGTTATCGTTAGTATCTTGGTTTTCTACAATCAGCACTTTGGCGTCTTGGCTTAGTGTATGAGTGTGGTAAACCCCTTGCTTAATGTTGTAAAGCTTTCCGGCTTGCATGTCGGTTGCAACAATCTCTCCGAGCTTTCCTTGAGTGGTTTCGGCGCAAAATAGAATGCACTTTCCTTCAAGTAAAACAAACACTTCATCGGTTGCTAAGTGACACTGAAAGTTGTCGATGAGCTCAGTTTCGAGCTCATCAATGTAGTTTAATATGGCGACTCGCCAGGTCTGAAAATCCACGACGGGAGCATATCCCGCCGCGTTGTAATCAGACACCTCTACTAGGTGGCTGTTCACTGTTTTTCCTCTTGTTTAGCTCAGTAACATTTGGCTTGGCACCGAAACAAACACCTTGGCCACTTGTCCGCTACGTTCAAAGATTTGCTTACTGAGTTCTTCGCTCATCTCTAAGGACTCGCTTGACCACTGTTCACCATTTTTATAACTCACCACTAGCTGGCCTTGGCTTTGCTCAGTGCTGGCGTAAATAAACGGCACTTGGCAATAGGTAAAGGCTAATTGCTTAGCCTCTAGCGCTAGGCTTTGGGTATTGCCTTGTGGGTCAATGTATTGGTAATCATCGGCAGCACTTAAGAACTCGCTGCCTTTAAGCAGTGAAGGTTTGATGCTAATTTTGCCTTGTTCTACCAAAATACCCAGCTCGCCAAAGCGGGTTAGAATTTCTTCCTTCACTTGCCCTGTCATGCCTGGCTGCTGAGCTCCGGCTTGTTTAGGGGTATGTGAGTAAGGGTCGGTAGGGAAGGCGCCGTACACCTCTGGAGACTTGTTAAAGCCAATGCCCGCTCGTACTTTGTAGTAGTACTCAGCTAGTTGTTGAGTGGCTAAGGAGTGCGGGTCAAGTTTGTAGGCGGCAAAATAGTTCTCTTGCACCGCTAACAATAGCTTAGACACCATATGCCAGTAGATTGAACCTAGACCTTCATAGCCAAACATTGTGCCAGAGCGACCAGTAAAGGCTTGGTGGTTAAACACTTCTTCGTAAACGGCAAAGATGTCTTGCCAGGCTGAGTCGGCGACTTCTGGGTAATCTGCTTTGGCGACGCCAATAGCAGCGGTTAGCGCACCTGCATTCTCAAAATCAGCATTAAAGTGGTAGTGACCTTGGTTATCTTGCTCCACAATACGTGGGTCGTGCTTCTCAAGCATGGTTTGCAGTGCCGGGTTAGCCGCAACGCGCGCTGCTAAAATTCGGTTTTTATTGGCAAAGCCCGCTAAGTCGCGATCGGGATAAAGCATAAAGGTGTGCTGATCCGCGCGGTACATACTGCTGTTGTATAACTTATCGAGTAAGTGAACCGCTTCGTCTGGTGTGAGTACTCCAGCAGACAATACCGCAACTTGGCCTTCTAACATTGGGTAAAGGTAATCTACAGCCACTTCATCTTGTTTATAATTAATGATGTTATAAGCGTTGTACAAACCGTCGTTACGGTAGTTGCTGGCAATACTCTTATCCATAATCTCTAGGCTTGGAGCAAGTAGTGCTTGAATATCTGCTACATCTACGGTTACTTTGCCAGAGAAGCCATGTTGGTAAACATGTTGGCGGTAATCTGCTGCGGCCTTGGCCAAGTCACGTAATACTTGGTTACGTTGAGTTTCGTTTACTGGCGCAGCCGCGACTAGTTGGCTAGCCTCTTGTAAAATTTTACTGCTAGCACTTAACCACTCGGCGAGCTCTTTAGACATGGCGTATTGCTTGTTGTCGGCAAATAGTTTTTGCATAAAGGCCACATAACGACGCATGTAATAAAGGGTTACCATGGACAAGCCAGTACCCACAATCGCGTTGTTGGCATCGTTCCATTCTGGGCGTTGGGTATTTAACCAAATACCGCCGTCTAACACTAAGTTTCCTAGCTTAGCGAGTAGTGGAACCAATAGTTTTTCAGCCAAGTTTGCCAAGTAGACTTCTTGGTTTTGGTCAAGCAATAGGCGAGCATCGCTGCCCATTACGCTTTGGCGGCTTTCAATGATTTTCTGTTTGTTTTCGTTAAATTCAACGGTGTTTTTGGCGTCGGCAAAAATCGCTTCTGCTGAAGAGATCTCGTAAGGCACATTGGCGTAGCTAAAAATCTCTGTATCTAGCAGGGCTTTTAGCTCTGCAGGTTGGTATTTGTCTGATTGCTCCAAAAATTTAAGCAAATAGATAATCTGGTGATCACCCCAGTAACCAATGTTGCTCCATGGATCGTCAGATTCCAATAACTCCCAATCAACCCCTGCTTTGGTGATGCGGTAAGGATTGTAGCCGTCAATGGTCGAGGCATTCACAAACTTGGCAATAAAGCTCTTAATAAAGCTTGGGTAACTTACGCCTAGTGCTTCCCAGTTTTGGAAAATGTCACGCCAGTTACCTTGGTAAGACAATAAACGATTGCCTTGGTTATCTTTTAGCTTGATCTCGAAATGATTCCAAGGGCGGCTTGGGTCGCCGTGGCGACGGCCAAAAGTAAGCGGTAAGTACTCATGGCACAAACGCAATAATTGCGGGCTATTTTGTTTAGCCGCTAACGACAGTAGCTCGTCGTAGTTAATCTTAGCTGGCAAGCTATTTAAGAAGCTTGTTTGGTCTAGCGCTACTTGGGTATTGGCATTCTTTAGGGTTTTCACAAAATCTGCACTTTCAACCCAGTACTGGTCAACAACCACACCACCGCGCATGTTGTTAAACAATACGTTGGCGTAGTGGTGTACGCTGGTCTCATCTTCTGCGGTTTTCTGGTAAGCATCGCTGCCAGCCATAAGCTTAAGAAGCTCCTGATGGTTTTGTTCAATCGATGCCATAACCGCTTGCTCAAGTTGTTGCGGCTTGCTGATTTGCTGCTGCAACTCTGCTAACTGGGCGTGTGATTGGTCAACATCGGCGACAATGCTCCAGCTATCCTGAGTGGCGGCGGCAAGTGTTAGCTTTTTATGAATGAAATAAGAGCCCCTTACTCCACGTGTTAGTTGTTCGTCTTCTACTGAGCTGCCACGGCGAAATGCAGCTAACTGCTGGCTAGACAGCAGTATTGATTGGCAGTTTTCCGCTAGCGAGAATACGCTAGTTGCTAACAGTGATTCTGCAGGCTCTGCGCGGTCGCTCAATTTAGCGTATAAGCTGTAAGTGGCTAGGCTAGAGTTGGCTTCGCGCTCATTCCATTTGTAGGCGTCAAGTAGGGCGCTGCTGCCTTGCATAATTGAGAATGGCGTATTCGACGGCAGTAAGTTTTGAATGCCATCCACTAGCTCAATTTCACGTGTTTTATGAGTGGTGTTGGTGAGTGTTGCTTGACGAACAAAACCAAACTTTTCGCTGCTGCTCCATTGGTACTTAAAGCTTAAACCTAAATCAAAATTGAGCTCTTCAAAGATGATTTTGTCACCCGCAATATTTTTATAAATATTGCGACGCAATTGGTAGAAACTATCGTGGTGTTGATTGAAGGGTTCCCACTGTTGGATGCCTGCTTCGCTCGTTACTTTTACAATAGTTTTGCTGCCGGTGTTTTCAGCATTCTCATGAATATAATCTACTGATTTATAGGGAAACAAAGCGTTCTCTGGGCGAATGCGCCCTGCCGATAAACAACCGGTTGAAGAGATGAATAACCAATGGTCGCTGGCTGAAACCACACTGATAAAAAACGGGGCCATCTGATCGACGTTTTTGATTTGGTAGTATTTATCACCATCAATAGAGACAAACTCTCCGGTGATGTCTTTTGTTAATGTATCCATGTTTTCTTCTTTCATTAGCTTAAAATCCATGTAAGCGCTTACTTTGCAGCGCAAAAAAATTCTTGTTAAACGTTAAAGCAACGTATGAAGTGATCGTCGGCAATTTGAGTCACTTCTGGAAATGCTTGATTACACTTGTCCAAGGCATTTGGGCAACGCGCAGCAAATGGGCAACCCACTGAGTTAGGGTGCCACATAGGAATGTCTCCCTTTTTCGCACCTAGTTCACGGCGACCACTTTTACTTGCCTCTGGCACCGCCGACAGTAATAGCTTGGTGTAGGGGTGCTGGGGCGTTTGGGTTACTTTGTCACTGTTACCCCATTCCACCATGTGGCCTACGTACATAACAGCAGTCTTTTCTGCAAAGTAGCGTGCGGTAGCAATATCATGAGTGATGTACATGAAACTGATGCCACGTTTGTCTTTTAAATCGGCCATGAGGTTCAAAATGCCCAAGCGCACCGATACGTCTAACATCGAAATCGGCTCGTCAGCTAAGATAACTTCTGGGTCAACCGCTAGTGCGCGAGCAATAGCAACCCGTTGGCGTTGACCACCACTTAGCTCATGGGGGTATTTCTCGGCGGTTTCCACTACTGGCGAAAGGCCTACTAAATCGAGCAACTCGTAAACCTTATTGCGTAGTTCTTTTTTGCTGGCGCGTTTGTGAATTAGCAAGGGGCGAGCAATATGGTGGTAGATTGAATGCACTGGGTTAAGTGAGCCAAAGGGGTCTTGGAAGATCATTTGTACTTGGCGAGCATATTCTAGCGAACCATGTTGTTTTACAAACTCATCCAAAGGCAGGCCCTTAAATAGGATGTCACCGCCATTTTTCTCATAGATGCGTGTTAGCACCCGAGCACCGGTACTTTTACCGGAGCCAGACTCTCCAACAATCGCTAAGGCTTGGCCCTTTTTAAGCTCAAAAGATACATCGTTAACTGCCCGCATTAGGTTATTTGGGTTAGACGATAAACCAATGGGAAAGTCTTTAATTAAGTTTTCGACCGCAAGTACGGTTTGATTTTCGCTTACTACGCTCATTTTTGAACCTCCAAAATATGACAAGCAGCATGAACACCGCTAGCTTGTGCGCGCAAAATAGGTTCATCGCTTTTACAGTTTTCTACACAATCGTTACAGCGCGCTTGAAAGTTACAGCCGCTAGGTAATTTGAGCAGGTTTACCGGGTCGCCTGGGATCCCGTATAAGCGCTCTTTTGGCCCATGAATGGTTGGGAACGACGAAACCAAACCTTTGGTATAAGGGTGGCTAGGCTGGTTAAATACTGTTTTGGCGTCGCCAATTTCAATCAAGTTACCGGCGTACATAACTCCAATACGGTCGGCTATTTCGCCCATTAAGCTTAAGTCGTGGCTAATGAACAAAATCGAGAAGCCAAACTTCTCTTTTAGATCGTAAAGCTCATTAAGGATCTCTCGTTCAACCACTACGTCTAGAGCCGTGGTTGGTTCATCCATAATGATTAGCTTTGGCTCTAGCGCTAAGGCGATAGCGATAACGACACGTTGGCGCATGCCACCACTTAATTGGTGAGGGAAGCTTTTTAAGCGGTCGCCATGAATACCCACTACCGACAGCAACTCAGTGGCTTTTTCGTTAGCCTGTTTTAGACTGACTTGCTTGTGAGCCAAAATAACATCGATTAACTGCTCACCAATGGTGATTACTGGGTTAAGTGAGTTCATGGCACTTTGGAATACTACCGAGGTGTCATTCCAGCGAAATGCCCGTAGCTGTTTATCGTTCATTTTCAGCACGTCCTTGCCCTTATAAAGGATTTCTCCTTCAGGGATTAGCGCGGGTGCTTTATGTAAACGGGAAATCGCGAAGGCGAGGGTGCTTTTACCGCAACCCGACTCACCAGCTAGGCCAAGGGTCTCGCCTGGGGCAATGCTTAAACTTACATTGTTTACCGCGCGAGCAATGCCATTGGGTGAAACATAGTCAACGCTTAGGTTGTTAATCTCTAGTAATGCTTGGCTCATGCTAAACCTCGACGTTGATTGGCTGCTTTTTGCAGTTTTTTCCATACTTTTAGGTGCGGACCAGTTTTAAGTTTTGGATTACTTACTTGGTCAATTGACATGTTAATTAGCGCTAGCGCACCACCGGTAAAGGCTAGAGCTAAGGCTGGTACTAGCATCTCCCACCATGCGCCGGTGTAGAGAGAAGAAGAAACTTGCGCCCAGTAGAGCATAGAGCCCCAGCTAACTTCGGTGGCGTCGCCTAAACCTAATATGCCTAAACCGGCCTCAGAGCCCATGGCGTAAATCACCGTACCCAAAAAGCCACCAAATACGATAGAAACCAAGTTAGGAAGAATTTCCACTAAGATGATGCGCAGCTTGGATTCGCCCATTACCTCGGCCGAAATGATGAACTCTTTGTTTCGTATTGCCATGGTTTGGGCTCTGATAACCCTAGCGCCCCATGGCCAGGAGGTGACCCCCAGCAGCACGGTTATCACTAAGGAGCCCACTTGCCCAAGAAAGGCGGCTAATACAATCAATAAGGGCAGTTGCGGAAAAACCAAAAATACATTGGTGATGAAGTTTAACCATTCATCAATTTTGCCACCAAAGTAACCAGAACTAACGCCAACGGCTACCGCAATGCTCATGGCAATAATACCGGCAGTAATCGCAACCGTTAGTGATTTACGGGCGCCAAAAAGCACTTGGCTAAAAACGTCGCGGCCGTTACGGGTTGTGCCCATAATGTATTCGGCACTTGGCGCTTGGTGAGGTCTGGATACACGTTTTTGTGGATCGTGTGTTGCAATTGCTGGAGCAAATAGTGCACCGAGCAAAATAATTGTAGCTAGTAATCCGCCAATAATTGCCGGTGGATTACCATGAAAAAAGGCTAAACACTTGGCTAATACTTGGTGCCACTTAGCTGAGTTGTGATGATGTTCCATAGTAAAACCTACTTCGAAATACGGGGATCAAGCCAGACATACAACAAGTCGGCGATGAAGTTTGCAGTTAGTACCGCAGTAACAAGAATGAGCAAAATAGCCTGAATAAGTGGGTAGTCGCGCGCCACAATACCTTTAAGCAAGATGTTGCCTAAGCCTTGGTAGTTAAACACCACCTCGGTCATGATTGAGCCGGCAAATGAGAAACCAATGGCCATGGCTATAGCGGTAGCTACCGGTAAGATCGCGTTACGCCCAGCGTAGCGATACATTACCCGAAAGCTCGATAGACCTTTGGCTTCTGCCATCGTCACATAGTCTTCACCCAGCACATTAATCATGGCGTTACGCATGTTAAATACCCAGGTGGCAATGCCTACCACAACCATGGAGCCCATGGGTAATATGGCGTGTTTAAGTACGCTACCAATAAACTCCCAACTAAAAGCAGGGTCTAAGGTAGGGTCGTAGGTATAAGCCAGTGGCAGCAGCTCTAACTGCAAACCAAAAAAGTAGAACAGCAATAATGCAGTTACGATGTACGGGAAATTACTAATAAAGGCGAGTACCGGCGGAAATACCTGACCAAAAAAACCTTCACGTCGATAAGAAGCGTAGGTGCCAATTGATACCCCGATAATTAGCGCTACAATCAATGAACCTAGGGCTAGGAACATGGTCCACGGCAGGGCCATTCCTATCACTTCAGTTACTCCCACTGGGAACATTAATACTGAAGGACCTAAATCCAAGGTAAATACACTTTTAATGTAGGCAATGTATTGCTCAAAAACCGAGCCATCCATAAAACCATACATTTCTCTTACCGCGTCCATTTGCGCGGGATCCATTCTGCCTTGAGCTGCTGCAAATAATGCGTCAACTGGATCGCCTGGCATTAACCGGGGTAACAAAAAGTTAAAGGAGATGGCGATCAAGAAGGCTGTGAAGTAAAAGCCCAGTCGGCGTAATAAAAAACTCATAATATTTTCCAAAGTAAGAGAGCCAACCAGTGGCTCTCTACAGTTGTGTTACTTAAGGTGAAGATTGTTAATGATTAACACTCGTTTACCACCGTCGTACCATACTGGCTGTACATATGGGTTTTCTGCGTTTGGCCAACCAACAATTTTAGAGCTGTTGTATTGGAACCAAGTTGGATTAGAAAATAGCGGAATGAAAGGTAAGTTCTCTGCGCTAAATACTTGCAGCTGCTTGATGATGTCGGCCTGTTCTGCAGTGTCGTTAGTTTTGCCAAAGCCATCAATTAGGGCGTCAATTTCTGGTGAGTGAACACCATGACCACCATGCCACGTTTTACCAATGCGCGAACTTGAGTAGTAATCTTGGTAAGCCAAAATAGGGTGGGTAGCTACTAGCGACCAGTTAATCGACATTTTGTATTTACTGTCTTTTAGTGACGAGTCATACACTGCCCAATCAACGGTTTTCACATTGGCTTTAATGCCTACTTCTTCGAAGTATTCGGTAACCATTTGTACTACTTGGATCCAATCGGTCCAGCCGTTTACTACTTCAATATCAAACTCGATGCGCTTACCGTCTTTGGTTTGGCGGAAGCCATCGCCACTTTTATCTACATAGCCAGCTGCATCTAACATTTGGTTAGCTTTGTCTGGGTTGTAAGTGGTTAAGTCTTTGTACTTAGCGGTAACGTCGGCATCAATATAAGTGCTGTATAGTTCACCAATACCACCGGCATTAAAGTTAACCGTTGGGTAACCATAGGCCGCGATATCTACAATCGCTTCACGGTCTAAAGCCATTGATAAGGCTTTACGTAATTCTAAATCGCTAAAAGGCGCTTCTTTTGTATTTACGTATAAATGAATAGCATCGTTTGCTGGGTACCAGTAATGATGATTTTCTGGGCTTGCCGCAACAAATGTATTGTCGATGTCAGCAATAAAGTTGGAACCCCAGTCAATTTCGCCTTTCATTAAAGCTGGCTGAATTTGCGAGTTATCGTTGTAAGAGCGGTAGGTAATACAATCTAAGTGAGGCAAACCTTCTAAGTAATAGTTGGGGTTGCGGCACAACTCCATTTGCTGGGTTTTAATATACTTCACTTCGGTCATTGGACCGCTACCAATAGGGTTGGGGTTTGTGAAGGTGGTTAAGTCACTTACTTTACTCCACACTTTTTCTGGAATGATATGGTATTTCTCTAGGTTCCAGATAAAGGTTGAATCAGCCTGGTTTAACTTAAACTCTACCGTTGTATCATTCGTTGCTTCAATGCTAATTAGGTTGCCGTCGGTCCAAATACCACGTTGGTCAAATGCACCATTTTCTTTGGTCATGGTGAAGCTATAAGCTACATCTTTAGCAGTAAGAGGGCTGCCATCAGACCAGGTTAAACCATCACGAAGGGTGAGCTTAATGGTTTTAAGATCGTCGGAATATTCAGCTGATTTAGCCAGGCGCCACTCAGTTTTACCGGTCATATTGTTGAAAACCATTAATGGTTCAAACATCACTCCATGTAACAAGTCTTTAGAAGTATAAGGGTTGTAGTTTTCTACAAAACCAGTACCAATAATCGGTACGGTAAGGGTTCCGCCTTGTTTAAGATCGCTGGCTATTGCGCTTCCTGATGACAACATTAAACCGCAAATAATTGAAGATAAAACCGTTTTACTCTGCATTAGATAATCCTTTTTTATCGGCACTCTCGCTAGGTACGCTTTCTTATTAATCCTTAAGGTCCACACTATAAGTCTTAAGAGCCAAAAAGAAAGCGCTTTCTTTTGTGGCACTCTATTTTAGAATCGAAATGTAGGCAATCTAAAGGCGGTTATTTTTCTACTTGGGTCACATTTAGCTCGGTTTTTACCTAATTAGGGGTGTTTACGAGTGGAAAATACACTATTTCCTTGGGATTTAAGCCATGCGCGTTTGATCTTGATAAGCTTTTCATAGGATTTGTATTAACAATATTTTGAAAACGCTTACTTTTCGTGATGAGCCTCAATATTTTTAATTAAGCCTTGCGGTAACGCTGTACAGATTCCGTTAGCTGTTGTTTATTTATACGTGTAATGGCGATGTAGCATTGCGCTCTAAACAAATTCATGGACAAGAACACTGGCTGAAAAGTCATTTTTTTAGCAATAAAAAGTAAGCGCTTTCTTTTTTGAGAGCCAAAAATAATCCGTTTTTTAGTTAAAACATGATGTTAATAACTATCAAGGACACATGGAATGACAGTGACAAATAGCAAATTCAAACTGGCCAATACGGTATTAGCTGCCGCTTTGGCTCTTGCGTTAAGTGGTTGTGCTGACGAAGTAGTAAATGGCGAAACCCCCGCAAATCCAGTAGAGCCTACCGATCCGGTTGAGCCAACTGATCCAGTAGGCAACGACCTGCTGGTGTTTAATGATGCGATAAACCCTTATTGGCCTGCATGGGACTGCTGTGGTGGTACCACACCAACGAATCCAATTGAGCTTAGTGACTACGGCATGGTCACCGAGTTTGCGATTAATGCTCAGCCTGCGGTGTTAGGTTTTGTTCGTGATAGTGAACGTGGTGCTTTAGACGCGAGTGCAATGGAAAGCACCGGTACTTTGGAGTTTGACCTTAAAATGACAGCCAGCCCAGGTGATGTGAACTGGGCGGTAAAATTAGAAAGTAATGGCGGCATTCAAAATGACGCCGGTGGTGAAGAAGTTGAAATAATGATCACCGCGCCGGTGTTAGATACTTGGCAGCACGTTAGTGTGAACCTTGCAGACTTAGCGACCCAAGGTTTAGACCTAAGCAGCATTGATAACATCTTAATCTACCCAGCTTGGGGAGAAGGTGAAGGCGCAGTTTACCGCGTAGACAATGTAGAGTTTGTGGCAGACGGTAATACCACCGACCCTGTTGATCCGGTAGAACCAACTAACCCAGATGCTGACAGCGGAACAAAACTATCATTAGATTTACCCATGACAGATTTTGGTGGTGCGGTAACCGAGTTAGCCGCAGCTAATCCAGCCTTAAATGGCATTACCGCTTACAGCACTAGTGCTACGGTAATTAAAACTACCAAAGCAGCGGCTGCAGAAGACTGGGCTGGCACCACACTGGGCGATACGGCCACCTTAGCCATTACCCAAGATCGCAGCATTATAAGTGTGTGGGTGTATTCACCAGAATCGGGCGTACCAGTGCTGCTTAAAGTAGAGAATGCAGACGACGATACACAAACTGCCGAGGTACTTGTTTACACTACTGTGGCGGCTGCCTGGGAAAAACTTAGCTTCGACTTTACCAATGTTGCAGATGGTACCCAGCAACTTAATCCAGAATATACCTTTAACAAAAAATCAATTTTCTTCGACTTCTTAGTGGACGCCAGTGAAGACAAAATTTTTTACTGGGATGACGTGACCTTTGTAGAACAAGAAGACACGACTGACCCAGTTGACCCAGTTGACCCAGTTGACCCAGTTGACCCAGTTGACCCAGTTGACCCGCCTGAAGGTGACTCAGTGGTAATTTTCAATGATGCCGCTAACCCAAGTTGGATCGCCTGGGATTGTTGTGGCGGTACCACACCAGCCGTGGTGACCGATAGCGATGATAGCTATGGAGCAGCCACCGAGTTTGAAGTAGTTGGCGAACAGGTTAATGGCTTTAGTAGCCGTGCCGATCACGGCGCTACCAACGGAACGCCTATTGATGCGAGTGCTTGGGCAAACGGTGGGTCTATCTCGTTTGACTTGAAATTGACCGCTGAAGGTGGCGCAACCGATTGGAAGTTTAAAGTTGAATCAAACGGCGGAGCTAACTTCGCAGAACTGAGTTTAGCCGAGCTTCCAGAGCTAGATACTTGGAAGCACTACAGCTTTGACTTAGCGGAGTTACAAAATGCAGGACTAGATCCAAGCGCTATTGACGTAGTGATGATTTTTCCAGCATGGGGAACGGGCATCGGTTCTAAATACTTAGTCGACAACGTTCAAGTCTCTTCCACTGGCGGTACCGAAGCGCCAATCGCTGGTGATGACAACACGGTAACTATCGATGAAGGCATAGATTTCGAAACCAAAACACTAAGTTGGGAAGTATTTGAAAACGACGACAACCCAGTTATTGAGTTTGTTGCTAACCCTGATACCTCTGGCATTAACGGCTCTGCTACGGTAGCCAAAATTACCGCTCGCGCAGCGGGAGCACCATGGGCTGGCACAGTGACTCGATCAGTAGAAGGTTTTGAGCTTAACGCTAGCAACAGCACTGTGAAAATGATGGTTTATAAAGACAAAATCAGCGCAGTACGCCTTAAGTTAGCAGCGGCTAACCAATGGGGAGCAGAGATTCTTGCGAGCAATACTAAGGTGGGCGAATGGGAAGAGCTGACTTTTGATTTTAGTCAGCACCCAGAGTTTGCCGCGGCTGCTGCACAAGGAGATATGGTTGAAGTTGTGGTATTCCCAGACTTTGATGACCCCATCGTAGAGGTTCGCCCTGCTGATACTGTTATGTATTTCGACAACATCAGCTTTAGCGCTCAACCGTAAGCTTAGATTGCAGGGGCATTTTGCTAAGTGCCCCTGCATTTATCCGTCACCGAGAATGCGCTAAACGTATTCTCATTTTCAAGGAAGTATCAGGTTAATTGTTTCAATTTAACTGGTGGAAAAAAGATGAAAATATGTAGTTTAAAATCAATTTTGCTGGCCGCCATGTCGGTATTAGTGGTGGCTTGTGCCGATGAGCCCCTGAATGATTTGGGTGATCCGGGAACTGGCCCTGGAACTGGCACCGAGCTTGCTCCTCAACCTGGCCCTGGTAGCGTTTATCCTAGCGCTCTAAACGGCGATGTAATTTTGGGTAACCCCGATTACTTAGCGATTTCTTATGGTGCTTGGCGTTCAACAGTACGCGAAAGTGGCGTTAATGTACCTACGGTTGATATGCATAAAGAAGACATGCAAATTTTATCGGCCATGGGCATAAAAATGCTCCGCACCTACAATACTCAGGGTTTCATTGGCCTTGATGGTAAAAGCAATACCGAGAACCTATTACAAGCCATTGCCGAGCTAATGGCCGAAGATGAATCTTTTGAAATGTACGTGCAGTTAGGGGTATGGATTGATGCCCTAAACTCATGGACTGATCAACCAGTGATTCACGATCAAGAGAACCCTGAAAATGCTTTAGAAATGGCTAAAGCCAAAGAGCTTGCCTTAGCTTACCCAGAAATCATCAAAGTGATTGCGGTGGGTAATGAAGCAATGGTTAATTGGGCAGAATACCACGTGGTACCTGGCATTATCCTTGGTCACGTTAACGACTTACAGCAATGGAAATCTGAGAACCCTTCGGTAGCCAATATTTGGATTACCAGTTCTGATAACCATGCGGTATGGGCAGGCATCGACGACAGTGCCAACATTGGTGAACAAGCAGATCTTATCGCATTGATTGAAGCAGTAGACTATGTGTCTTTACATACCTACGCTCACCACGACACGCTTTACGACCCTACTTTTTCAGCCGATTGGAAAGTACCTGCCAGCGAGCAAGATTTAACCGTGCAGGAGCAAGTTGATTCAGCAATGGATAAAGCCTACTTGCATACCGTGTCACAAATTAAAGTGGCGCAAGACTTTATCAATACCATTGATTCGAGCAAGCAAATTCACATCGGTGAAACGGGCTGGTCTACGGTTTCAAATGAAAACTTTGGTGCCGGCGGCACTCAAGCTGCCGACGAGTACAAGCAAAAAGCATTTTATGATGCAATGCGTACTTTCTCCAACGATTTTGGTGCGTCACTGTTTTTCTTCCAAGCCTTTGACGAGCCATGGAAGGGCGATGAAAGCAACCCGGGCCACTCAGAAAAACACTTTGGCTTAATTGATATTGACGGCAATGTTAAGTACCTAGCTTGGGATAAAGTAGAGGCCTTAAACAGCGCTGGTTTAACCCGCGGTGATGTATCGTCGTTTACTGCTAGCTTTGGCGGTGACTTTGATACTTTAATGGCGACTATTTTACCACCTCCTTATGCACCTGTTGTTACCCCTCCTGAAGAAGGTGAGTTTGTAGTATTGAATACTGCCTTATACGAAGGTGCGGTTGCCTATGGTTGGGACAGCCCTGCTACCGCTTGGGCTGGCGTAGATGATGCCACTGGCGTATTAACCATTGCTTCAGATCCTGCTACTGCCAAAGATTGGGGTTGGGGAGCTGGCGTAGGTATTCCTGGACAAACTAGTAACCTTTCAAGCTCTACCCAAATCACTTTCGAAATTAAAGGCGATGCTGCTTATGGCTTCTACCTTGGTTTCCAAACAACGGCCTCGGGCGGCACTAATCATTGGGTTCGCTTTAACGATGGCCAAGGTTACACCCTAACTGACCAGTGGGTTGAACACACTATTAGCTTAAGCAGCTTCTCTAACTTTGCTGCTGCTGATCTTAGCGTGGTTAACTCACCGTTCACTATTGCGGATCTTTATGCTGAATCAGGTGGCAGTGCGCCAACCTTAAGCAACATAGAAATTCGTAACATTTCTTGGTTGGAGTAAAGCGCCTCTAACCATTAGCTAGCGTACCAGTCGTTAGCGCGTAAGCCAGAGGCGATGATTAAACCTGTTTGATCATCGCCTTTTTTATTTAGCCCTTTGCTCGGCTGCGATCTGCGTGGCTAGCAAAACGGCTCAGCTTAACTCAAGGATAGTAAGCAAGATGTTTTCTCAAGACGATGCAGTAAGCCGTTTTACAGTTGCTAAAAAAGCAACGCTGTTGGCTGGTTTGTTTTTTGCAGCTACTTCATCGGCGCAAGCCGGCTGGGAAGTACAGTGGATCGACACCTTTGATGGTAGCCGGGTAAATTGGAGCAATTGGACCGCTCAAACTCAAGCAAACTATAACAACGAAGTGCAATGTTATACCGACGATGATTACTCTGATGAGCGCAACTATGAGGTATCGGAAGGTAGCTTAAAAATTATCGCCCGCAAAAAGACTCAAAACTGTGCAACTTTAGGCGGTCAACAAAAAACCTGGACCTCAGGGCGCTTAAATTCAAAAGACAAACGAGAGTTTCTGTATGGTCGTATTGAATCGAGGATCCGTTTTCACAACCTAGAAGCGGGTACTTGGCCAGCGTTTTGGATGTTAGAAAACCGCATTGCCGAGCAGCCAATAAAGGGTGATGGCGATAATGTAAATTGGCCAAATGTTGGGGCAGGTGAAATAGATGTATGGGAATGGTTTTCTAATGAGCCAAATACCTATATTACCAACTTCTTTAATGTATCAGGCTGTGGTGAAGAGCATCGTTATACTTATCCAAACGGTGGTAGCGATGTATTAAATTGGCACAAATACGCCATGGAGTGGAGCGAAGACAAAATAGACTTTTACGTTGATGAGACCTTGGTAGTTAGCCAGAATATTAGTGGCTGCAACCAATATCAAGAGCCTATGTTTGTACTGCTTAATCTGGCTATGGGCGGCAATTTAGGTGGTTTTATCGATCCCAATTTAGCGCTTGCCACTATGGAAGTCGATTACATTGCCCATTGCCAATTTAGCGATAGCAGCGATGCTAGCTACTGTGATGAAAATGCGCCCCGTGCCGATGATTCTGAGCCTAGCGACAGTTTAGCCAGTGTTGAACTTAGCCTTACTCAAGCAGGTAATGATACCCGCTTAGTCGACCCTGCTGCCGGCATGGTTACGGTAACTGCCAATATTGAGCAGGGTGAAGAGCCACTCGACAATTACAGTTTGTATTGGCAAACCGATGAACTACCTAGTCCAATTATGCAGGGAACCACTTTGCAGTTTGACCCTGCGTCAATGCTTGATGGCAGCTACTCCCTGCAAGTAAGCCTAGAGCATAACGCTGATAGCCAACTTAGCACCCGCGATGGTTTAGATTTTACTGTGCAAGCAAGCAGTGAGCCTGTTGATGGTCAATCAGATGGTGATTCGGGTGGTGGCAGCTTTGGCTTAGCAACTTTGCTTGGTTTAGCTGGTCTGCTGGTTTTTCGTCGTAAACACTTCAAATAAGCGCTGATTTAAGCGCTATTTCATTTTTGGCTAAGCCTTTTTGCGCTTAGCCAAGCTTTACCTTTCGCCTTGCTGTCCCCAATCGGGTAGGCACTTTTGCACCTGAAATTTATTAAAATTAATAAGGATATTAGTGATGATTGAAATGCTCAAAATTTACTTTTTGGCAATATGTTGTGCCTTAATGCTGGGGTGTGGAGGCAGCAGCGAGACAGACCCCGAGCCACAAAACGCTTATCAAGTTGCTGTCACGGTAGTGGATGCAAATAGCCAATTACCATTAGCAGATGCTCAAGTAAGCATTGCAGAGCAGGCTCAAACAAGTGATCAACAAGGTTACTCTAGCTTTGAGCTAGCTGCTGGTAGCTATTCCTTAAGCGTGAGTTTGGCTGGCTATCAAACTCACCAACAATCTCTAGAGCTTGGTGAGCAAGGCTTAAGCGTAAGTATTAATTTGGAGGCGCAACCAACAGTTAGCGGGCCTTTATATGTTTTTCACTCCGACAATGATAGCTCGTATAACATTGAACACTGGGGAGATAACTGGGGATCTGGCAGTGTAATTAGTGACCTTGATGACGCAAGTATGGGTCGCGTTGTTAATATCACCAGTGGCACCGCCTGGGGCAATAAAGCGTCTATTGCTTGGGGGAATGAGCCTGAAAATGCGGTAGCGATTGATGCTTATACCCACCTTAGATTTAAGATAAAAGCCAATTCCTTTACTGCGGTAGAGGTGGTATTGCAAGGGCCAAGCAATCCTGAATCTAAAGTTGCTTACGCCTTGAGCAGCGGCACGCCATTAGAAGATGGTTGGGTAGAAATGGAAGTTCCTCTGCCCTATGGCTTTAGCCAGCTAACTTGGCTAGGCTTAATTTTTGATAGCACCATCAGTGATAGCTTGTTGCTCACAGACATTTATATGTTAAGCCAAGAGTTAGTGACTAGCCAACCAAGTAGCGCTGCACCACAGCCACCTGCCTTAGCCGACAACGAAGCAGTAGTGATTTTTAGCGATAGCTTAAATGAAGACCAATATATATCGGTGTGGAACTCCAACTGGTGGAATGCGCCATTTTACTCGCCTGGAGTGATTGATGATAACAACTATGCCCGTTATGAGATTGCCGGATTGGGCGTAGAAGGCGGTGTTACTGGTATCGAGTTTGGTATTGAAAATGGCAGCGTTGATGCCTCTTCTCACGTGAATATGAACCTAGATTTGTATTTAGAGGCGGGCATTAGTCAACTGGAGATCCACTTAGTCTCCAGTGATGGCTCAGCTTTGTATAGTGTTATTTCTCCTCAAACTGAGCAATGGGTGTCTTATCAAATTCCCTTTGCTGAAATGCAAGATGCTGATGGCGAAGGTGACGGCGTATTAAACCCAGCAACGTTAACTATGGCCGGCATTAAGTTGTGGGGAGAGCCGGGTAAAGCAGTGTTCTTAGATAACCTGTACTTCTCTGGCCAGTCAAATACCTTCGAGTTAGCAGTAAGTGTTGTAAACCAATCCTCTCAAGCCATTGCTGGAGCGCAGGTGAGCGTGGGTGAGCAAAGTGCAACTACTAACGCCAGTGGTGTGGCTTTCCTTAATCTTGCAGAAGGCGAGCATAAGGTTAAAGCCGATGCCAGTGGTTACGGTGCGGCGCAAAAAAATCAGCAGCTATTGGGAGCTGATGCCAGCCTAGAGATTGTGCTGGTAGCAGAAAACCCTGGGCCAAGCGTTGCGGCAAACGTCGCTAGCGTGAGCGATGATGAGGTATTGGTTTTATACAGTGATAGTTTACAGGTAGATAAACCGATTTCTTATTGGTCTGATAATTGGTGGAATGCGCCAAGCCATAGTGAGATTCAAGTAGCAGGTAACAATGTTGCTCGCTTGCAGATTATTCCAGATGGCGTTGAAGGCGGCGTAACGGGCATTCAATACGGTATTCAAGATGGGGTTGTGAATGCTTCTGGCATGACTGGCTTGCGCTTTGATATGTATGCTACCAGTGGTGTTAGCCAAGCGGTATTCCAGGTTGTCTCTGCCAGTGGCCCGGTTATCCATACCATGCTGCCTGTAGCAACCGAGCAGTGGATTAGTGTTGAGCTAGTATTTGCAGATATGGTTCAACCCGGTGCTTTTGATGCCGCCAGCTTATCGCAACTTGGTGTGCAGCTTTGGGGTACCACTAGTGACAGCGTATACCTAGACAACATCTACTTTTACTAGCTTGCATAGCTAACTCAGCAAAAAGGAAGCCTTGGCTTCCTTTTTTGGTTGTGTGGTTTGCGCGTTTAATCCTAGGGTGGATTAAGTGTGATTATGCTTGCTGGAGCGAGTTGGTTGAGTTTATCCCAGCCTTGCTTAAAGTCGCTTTCACTAAAAAACAGCTGGTTATAGCTGCCGTCATTTAGAGCTAGATAAAGCCCTTTTTCTAAACGTTCTGCGAGCTCAATATTGTCTTTATTCACGTAGAAAAAATATCGACAAGTGTACTTGAGAACCACGTTATCCAGTAATTCAAACTGATTGGTGTGAGCTGCAAGCTCAGACCATACCTCATGCGCACCGCGTGAAAGGTAATCAAAGCGGCCTGCGGCCAACATAGGTAATAAGCTATGGTTTACCGAAGTAACAGGCTCGATGCCGTTGTAACGCATTACTTTGGTATCACTCCAATAGGTACCAGAGCCTGCACTAAATTGACGAAGTTGGCGTAAAGTCTTTATATTTTCAAAGCGCTTGCTATCGCCTGCTTGTACTAACAAAAAGCGATATTGGCCAAGGCCTTGTAATAAGTCGAACTTAACAGGGCGCAGTGTTTTATTACGCTGTTTAGTGGCTGTGGACCACATTACGTCTATGTATTGCTTGTCTTGTAAATAGCGGCGCAAGCGCTCATTGCTTAGCTCTCGCTCAAAAGGTTGAAGATTGGCAATGCCATACTCTTGTTCGGTTTTGGCTAGGGCAAGTGCCAGAACTTTTTCAAAATATTCTGAGCGTTGGCTGAACTTAGGATAACTAATGGTTTGTGGGTTATCAGCCATAGCATCATAGGGCAGCAATAGACCTAGCAATAGTGCAGTAGCGAGTGTTTGTTGTGCCCAAGGCTGCATGAGTATTCGCATCATATTTAACTAAATTCAATTTTGTTTCGGCCATTCATTTTGGCCTTATATAGCGCTTCATCCGCACGCTTAAACCAAGTATCAATGTTGGCCGAGTTTAGCTGTGCAACGCCAAAGGAGCTGGTTACTTGTTGTTGCTCTATTAACGGGCTGTTCGCGATAAGTGATCTAATGTTTTCGGCTAATACACAAGCCCCTTTTAACTGGGTATTGGGACACACAATCACAAACTCTTCGCCGCCCCAGCGGGCAAATACATCTTGGCCTCTAATAACCTCTGCTACTTGCTGACTGATAGATACTAATACTTGGTCTCCCACATCATGACCATGTTGATCATTTATTTGTTTAAAGTGGTCAATATCAAACATGATTAAGCTGGCTGCTTTAGATGAATGGGAGAACTCACTCATCAATGTGGAGAGTGTGCTACTTAAGCCGGCTCGATTAAGCAATTTAGTGAGGGGGTCGTGCTTTGCCATGGTTTTATATTTATCGCGCTCAATGCTCAAAAAGCTATTGATTTTATTAAGCTCTTCAGTTTTATTTTTCGATATTATGTATTTATTGCGCATTTTTCCGGCAAGGAAAATAGCATGTACCACTATGCTGGCAATCCATAGCGACAGCAGCAAAAAGTACAGATCTCTAGCGTTTATCCACTTACCACTAAAGCTAAAGGCATGCAGGGTAATTTCTAAATCTTTAAGTGAACGATTGTCGCCAGTCGCAATTTGTAAATACTCTACATTATCTAACCTAGCACCAGTGTCTATACCGTAGGGTTTGGCAAATACCCACCAAGATGGCACATAAAACTGATTTAACGCTAATTGATATTGAGCGCGTCCAATGGTTGGGTTGATGGCTTGAATATTGGCGCGAGTATGGCTGATTCTGTCATTACCATTTGGTAAGTCTTGCTCATTATTGAGCAGGTAAATCAGCACAGTGTCGCGCCTTAGATCAACGGTGGTTAAGTCTATCGTTAAAGTGTCAAACTTAGATAAGTCGGCATATTGTTTTAGCTTGGCTTTAAGTGGAATTAACATACTGCAAAATGGAAAAGTATGAGAGTTTACGGTTTTGCAGTGCAAAGTGACATTGGCATCGTTAACCTTAAGAGTACCAACAGATGCTCCCCCATTTATGTCATCGTTAAGTGCCGTCGCATTAAAGTGCTGATCAACCGGGTAGTTTAGCGACATGTTCATACCAAACTGTTGCCACAACATAAGGCTTATGGTGAATACCACCAACAAGGGATAGTAGATTTCTTGTCGACAATACTTCATTACTTTTGTTACCTCTGGTATTGCTTGGCGCAGTAATGCTATCTGGTAGGCATCTCACAAAACGCGTTATTGATTAATATTTGCCTTGTATTTGGCAGCAGAATTATTACATTGATAAAAAGAAAGCGCTTACTTTGATGTGTTGAACGTGAAGTTTGTCGGTGTTTTTACTCTAAAATGCTAAGCGGAACACATTTATAGGTACTAAGTGGCAGGGCTGGAAGGCCCGTAGCACGCGGTGTGGCGTGCATTGCTAGAGATAAAGGGAACTGTTATGAAAACAATTTTGGCCGCAAGTATAGTGTTAGCCTTGACCGCTTGTAGTAATAATCAAAGCATGATTGTTGACTACGGAACTGACGATACCAAAGATATTCAGAAAATTGCGCCAGAAGAAGGTTATGCAGCCTTAAAGCAAGCTGCAATATGTTGTGAATCTTTAAAGCAGCTTGATTACCAATTAGTTACTGCGCCAGGCAAGTTAGATTTTACTATTACGGCCAGTGACCCGGTATTTAACTTTAGCTCTGGGCGCTCCTTTGTAAAGGCATTTGAGCTACCTAATGCGCAAGGAGCAACCAATATTGATGTATCGGCCCCTATAGTAAATAGTGTGTTTGTACCATCGATTTTGGTGCTTGATGAAGATCATCAACCTTTGCAGTTATTCGACGACACTACGATTAACTACGATCCCAGCTCTATTGTTAGCGTAGATCGTTATTACGGCAATATATTGCTGCCGAGCCGCTACGGAGACCAGCAAAAGGCGAAATACCTATTGGTGTTTACTACCACCGAAGCAATGCAGCAGCAAACTAAGCTGAACCCACCAGACAGTAAGGCCGCAGAAACTGGCAGAGTAGATGTAAATATGAAGATTCATATGAACAAGCCTGTACCACATACTGCCATTGGCGCCGCTCGCCTCGCTTTTGATTATGTCCCAGCAGAGAAGCAAAATGCTGATGCGCTTGCTGCAGCTGCGGTAGTTACAACTAGCAATAGCGCTGTAAAGGTAGAACCTAGTCAATCTAGTGTCGATAGTATTTCCGCTAACTCAGCCAGTAGCAATACGCAAATATCTAGCATAGAACCAGAGGTAGCGGCCATGTTTGAGCAACTTATTCAGCAAGCAGTTGCCGATGGGAACTATGATAAAGCTCTAAAAATAGTTAAAGACGCTGAGCAAGCAGGTTTAGTGAATGCCAATGAGGTTTTTGTTAAGGCTGTAAAAGCACAGTAAAGTTTAGTTATAACCTTCTTCACACTCTAGTTAACTGCGCCCGCTGGTAACGTAGAGTGTGAATTTGCTACAAAATTCTTAACCTATCTCCACTTAGCTTGATTTTATTCATATAACTCTTTGATTTATATATATTTAATTCATTTAAATTCAAATAGTAAGCGCTTTCTTTTTGTGTGGGGGCGGTCACATTATGTTATTTGCTAAATATTTATACTAAAAATGAAAGTTTTTTAATGTGTTTTTACTGGTCTTTGTCTCATTAAGCCGTTTGTGGCTGTTTTGTGAGCTTTGTGCATTAGAGATTTTCATTTTTTTAGCCAAGAAAAGAAAGCGCTTACTTTTTGATGGTTGTTTTATATGGAAAATACTGACTTTTAATGGAGTTAAAATGAAATTGTCTAAACTATCGCTTGCGTGCTTAGCTGCAGTGTCTAGCTTGTCTCTCTCTGGTGGTGCTAATGCGTCTACCGAAGGTTTTGAGTTTCATGGCTACTTTCGTGCAGGGCTACTAACAAGTGCCGAAAACGATTTTAAAAAATCTAATTTTGCAGGCCAAAAAGAAACCTTAGGTCGTTTAGGCTTGGAAGCCGATAACGATGCTAGCCTTAACTTTGCTAATACTTGGGCCTTTGATGATGGCCGCTCAGTTAAAGTAAATGTTGGCTTAGGCGACTACGGCCAGGAGAGTTCTCTAAGCGCCAGCGCCGATGCCTTCCAAATGGGTTTTGGCCAGTTATTTATCGAGTTTGATGGCATGTCCTCAAGTGGCGTGTTCTGGGGTGGTAAACGAGAATACGGTAAAGATAACTACATCTTTATGACCGACTTTTTCTACAGTGATATGTCGGGTACCGGTGTAGGTATTACTGGCTACGAAGTGGGTGATGCACTGCTGGATTTTGCCTACATTGCCAGTGATCGCGTAGACCCTGATATTGACCGTTGGGCGACTGACGATGCAGGTAATTTAGAAAACCTTAATAACATCATGCATGCCTTTCAATTTGGTGTGACTTATGGCGCGCTTGAACTGTCTGCTATGTATAAAACCATGCCAGATAACTGGGATATGGATGGTAAAGAGTGGGCCGAAACGGGCTACGATTTAACCGCTATTTATACCCTTAATAGCTTCTTTGGTATTCCTGGTAATGGCTTCTCTAAAATTATTGCTCAAGCCGGTAAAGGTTTAGGTTCGGGCAACTTGCTAGCAGGTACTATCACTTCTTATAACGCTTACCACCCTGGTTCGCAGTTCCAAGGTGAACACCCAGATTGGACCTGGAGTTCAGCGTCTGCTGGTGGTGATGCCAACCGCTTGTTAACTATGGTTGATGAGAAAGATACCTCGGCACGTTTATTACTGTGGGGCGGTTACACCTTAGATAATGGCATTGGCTTCTTCCCGTCTATTCAAGGTCAATACAATGACCACCACGAAAATGATCTAGGTAGTTACGACTACTGGATTTCTGCAATGGTTCGCCCAACGTTCCCAGTAAGTGACCACTTCTACGTGCAGGGTGAATTAGGTTATGTGCATAACAACTGGAGTGGCGCCACGTCTAACCAGTCTAAAATTACGGTTGCACCAACCTTCATCTTACCTACCGGTATGGGACCTGCTCCAGAAATTCGTTTCTTAGCTACATATCTGCCTAAGTCGTGGACTCATACTAACGAATCGGGTGAATCAGATAGTGACTTCATCTTAGGTTTCCAAGCCGACGTGTGGTGGTAAACCCTTTAGAGCCTCTACTTAATTAGAGGCTCTAGCTAGTTCAAAACGTTTCCTTTCGTTCTTTACCTTTTTATTGGGGTAGGCGAGGCAATAACGCGGTTAACTAGGCAGCGAGCAATAGAGAGCTGAACAATTGCACGCTAGCTTAAGTAACCACGAATACTGTTTGTGTAGGACTGTATTTAGTAGCGCTTTTGTCTCGTCCTTTTTTAACTACTTGCCAACTTAGGAGTCAGATAATGGTTTTGATAGGAGTATTTATTTTACTGGTAATTAGTTATGTCGTTGTTATGGATATTGTCAACATAGTAAATTCTTGGTGATGTATGATTAGATTGTTCTCAAATAAAAAAGCCCGCAATACCTCTTTGGTAAGGCGTATGTACTTAGGCTTTGCGGTAATGGTGTCGCTGTTTATTGTTACTGTTGTTTTAATGCTTAATGGCACTAGTCGGGTTCACCAGCAACTGCTGATGGTGAACTCCGATGCACTTCCTCTAGTCACCTATTCCAATCTCACCAGTGTAAACTTGCTGATTGCCGATAAAACTTTTAAAGATTTTCTTACCACGGAAAACAGCGCCAAGCAGCAAGAGTTTGCCGATAAATTTGAGCAAGACCATCAAGCATTTTTAGCAGCTCTGGCAAAACTTAAGCAAGCTACACCTAAAGGTTCTTCACTAACTGAGCAACTGTTTGCATTAGAAGAACTAGAGCAACGTTATTTTGCCGAATCTAAACTGGCTATGGCTAACTACCGTAACCAACTTTCTGCTCAAAGTGAGCGCCGAATAACCGCTCGCCGTTTTCAACAACTGCAAACCGAATTGCGCTTAGGCATGAGCGAGTTTGTAAATAGCCAAGATGATCTAGCCATAAAACTAATGGCTAAAAGCTATTTTGAAAAACTAAAACAAACCGAAACCATTACCTCAGATGCCTTGGCTAGTGATGATGTGAAAGCCATTGCCGAGGCAATCAAAAACAATAAGCGAAGTGTTACCAGGCTTAATTTTTCTTACCAAGGCCTAGCCACACAATTGCCCGAACTTAGCCAGCATTTTGACCAAGCAACTGAACAGTTTATTCAAGACGTAGGCAAAAAGGGTGGGGTATTAGACTTACATCACCGCTCGGTTAAATCACGCAACTTACTGTATCAAAATATTGCAGTGCTGGCCGAAGAGGTAGATAGCGCGCTAGCCATTTTAGGCGAGTTTAGACAAGCGGCTAACGTACTCAAAGATAGCGCTATAGATAGTGCCGAATCTATTTACCGCGATAGTTACCAGCATGCTTTTGTTATTGGTGGCGTGGTGAGTGTCTTCTTATTGTTTTTGGCGTGGATCCTCTCTCGTAACGTGCGCAAGCCTTTAGCCAGTATGCTGCAGACCTTAGAAGCGCTTACCGCTGGTGATATGCGCCAGCGAGTGGATAACCATAGCTTTATCGAATTTGAACAATTGGGCGCGCACATTAATACCTTAGCGAGTCACTTGCAGAGCATTTTGCAAAAGCTTGGGGTAACTTCTACTAACCTGGCCGAAGTGTCTGCGCAAAACCAGTCTGCTATGTCGGAATCAAGTGATCGCCTTGGCGAGCAGCGCCATCAAACGGCTACTGTTGCGACCGCCATGACCGAAATGGAGCACTCAGTTAAAGATGTAGAGGCAAGTGCGAGAAGCTCGATGCAAAAGGTGGGCGATGTAGAGTCTGCAGTGCGCACCGGTAGTTTAGTAATGAGCAACAACACAGCCACTATTAATACCCTATCTGGTCAACTTAATGAGTCGGTAGACGCGGTTTCTGCGGTGCAGCAAATGAGTGTAGACATTGGCTCTATTCTCGACGTAATTCAGCAAATAGCGATGCAAACCAACTTATTAGCGCTAAATGCCGCCATCGAAGCTGCTAGGGCGGGTGAGCAGGGGCGTGGCTTCTCGGTAGTGGCCGACGAAGTGAGAGTGTTGGCAAAACGCACCACTGATGCAACCAGCGAAATTGAAGAAATGATCCAAGGTTTACAAGATAAATCAGAAGATGCTAACGCAGTGATTCAACGCTGTGTGAGTGAAATGCAAAACAGCGTGGAGCATTCAGAGCAAGCTAATAAAGCCATGAATGATATTCAAACCAGCATCGCCGAAATTAGCCAAATGAGCTATCAAATAGCTCATGCCGCTGAAGAGCAAACGACTACCGCCAATATGATTGCTCGTAGCTTGGAGGATATTAATAACGTTGCTGATTCCAATACTCACTCAATGAAGCTTGTAGCTAAAGTGAGTAATAAGCTCGACGAATTAGCCCATCAGCAAAATGAGCTGGTATTGGGTTTTAAAGTGTAAAGAGCGCCAGATAAAGCACAAGGATGTGCTGCGTTAAGTAAAGCAAGGCTCAGTGGTTGATAGCCTGAACTAAGCGTTATCAACTAGGGAAGCAACATGCAACAAATTGGTCATTACAAGGAGTGGGTTTTGAAATCGATTATTTGGCTGGGCTTGTTCGCATTGCTTGTGTCTCCTAGCTTGTTTGCCTACAACAGCTTTAGGGTTAAAAACCAACCCAACGAAACCATTAGTAACAATGCGCAAATCACCTATAAAGAACTGTTCACTAGTGCGGGAGTGCTTAAATCGAACATTCATGGCTTGGTAGGTTTGGTTAAGCATTACGGCATATTCAAACTTAGTTGTGCTGCCGAGGGTGGGGTAAGGGTCGAACACAACATTTTAAGCGCTCAACATAAAACCTTGTACCTCGATGGTAAGGCCTTAGCGGTGGATTTAAGCCACGGTTTGCCTGAACCAGTTATTGCTAATTTAAAAGTGGCTAATTCAGTCAGCTTCGCACAAGAGATCACCAATACTGCTGGAGAGGTTATTCCGGCTAATCAGGTTATTTCGCTAGCAGGCTTTGAGGCATCTTATTATCGGGTGAGTTATTTGTGTAATGAGCAACAGAAAGTGACGGCTGCACTGCGATTGTAAAAGGATTGTTCAGGCTTAGTTGAGCAAAGGCTGTTTTATTGGTTGCTAAGTAATTTTTTGTTGCTGCACCGACAGAAAACCAATGATAGAAGTTGTAAGGCAGATTAGTAATGTGTGGGGGATGCATACGCATAAATTTAGTTTGAATTGAGTAATCTGGGTGTAGTTTATTTATTATTTTAAGTTGACGATTAGTTTAAGTAACCCTGAATGTAACCCTTTGCCAACCTCATTGATTTTTAATGATTTAAAATCAATACGTTAATTGCATTGTTCAAGTCCGGCCTCTGTACCATATTTAGAAAAAGCCGTCCTAGTGACGGCTTTTTTGCGTTTTGATGCCGGAGTTTTCCCTTTATGTGTCATCATTTAGCCCAATCGGACTTCAATCAAATAGCTTAAACAAGCAATCTTGTTTCACGTGCTTATTGGTGGGTGTTATCAATCAATGGCTTTGAAGTAAGCTCTGACTTCGCTTATTGTTCTTGTCTAGCATTGGTTGTTAAGAGGGTGTGGTTTGTTGGTTAATACCATAGACAAGGTTTTATTTGCGGTTCTGCTGTTGGGCTTTATGCAGTTGCCGCTGTTAAGCAATCATTACTTGCAGTTTGTCAGTGGCCAACATGATGTATTGCAACAGCAAGTGGACAACTTTCAACAGAATGCCGAGTTGCACCAATACTCAAGCATTGACGCGATGATTGATGACTTTAAGAATAACTCTAACTTGGCGGTGCGCACAGACGCCGAGCAAAAACAGCAAACCATGTATGAATACGAGGAGCTGAACCAAGCCATTATAGTCTTTGAGCAAGGCACTTATTATCAGAAAGCCAAATACATGTTTAGCCCTCAGCGCTGGGAAACGCTTGAAAAAGTACTCGCTAACTTCAAACCTGGTATATCTTTAGAGCCATTATTCTTAGCCTATAGTGGATTGGCCGCTTTGTTGTTTGGCGGCCTGCTGATGTGGCCGATTAGAAGGGCGGGGCGGACACTTAAGTCTTAATACCAATCGTACTAAGTAACTGTTCATTCTATCTGGATAAAATACTAGATAACTGCGTTAGAATTTTTGATTGTAGAATAACTACTTATCGAAAAATCCTGGCTTATTCTCGAGTATTTATCCTGCGTTATTTCTGATTATTTACTTAGTGTGATTGGTATAAGTGAGAAGTCGTTACCAGCAGATAGTTAAAAGGCTGCATTAAGCAGCCTTTGGATTAGCGAGATCTGACTATTTTTTATAGTTTTGCCGCGGCTTCGAAGACTGCATGAGTGTACGCGCCTTCCGGTTTTTTGGTGATTACCGGCGTCGAATCACTATCCAGTAGAACGTTCACAGTGCGGTCAAAGGCTGCTGGGTCTAAGTAGCCGATACCTTTATCACTGCTGGCCAGTAATTTGGCTACTTCGTTAGCCATACGAATTTGGTGCTCTTCTGTTTGAGCGCCAGTATCATCGTAATCCAATACTATTAGGCCTGCTTCTTTAGGGTTAGCTGCCGCCCATTCCCAGCCTTGAATCGTTGCCTTTAAAAACTTGGCATAAGTAGCTAGTTTCTTACTGTCTTTTAAGCTGTCTTCTAGTACATATAAGCCGTCTTCTAAAGTGGCTACGCCTTCTTCTTCATACTTAAACAGCATCAGTTCTTCATTGCTTAAACCGCCATCTAACACTTGGCCATATTCGTTGTAAGTCATGGTTGAAACACAATCTGCTTGGCCTTGGAAAATGGGGTCTACATTAAATCCCTGTTTTAGAACTGTAACTCCATCTTCGCCGCCCGTTGTGTCGTAGCCTAGTTTAGACATCCAGCTCAAGAACGGGTATTCGTTACCAAAAAACCACACTCCTAAAGTTTTGCCTTTAAAGTCGGCAGGGCTAGAAATTCCGCTAGATTTCAAACAGGTTAACATCATGCCCGATTTGCCATAAATCTGCCCTATGTTAACCAGTGGTAAGCCTTTTTCTCGTGTTGCTAGTGCTGAAGGTAGCCAGTCGACCACTACGTCGGCTCCGCCACCGGCAAGCACTTGTGCTGGGGCTATGTCGGGTCCGCCTGGTTTAATGGTTAAATCAATTCCCTGGTCTTGGTAAAAACCTTTGTTTAGCGCTACGTAGTATCCAGCAAATTGAGCTTGAGTTACCCACTTTAGCTGTAAAGTCAGCTTCTCTGCTGCAGATGTCCCAAAACTAGCTGCAAGTAATGCAGCGCCTGATGCCAATGAAATCAGTTTCTTATTCATAGTTAATTCCCTTTATTACAACAATGCCTGAGTGTGTAAATTAGCGCTTATGGCTTCCTCTAAAAGCGGGATGCCAAAACAGTAATGACCTTTCTAAAAGAGCCAAGGCTCCGTAACTTAAGGACCCCGCAATTGCTGCAACAACAATCGTGGCCCAAACCATATCCATGTTCATTCGGCCTACTTCAGTAGAAATCCGAAAGCCCATACCTACGATAGGTGTGCCAAAAAACTCAGCCACAATTGCGCCAATGAGTGCCAGCGTAGAGTTGAGTTTTAAGGCGTTAAAAATGAACGGCAAAGCCTGTGGTAGTTGGCTTTTTATAAAAATCTGTGACTTGTTAGCAGCGTAGGTATGCATGAGGTCGTTATGAATGGCGTCGGTTGACTGTAAACCCGCAAGCGTATTAATAAACATTGGGAAAAATGTCATAACTACAATCACTGCGGCTTTTGATTGCCAATCAAAGCCAAACCACATCACCATGATAGGCGCGATACCAACAATTGGGATCGCCGACATAAAGTTCCCCAATGGCACTAAACCTGCTCGCAAAAACCGGTTTTTTACTGCCACTTGAGCAACTATGAATCCAGCGCTGCAACCTAGGAGGTAACCCGCCAAAACCGCCTTTAAATAAGTTTGCTTAAAGTCGGCCCAAAACATCGGTAAGTTGTTAGTTAAACTATAAAAAATATCGCTAGGTGCTGGCAGCAACACGGCTGAGACGGCAAAGCCTACCACTATGCTTTGCCAAGTAAGCAGTAGCATAAAGGCAAACAAGCTAGGCACAAGTACCTTCGTAACAGCAGCGTAGCTAGGGCGAGTTTCGGCCAGTTGAGTGAGTTGACTGAGTAAGGCAGAAACAGCATAAGCAGATACCGCAAGCAGCATAAGCAAGGCTGGCGATTGTTGATAGAAGCCTTGCTCACTCGAGCTTACTAAGGCTAGTTGGCCGGCCAACAGGCTGAGGTAAACGATGGTTAAAACATACTTAGGCATTGCTCAGCCCTCCACGACGTTTTAGCAAGGCGGTTTCTGCTAGGTTAACTATCCATACCAGTAATGAGCCAAGGAGTGCTGCCATGATCAGCGCTGCCCAAATTTGTTGCGTTTGGCCATAGTAAGAGCCACTTAACAAGCGAGAGCCCAACCCACCCTGAGCACCTGTTGGCAGTTCGGCAACAATGGCCCCTACTAATGCGGCCGCAATGGCCACTTTTAAACTGGCAAATAAGTAAGGTTGCGCCGAATACCATCTAAGTTTCCAAAAGGTTTGTAGAGCGCTGGCATTGTAGGTGTGCATGAGTTCTACATGCAGAGTGTCTGGGGCGCGCAAGCCTTTTACCATGCCAATGGTGACCGGGAAGAAAGACAAGTACATAGAAATAACCGCTTTAGGTAATACCCCGGTGATATTTAACGCACCTAATACCACCACAATAATTGGGGCAATAGCGAGTATTGGAATGGTTTGGGAAGCAATAATCCAAGGCATTAAACTAGCTTCCAAGGTCTTGTTGTGAACGATGCCAATGGCAATCACAATGCCTACAACAGAGCCCAAAAGGAAACCAAGCATGGTCGAGTTTAAGGTGATTAAGCTATGGTGAACTAAGGAGCGCTTAGAGCTAATTGCCGTATCAAAAACCGACTTTTTTAACTCTAAGGCTACTTGATGTGGGGCCGGCAGCATGGGGCGTTTTACTTGATAGGCTTGGCTAATAACTTGGCTGTATGTCCACTGTTGTTTTTTCCGTTCTAGCTGGTTGATTAGCTGGTTACCATTCATCAGCAAGGCAGCGATATACCAAATGCCAATAATGGCCAAAATCATACTGACGACTGGTAGCCAATTGGCGCGGAAGTTGAGGTTTTTCATATCACTACTCTCCCATGAATCTAATCAATGGCATGGTCGTTGGCTAGGGCGCTACGAATTTCGGCAGCCAATTGATGAAAAGCCGCTTGGTCGCGTAATGCCAGTGTTTTTAACCTAGGCAAGGGGCTCTCAATCACTTTTACTATTCGCCCAGGTCGCGGCGACATCACCACGATATGGGTGGAGAGAAGCACCGCTTCGTCGATAGAGTGGGTGACAAATACCACGGTTTTTTGTGTTTCCTGCCAGATGCGTAGTAACTCCATGTTCATGTGGTCACGGGTAATTTCGTCTAGAGCTCCAAAGGGCTCATCCATTAGCAGTAATTGCGGATTAATGCATAAAGCACGGGCTATTGAGGCGCGTTGTTGCATGCCTCCTGATAGCTGCCAAGGAAACTTGTTGTGAAAGTCTTGTAGGCCAACCATTTTCAGGTTTTTATCAATCTGCTTTTGTTGATGAGCACCAGACCGACCCGATATCTCCATTGGCAGGGCACAGTTTTGTTGAATGGTGCGCCACGGTAGCAAGCCCGGTGCTTGAAATACGTAGCCATAAAGTCGATTAAGTCGGGCGTCTTTAGGAGAAGTGCCGTCTACTTTGATACTGCCAGAAGTGGCTTGTTCTAAGTCGGCAATTACCCGCAACAGGGTGGTTTTACCGCAGCCTGATGGCCCAATAAATGAAACGAAGTCGCCTTCGTTAATATTCAAGTTAATGTTTGAAAGGGCATTTACTGGGCCGTCGTTGGTAGTAAACACCAGCGACAGATCCTCTATCGAAATCATTGAACGTTTGAGTTCAGCAGCTTGGTCTATTGTTTGTTCATCCATGACTTGTTTAATTGCTAGCATTGTTGTCCCTCTATCTTGCTATTAACTCGGTAAATAGTTAGCGCTGTACTGGCACTGGAGTATTTGCCTTATTAAATTTTTCCACGGCATCAAAAATAGAAGGGAAAGCAGGTCGTTTTATGTAGCGCCCGGCTCCTTCCTCTACAAACAACTGACCATCTTTAAATACCACCTTACCTTGGCTAATAGTGATGTGAGGAGCGCCGGTTACAGTGCGCCCTTCAAAGATATTAAAATCAATTTTCTGGTTATGGGTGGCGGCCGAGAGGGTATGTTTTTTCTGAGGATCCCAGATAACGATGTCGGCATCTGAGCCCGCAGCAATGCTGCCTTTTTGTGGGTAAATATTGAATATTTGGGCCGAGTTAGTCGATGTAACCGCCACAAATTCTTGCTCGCTTAAACGGCCTTGATTGACGCCCGAATCCCAAAGCACCATCATTCGGTCTTCTACGCCGGCAGTGCCATTGGGTATTTTGCTAAAATCATCTTTCCCTGCCGCTTTTTGCTCAGCACAAAAACAGCAGTGATCAGTGGCGGTAGTTTGTAATGTGCCACCCTGTAGTGCTTTCCATAATACCTCTTGGTGACCTTTAGGTCGGAAAGGCGGGCTCATAACATGAGCTGCCGCAGTCGCCCAATCAGTGCTTTGATAAACGCTGTCATCTAACTCTAAATGTCCGGCTAAACACTCGCCGTAAACTCGCTGGCCTTCATGGCGAGCTCTGGCTATTTCATCTACCGCTTCTTTACATGAAACGTGCACTAAATACAGAGGTACGCCTAGAGACTGTGCGATACGGATCGCCCTGTTGGCGGCTTCGCCTTCTACTTCGGTAGGCCGAGAAAGGGGGTGAGCTTCTGGGCCGGTCATGCCAGCTTCAAGCAGCTTTTGTTGCAGGTGATAGACAAGCTCGCCATTTTCCGCATGCACCGTAGGCATAGCGCCTAACTCTAAGCAGCGATTGAAGCTGTTCACCAAGGTTTCGTCTTCCGCCATAATGGCATTTTTATATGCCATAAAGTGTTTAAAGCTGTTCACGCCATGTTCGTTAACTAACAGGCCCATATCTTGGTATACGCTGTCGTCCCACCAGGTTACCGCTACGTGGAAAGAGTAGTCAGCTACCGAGCGCGAAGCCCAATCTCTCCAAGTATTAAACGCTTCCATCAAGGGTTGCTGAGGATTGGGAATTACAAAGTCGATAATCATGGTAGTGCCGCCGGCCAAGCCAGCAGCAGTGCCGCTATAGAAGTCTTCGCTTGCCACTGTTCCCATAAATGGAAGTTGCATGTGAGTGTGCGGATCGATACCTCCAGGCATCACCAGCTTACCTTTGGCGTCGATGACTTCGGTATCGTCGGGAACGCTTAGGTTCTCGCCTACTGCTTTAATCAAACCGTGTTCACAGTAAACGTCGGCAAATATGCTTTGATCAGCGTTTACTACCTTTCCACCTTTTATTAATAAACTCATGGCTCACAAACTCCATTTCGACTTGCTTAAAGACAACACCATGCTTGAGGTGTTCTCCTATCTCTTTTGAGGTATCTATGTTTATGCAATCTGCTGACCATATGGACAGAAGTTGTATTTGAGTGTGCTGTAAGCCGCGTACTTACTTGGCTTGAGTGCTTAAAGTGGCAGTGTTTGTCGAGCTTGGTAAAGAAGGCTAACGCCTCAAGGCTGGGCGGTTAAGCCCAATATTAGTGCATAAAAACTGAGCGATTTACTCGGGAATTAACTGTTTTTACTGATGTTATTTGTATGTGTTTTATTTATTTTTAAATAAATCAATGGTTTATGTGTTTATGGTTTATATCCTGTCCGCGTGGTCAGTAGTTTGCATGTGTCCACCTCGTATAGAACTGATTTGTTACTTCACTGCTTAGTACTAGGCGTATTTTGGTTATTGGAGGCCATGATGAGTAGCTTTAAAATTAATAGTGACCGCTTGTGGGACAGTTTAATGGAAATGGCAAAAATAGGTGCCACAGCCAAAGGGGGGTGCAAGCGCTTAGCCTTAACTGATCTCGATAAGCAAGGTCGCGAGCTTTACATTAAGTGGGCTGAAGAAGCCGGGTGTACGGTAAGTGTTGATCAGGTTGGCAACATATTTTGTGTACGCCCCGGTGAGGATATGAGTTTAGCGCCTGTTGGAACAGGCAGTCACTTAGATACCCAACCTTCGGGTGGTAAATTTGATGGGGTTTTTGGCGTACTATCCGGATTAGAAGTGGTGCGCTCACTCAATGATCTTGGCATTAAAACCAAACACCCTATTGAAATATCGGTATGGACCAATGAAGAAGGCTCGCGATTCGCACCAGCAATGATGGGGTCTGGGGTGGTGTCTGGCCGCTTTAGTCTGCAAGAGATATTGGACAGTCGTGATGTTGATGGTTTGCGTTTAGGTGACGAGCTGCAGCGAATAGGTTTTGCCGGAGATGTTCCAGTAACAGGTAGACAGTTCCATGCCTTTTTCGAAACGCATATTGAACAAGGTCCCTACTTAGAGGCAGAAGAAAAACAGATTGGTGTAGTGACCGGAGGTCAGGGGCAGCGCTGGTTTAATGCTACGTTAACGGGTCGAGAGTCACATGCTGGTACTACTCCAATGCACTTGCGTAAAGATGCGTTGTTGGCCAGTACTCAGCTCATTCAAAAGGTAGAAGACATTGCCAAAGCTCACCCTCCGGGATGTGGAACCGTAGGCTTTGTTAATGTTACGCCCAACTCTAGAAATACCATTCCCGGTAAAATTGAAATGAGTATTGATTTACGCCATCCCTTGGATGAAGAACTAAGTGCTATGGATAAAGAGCTGAGTGATTTTGTTGCTGAGTTAGCCGCGCAAACTGAAGTAGCAATTGAGCTGGATCCGTTTTGGTATTATGAGCCGATCCACTTTGACAAGGCTTGTGTCGAAGCCGTAAGAAACGCGACGGCTAAACTGGGGTACAGCCATATGGATATTATCGCTGGTGCCGGACACGACGCCTGTTATGTCTCCGACTTTGCGCCTACTGGAATGATTTTCACCCCTTGTCTAGATGGGATTAGTCATAACGAAATTGAGAGCACAACCCAAGAAGAGTGTGAGGCGGGCTGCTCGGTATTATTAAATGCCATGCTGACAATGGCTGAACAAGTTAGTGAAGATAGTACGATGCTGGCAAGTGATTTGGCTTGAACTTAAATTAACGAAAAGGCTAGCCAGAGTACTGAGTAATCTTGCTTGCTCTGTTGGTTTCGCATGGTGTTAAGCTATTGTTTTATTAGAATAGTTTAACACCACAACCTTTAAGTACCATGCGTGTGAGAAACTCAACGCCTTCCTCGTAGTCGCTTTCTTCCAACTTCTCTTTATCCATCATCATACTGCTTTGCATTGCATAATCGGCGTAAGCCTGAGTAGACGACCAAATCATAAATAGCAGGTGCTCTGGGTTGATGGGATCCATCCACTGCTTGGCGATCCATTCCCTAAATACCTGACAGGTTTTATCAAACTGTTGTTTTAGCTCGGTGGCTAATTGCTCACGCAAGTAAGGCGCACCATGCAGGATTTCGGCAGCAAATATTCGAGAGGCATTTGGGTGCTCTTTAGATAGCGTCATTTTTTGCAATATGTATTGGCGTAGCGCCAGCTTGGGGTGGTTATCGGCTGTCATCTCATCCATGTGGCTCATCCAAACCACCAATAGTTGGCTTAAAACACCCTTATATAAGGCTTCTTTAGTTTTGAAGTAATAGAGCACATTTGCTTTGGGTAAGTTAGCTTCGGCTGCGATGGCTGCAATGGTAGTAGCGCTATAGCCATTTTGAGCAAATAGCTTTTCTGCTACCTCTAAGATTTGCTTCAAGTTGTCTTTGCGAATATCGGCGAGCTTACGGCGTTTTGCTTTGCCTGGCGGCGGAGTTTTCATACTAATTGGTTTCTCAATGTAAGAGCACTTATTGCACTATTATGTAGCTGTTTGCCTTTAAAGTGAGCAAGTAGCCTAACTAAAGCATACCGTGTAATTGCAGCAGTTGTAATAGTGCTAGGTTATTTTTAGCTGGAAAGTGGCTTAATTATCCATAGAAAACAAATGGATATGATGATATTGATTATTTCAAAGTAATCTTCTGACCGTGTGGTCAGGAGGTGGCATGAGCTTTGCCTTATTTTTATACAACTAGAGATGCACGTCTCAGTAATAAAAAAGATAAGGAGATCCCATGGTGATGAGTATGGAGAAGCCACAAGGCTATTCGCAACAGCAGCTAGCGCTTGATCAAATGTTCAAGGACATCAACCCTGCGTTAAGTGCCCGCCAAGCCGGAATAGAAAGTTCGCGTTGTTATTATTGCTACGACGCGCCTTGCATAACCGCTTGCCCTTCAAAAATTAACATTCCTAGTTTTATTGCCAGTATTCATGCTGATGACTTAACTGGTGCTGCCAAAACCATTTACCAAGAAAACATTATGGGTGGCAGCTGTGCGCGGGTGTGTCCAACGGAAATTCTGTGTGAACAAGCATGTGTTCGAAACAAAGAACAAGAACAGGCTCCGGTGAAGATTGGCCTATTGCAACGTCATGCGACAGACAACGCAGTATTTGTTGGTCATCCCTTTAAGCGTGAAGCCGCCACCGGAAAAACCGTAGCTGTTGTAGGGGCTGGGCCAGCCGGTTTAAGTTGTGCTCACCGTTTAGCGATGTTGGGTAATGATGTGGAAATTTTCGAAGCTGCATCCAAAGCGGGTGGCCTAAATGAGTATGGCATTGCCAAATATAAGCTCACCGACAACTTTGCCCAAAAAGAAGTGGATTTTATATTAAGCATCGGCGGTATTACCTTACATACCGAAACAGCTTTAGGAAAAGATATCAGCCTAGAGCAACTAAAAGACCAGTTTGATGCCGTGTTCTTGGCCTTGGGCCTACAAGATGTGCAGTCATTAATGTTGGTGAACGAAGTACATCCTCAAGTGATTAATGCTGTTGATTTTATTAGAGAGTTGCGCCAGGCCAGTGACCTCAATCAACTCGATATCCCGCCGGAAAGCGCAGTGGTTATTGGGGCGGGCAATACCGCAATAGACATGGCATGCCAGCTTAAACGTTTAGGCACCGAAGAAGTTACCTTAGTTTATCGCCGTGGTGAAGAGCAAATGAGCGCCACCAAACACGAACAACAAATTGCTAAAAATCATCAGGTGAGAATAAAAACCTGGGCCAAACCCGAGAAGATTAACCTCGACCATGATGGCGTGCTACGCAGTATGACCTTTAGGAAAACCTATAGCGAAGACGGGCAATTAAAAGATAGCGACCAAACCTTTGATATTGCTTGCTCTGCTGTGTTCAAAGCGGTGGGGCAAAAATTTGCTTTCCCAGAAAAAGAGCAGCTAATTCCCACTCTAAGTAACGGCAAAATCACTACCGTAGGCCAGCAGGTTACCAGCCTAGATGGCGTGTTTGCTGGTGGCGATTGCACCGCAGAGGGACAAGATCTTACTGTTGAAGCTGTTCAGCAAGGCAAGTTAGCAGCCTTAGCGATTCATCAACATATTAATTCGGTAGAGGTGTGAAATTATGGCTGACTTATCAATAGAATTTGCAGGAATTAAATCTCCAAACCCATTTTGGCTAGCGTCTGCTCCGCCAACAGACAAGGCTTACAATGTGGAACGAGCCTATGAAGCTGGCTGGGGTGGAGTGGTGTGGAAAACACTAGGCGAAGACCCTGCCGCGGTAAATGTTTCCTCTCGTTATTCGGCGATTTACGACCACAATGGCGAAGTGGCAGGCTTTAACAACATCGAGTTAATAACCGATCGCAGCTTAGAAGTTAACTTACGTGAAATTGAAGCGGTTAAAAAAAGCTGGCCAGATAGGGCGCTAGTGGTATCGCTAATGGTGCCCTGTGAAGAAGAAGCCTGGAAGGAAATTGTAAAACAAGTTGAGCAAACAGGAGCCGATGGTTTAGAGCTTAACTTTGGTTGTCCTCATGGGATGCCCGAGCGAGGCATGGGTGCAGCGGTAGGACAAGTGCCAGAATACGTAGAAATGGTCACTCGCTGGTGCAAAACCTACAGTAGCATGCCGGTTATCGTAAAACTCACACCTAATATTACCGATATTCGTTTTTCCGCTCAGGCGGCAAAACGAGGTGGCGCCGACGCGGTATCGCTGATTAACACCATTAACTCGATTACTGGTATTGATTTGGACCAAATGGCCGCCAGACCGATTGTAGATGGTAAAAGTACTCATGGTGGTTATTGTGGCCCAGCTGTTAAGCCGATTGCCTTAAACATGGTGAGCGAGATTGCTCGTGATCCGGAAACCGCGGGCTTACCCATCTCGGGGATTGGTGGTATTGGTAATTGGCGCGATGCCGCAGAGTTTATTTCTTTGGGGTCGGGCTCGGTGCAAGTGTGTACCGCAGCGATGATCTACGGATTTAGAATTGTTGAAGAGATGAAGTCGGGTTTATCTAATTGGATGGACAGCAAGGGTTATGAAAAAATCACTGACTTCCAAGGCCTAGCAGTTCCCAATACTACCGACTGGAAGTACCTCAATATGAACTACAAGGTTGTAGCCGATATTGACGAAGATAAATGCATTGGCTGTGGTCGCTGCTATATTGCCTGTGAAGATACCTCTCACCAAGCCATCAATAAAACAGAACGCGCCGATGGCAGTGTTGCGTTTGAAGTAATTGAAGATAAATGTGTTGGCTGTAACCTTTGCCAAATCACCTGCCCAGTTGAGCAGTGTATTAAGATGGAGCAAAAGGAGGCCGAGAAGCCTTACATGAACTGGACGCAAGACCCGCGTAACCCCTATAAAGATGCTTCATAAGTGCCGTAGTTTCAGCGCATAAATACTAGCCTCCAGAACTTTTGGAGGCTTGTTTCTAGATAGGTAACTTGAGGGCTGCTGAAGGGAAATAAAGCGGCCGAAGCCGCAATTAATTACTATGAACCTAATGCAGCTAAACGCTGTTCAGTTTGCTCTATAGCATTTAATCCCCAGTCAACTACCGCCTCGGCGGGCTCAATATCGTAGAGATTTTGGCCGCTGGCGTGGTTAAGTATTTTGGCCGCACGCCAAGTGGCCAAGCTTAGTTGTGGCTCGGCAATACCGTGGCTGTGAATGCCAGCGTTAACCATGTAAATGTGGTTGCGACTCGCACCAGGCCATTTCACGCTAAAGTCTGGGCATAGCTCGGGCAGGCCTTGTGGATTAAGTGGGATTTGCTTGGCAAGTTCACTTAAGCACGCCGGTAGAGCACGGCTATAACCGGTGCACAGAATCACTACATCGGCGTTTATTTGAGTATTGTCGTGGGTAAGACCGTGTTCCAAATGCAGCTTATAACCAAGCTCTGAATGTGCCATAGACATAAGGGTACGATTGGGTTGAATAGACCACCAACTCGGTTTATTAAGTACAAAACGGTCGTGATATAAGCGTTGATAAATGCCTTGTAGGCAATCATTGGTGATGCCATCGCTGGTTAGCTTCTGTCGCGATACTTCACTGTTCTTGGTTTGCTGTGCCAGTTGGTAAAAACCATCTACGTAATCTGGCATGAAGTACTGGTCAGTAAAGCAGCTTTCATCTAAGGCCTCTATGTTAGAGCGGCGCGATATCCAGTTAATCTCTTTTACTTCACCAAAGGTATTGTCGAAGAGGTGTTGGAATACGTCTGCACCGGTTTGCCCGCCGCCAATTATAGCTACTCGTTTACCGCTTAAATTGGGTTTTCTAAGCGCTAATTCACTGGCATGAAAACAGCTATTGCTTATGTGTGGTTCGCAAAACGCAGGTACTTGCGGTTGCATGCCGGTGCCTACAACCAAATGCTTACTTTGATAACACTGATTGTCAGTCTCGATGCTAAAAAGGTCACCATCAAATTCGATTGACTGAACGTTTTGGTCAAATCGGGTATTAGCCAAGCTGTGGGCCGCCCAGCTTAAGTAGTGGGAAAACTCTAGGCGCGATATTACCGATTGGCCGGAAGCAATAAACGGATAGAGTTTGTGCTGCTCCACCAAGTAGTTTAAAAAACTATAGGGGTTGGTTGGGTCTATACCAGTAACTAAATCTTTTAAGTAAGAGGTTTGCATTTTTGCGTCGTTAAGCAACAAACCAGGGTGCCACGCAAACTCCTTTTTTCTCTCTAGAAACAAGGTGGAAAGGGCCGATTTAGTGCTGGCAAGCGCGGCAATACTAAGGTTAAAGGGGCCAATACCAACGCCTAATAGATCTAGTTTTTGAGTGTTCATATTACTATCCCTAAATCGCATATTGAGTGAAAAAACGCTCGCGGTCGCACTGTAATAGCGCCGCTCGCTTGTGAGGAAAATCAAACTCGAATTGCTTTTCTAAACCTAGTCTTTCGGTAATGCTAACTACGCGGTGATTATCGGCACGCGGCTCGCCCATGATTCGTTGGGTATTGGGCTCATCTAAAAAGCAGTACTGCAAAATGGCCGAGCCCCAAGTATCAAAGTACACGCCGCCTCTAAAGCTAAAATTACCTACCAGTATGTGTACTCCTCGGTCGTGATCTTGGCATTGATAATGCGGACCTAACCTGTCTTCTGGCGTCCAATACACCTCAAAATAACCAAAGGGAACGCCGTCAAATTCACCAATTACGGCATATTGATGGGCGTCCTCTTCCATTTTACTTAGGTACTCAGTGTGGCTTTGAAGGCTGCCTTCTAGCTCCCATACCGGTGAGATAATGGGGTGGTTGTGCCAGCGGTTAAAGCAGCTTAAGTCTCGCTGTTTGTCTATCACCCTAAAGGTGACTTGTCGCTTAAGGTGATAAAAATAGCGGGTAAATACTTGCCCGGTTGGTTTGTTGGGGCGAGAAGGATGCTTTATGCCGTTAGTGGCCACTGAGGTTTGTGGCTGATGCGCTGCTTGTTGCTCTCGCCATAGTGGCGCAGTTTGCAAAAACTGACTTAAACTCAAAGCCTTATATTGAGACTCCGCAACTAAAGCTTTGGCTGCTTTGGGGTAGTAGTTACTTTGCAAGGCAGCTACGTTAAGTTGGAACAAGCCATGTTCAGCAGCGCTCCACCATAGTAAGTCATCGGTTTTATGAGTCGCATTTAGCTGCGCATTATCTTCTTCAAAACTGAGTTGGCACCAATCACCTACTTTTTCCATTAATCCCCGGCTTAGGCTTGTCCCGTTCTCTCGAATCTCGAACTTAATGGCATTATCCGAGATGCGTTCATCTGCGAAACACAGGGTTCGGCCTCCGGCTAAGCTTTTAAAGCTTAATTGCTCAGCTTTTTGCTGTTTAAAAGGATTTGAAATAGAGCAGTAAATCTGGCTCGGGTCGGCTAATGTTGCCTCGTTATGGTCGGCTAAAAAGCAATAGAAATTGCGCTTCCAGTGAAGGCTTGGTGAGTTGAGTAAGTAGCTGTAAAAAGAGTTATCTTTTGGGTTTCTGGCGCTAAGCTCACTCATTTTGTCACGACATAAATCCCACAGTTTGGTTTCGTTAATTAGCTCGCCTGCTCCGATGGCAGCGATGGTGTTGAGTAAGGTATTTCCTATCAAATAGTAAGCGTGATAAGGATTCACCTGCTCAGCTTCCATAAAGTACTCAGGTACGCCATCGCTAAGTTGCTCTTTGAATAATGCTAATGCTTGGCTGGTTAAGCCGATACCTTGGCAATCTCTAAAGGCTGAGCCTGTAGGTAAATTATCTTCAATCTTGACCAAGATATTTTGCTGGTGGGCCAGCAAAACAAAGCCATAATCTGAACGTGCGATACACAGTGGCTTGATTACATTATCCCAAAAAGTCGACATCCAATGCAGTGCAGCATGCTCAAAGCACAGTTGCTGTTGCTGGGCATAGCGCTTAATCCAGCTAACTATTTGCGGCTCGGTTTGGCTGGCGTTTACTTGGTTTATGCTAGCTAAACAATACACATTGGCTGCGTTTAACTGGCTTTTCTCTTGATTGGATTTATGGAAGGGGTTTTCTCTAAAACTAATGAGTGGAAGATCTAACACCTCTCCATCAATGTCGTTAATGCTGGCCCAAAGCGGCTCTTCGATGAAGTAACTGTTTGGCAAGCGTTGGCGTAACTCTGCTCCGTTCTCACTATTAAGTAGTTGAGAAAATTGAATGCCTCGTTTGGCTTCTTTGCTGCTTAATAGGCGTAAAGAGTTGGTGAGCTTAACCGGTAATGAAACTTTTAGCATCCAAGCTTGTTGTGGATGGTAAATAGCACGGCTAGACGAGGTAGCTGTCCAGCCTGGTGAGCTTAGTGCTAAGTCTTTTACCACTTCATTCAGGCTTAAAGCCTGCTGGCTTTCTCGCCAGGCTTTAGCTTGCAAGGGGTGCATAGGAAACGGCACCCATTGTTTATCGATAAATTGAATTTCGCTCGGCTCTTTGGCGATTTTAACGCTGTTGCTATACAGCTGTTTGAGCTTTTCGCTCAGGTCGCCAATTTCACTTTCGCCTACTAAATGCGAGCTATGTACCGCAAACCATTCTATCGAGAATTGGCCAGCAAACTCTGGCAAATATTGGGTTTTCTCTTGCTGGTTAAGCGGCTCGCAGCTTTTACCTGCAGGGTGCATGCTGTGGCCACCAGTTAAACTTTGTTCCGACATAATAAACTGGTCTAGCGTAAGCGTAGAGCGCTCTGCTAGTGCCTGCTCAGCGCTATTTATGTAGCAATTAGAATCTTGCACCCGCTGTAAGAATAAGGCTTTTTTGTCTTCGCTTAACTCAGGGTAAAGTGCATTTACAATCAGGGTAGTAGCTTGCTTAAAGCTTATTGGGCTTTGGCTTTGCGCCTCATGCAAAATGATTTCGCCGCTATAACGGTGGCGCCAGCTGGGCGATACGTAACGTAGCTTTAACTCCAAGCTGGCCTTAGTAGAAAGAGGAAGAAAGACCGACTCTCCCTCGAGATGTTTGTTGGCGGTTTCAGCCAAAAGGCTATTGAAAAAAGCCTGCTGACAAAGTGCATGGGTACTCATTTTAGTCGCTCCTGATTGGCTGATTTAGTTTCTCCCCAAGGGCTTACGTTTGCCGCGCCAAGCCACTCGAAGCTGTGGTCGCTCACATTCGCGCGGGCTTTTTCTCTTTTACTTATTGGGCTACCTAACACCAAAAAACCTACTGGTTGGTGCTTATTTTGTAGGCCCAATAATTGGCGCACATTAGGTAGCTCGACCGCGTCGGTGCTATACCAAACCCCGCCAAACCCCAAAGCGTCTGCAGCTAACAAAATCATTTGGCATGCGGCTGCAGCAGAGAACACTTGGTCTTGTTTGGAGATGGGGCTGGGCTCGTTTATTTCGGCTGATACCAACACGATGCTGGGGGCTTGTTTTAAGTAGCTGGCAAGGCGTTTCGCTCGCTGTGGATCTAGCTCACTATTGCTTTGTTGCCATGCGGTTTGTAGCAAGCTGATTAGCTCTTCAATACGTGTTTGTTTAATCACTAAAAAATGCCATGGCTTTAGCTTTCCGTGGTCGGGAGTGCTCATGGCCGCTTGTAATATATCGGTCATTTGCTGGGTATTAGGCGCCGGCAAAGACAGCTCATGAACGTGGTAAGACACACGTTGATTGAGAAATTGTTGGAGTGTATTCACACGCGATTCCTGTAGCTAAGAAGCAAGAGTAAAATGAAGTAGATGGAGCCGATAACCGATACCATAAGGCCAGCGGGTATTTCGTTAGGCGCCATTAATTCGCGGCCTAAGCTGTCGGCCCATATCAATAAAATGGCACCAGTAATGCCCGATGCAGGTAATAGATGCTTGTGGCGATATAAACCTAAAAGCCGCGCACAGTGCGGTGCTAATAAGCCGATAAAGCTAATCGCCCCAATACTGGATACACAAATAGCAGTGAGAACCGCCGAAATAGCCAATAACAAGTAACGTTGGCGCTGTAACGCCAGGCCTAAGGTTTTAGGAATAACTTCGCCAAGCGGCATTAAATCTAACTGCCTTAATAGCGGGATGATGGCAACCAAGCAAAGTGCGATAACCGAAGCAATTGGGATAATTCGATCAAAGGTTGCCCCGTAGGTGGTACCCGCTAACCACATCATGGTGACCGAGGCGGTGGAGCTGCCAAAGGTGAGTAAAATCTGGGTGGCGGTGCCAGCAAAGGCAGTAATTACAATGCCAAATAAGGCTAGCTGGGCAACACTGAGCTGCTGCTTTAAGCCCCAAGACAGTAAGCCAATCACTAAGCTTCCACCGACCAACGCGGCGAGGGTTAACTGCCATTGATTCGCTGCAGGAAAGTACACCAATACCACGGCAATCAGTAATACTGCCACCGCACTTACACCAGAAATATCTGGGCTGGCCATGGGGTTTTTAAATAAGGTTTGCAGCAAAGTACCTGCGCAGGCTAAGCCAAAACCACCTAAACCCGCCAACAGCACCCGCTGATTCACCCATATTGCGCCTACATCTTGTGGGCTGCGCAAACAAAAAAACAAACTTAAACCAAGCAGAGCGCAAAGCGAAGCCAGTACCACGCGAGGGCGGGCATGAATGATAGGTGTTAAGCCGATGTTTTGGCTTTCCACGGCTGCAAGCGCTTTACCCGAGCGTTGAAAGAGCAGGAATACAAAGTAAGGCGCACCAAGCAAGGCAGTAAAAGCGCCAGTTGGTAAGCGATACCCTAGAAACAGTAAGCTACGCGAGCACCACTCTGCGGCTAATACTAAGGCTGCACCAATAATAACGGTGACTAGCCATTGTAAAGCGACATTATTGTTTTCGCCCTTAGCGAGTCTTAATACTAAGCGAGTAAGGTGAGGCGCCATTAAGCCCACAAAGCCAATCATGCCAACAATTGAAGTGGCTAAGGCAGCTTGGCCAATGGCGAGCAGCAAAATAGTCCAGCGCCAAGGTTTAACTGCTAAACCCAAGGCTGCGGCATTGGTATCGCCTAATAAAAATAGCGCTAACTTAGGTAAGACCAAGAGGCTTAAGGCTAAAAATGCCAGCATGGGTAGCGCTGTTTGTTTTAGTACTTCAGGGTTGGTTTGAAGTACTTGGCCGCTGCCCCATAAAAACAAGCCATCGGTTTGATTTTCGAAGTACAGCATAAACAGCGAAGAGAGCGCGCCAGCGCTTAAACCTAGCGCCATGCCAATTAAAACCACTGGTAGTTTGCCGCCTCCAATTAGCTGGCTAACCGCTAATACCGCTAAAGACAGCAACAGGCCACCCACTAAGGCACCCATCCATACCAGTTGTAGATTGGCCTCAGGTACAATTACCCGTACTAGCACTGCACCAAGCAGCGCACCAGCGGCAATTCCTAAGGTAGATGGGGAGGCAAAGTCGTTATCTAAGCTGTTTTGAATTAAGAAGCCAGAACTTGCCAGCAGTGCGCCAGTGCATAAAGCCATTAGCGCGGTAGGTAGCCAAATGTTAGTCAGCATTGCGTCTGCCAAACCAACCGGTGCAATGGCGGGGCGGCTAAAATAGTATGCGCTTAGCAGTAGCAGTAATAAACCTAGGCTTGAAGAAAGAGATTTAACCACCTTGTTGCTCCTGCCAATCTAGTAGTGAATTAGCAAAAGATTCAGCCATTTTTATCGACGACAGTGGCCCTCCAAAACTAAATAAAGGTTCAACTTCCGATAACTGGTTCTGCTCAACAAAGGGCAATAAAGGCCACACTGGTGAATGCATCATGCGCTCGCCGTCTACTTGGTTACCCGCAAGCAGCAAATGGCTGTTGCTTAGTTTTGGCAGCTGCTCAAGTTGCAGGTGGATAAAATCTTTACCCGGTAAACCTTGCTGCCAAACATAATTAAGCCCTAGCTGCTGGCTTATCGCACCGGCCAGGCTTTTATCGGTGAACACTCTTAAGCCGTAACCCATGCCAACAAACTTGGCGTAAGCAATTGGTTTATTGCTTAAACCTTGGTCTGCAAGTTGCTGTTTTAGCTCGGCTAAGCGCAGGCTTAAACGCTGTAAAGTTGCATCAGCGAGTTCAGTTTTATTCACTAACTTAGCAATGCCACTAAATACCTGTTGCGACTGCTCAAAGTAACTAAATTCAGTTTGCTTAGCTGAGGGAAATTGCTGGTAAAGCAAAGTAGGCGCTATGTGCTCTAAGGCGTCTAAAATTCGGCGATGGCGAAATTCATAACCGATAATTAAGTCGGGCTTTAACCTCGCGATAGTGGCCAGATCTGGCTCTTGGCGACGGCCTATTTCAGTGACCGAGTCGGGCAGTGCAGGGTGGTTAGTTTGCCACTTTTTGTAGCCTTTGGTTAAGGTTACTCCCACTGGCACAATATCTAAGCTCAGCAGCATTTCCGTTGCTGACCAATTCAGTGCTACTACCCGCACAGCAGGCTGCTCGAGGCTAACGCAATTGCTTAAACATACTTGCTGGCCCGCGGCATGAGCCGCTGTTGTGCTTAGTAAGGTTATGGCTAAAAACATCAGGCGAGTTGCTAGCAGGATCATTGCTGTTCCTCTGGCCATAGTATTTGTTGTTGTCCTAGTTGGTGGCTGGTAACCGGTGTTTGGTAAACTTCGCTTACGTCCTTGGCGTTAATCACCCGTTTGGCCTCACCACTATTCACAATGAGGCCATGATTTATCAAAATGGCTTGGTCGCTAAACTGCGCGGCTTGGTTTAAATCGTGGAGTACCCATACTATGGTTTTGAGGTATTTCTGGTTCAAACGTCGAACAATTTTTAGCAGGCTTAATTGGTGAGAGATATCTAACCAAGAGGTCGGTTCATCCAACATTAATACTTCGGTATCTTGGGCAAGCACCATCGCTAACCAAACTCGCTGTAGTTCGCCACCTGATAAATCGGTAAGCAATTGCCGAGCATAATGTTTAACCCCAGTTTCTTGCATCGCCCAATCAATGATTTCCTTATCGTCGTTAGAGATATTTTTATACCAAGGACGGTGAGGATGACGACCAAAACACACTAAGTCGGCCACATTTAAGGTGGCAGGCACGGGGTTGCGTTGTGGTAACAAGGCTAGCTTTTTAGCTAGCTGAGCACGGCTATAGCTTGGTAAAGCTTGGCCAGCAAATTCCACTTGCCCACTGGAAGGGGCTTGCAAGCCACAAAGCACCGACAATAGAGTGCTCTTGCCTGAGCCGTTAGGACCAATAAGCGCGGTAACCGCGCCTTGCTGTATCGTTCCACTCATATTTTTGAGAATGGTATTTCCCCCCAGTTGGAGGGAAATATTATTAAAAGTAAACAAGCGCTATCCCCTAGAATTCAGCGTTGTAGCTAAGTGCGTAGGTTCTGCCTTGGCCTTTAAAGCTAAACAATTCTGGTGCCGAAATGCTGCTGTAAAGGATCTGCGCGCGTTGTGACCAAAGGGTTTCGTAGTCTTTGTTGAAGAGGTTTTGAATACCAAAGTTAAGTTGGCCAATCGGCAAGGCGTAGTAGGCACTTAAGTTTGCTAACGAATAACCCTTAAGCTCTCCGCCGTTGTCATCGCTGTAGTCGGCCAGAGTTTGCCATTGCAACTCGGCGCCATAGTTAAAGTTGTCGTAACCACCGCGCAGTACGGCATTAGATGGGCTGGTTTCTTCGGCTGCTAGTGCGCTCCAAGAGCCGTCTGATTTAGTTTGGCTTTTGATTAAATGCGCTTGTACACCGCCGTACCAGTTTTCGGTGAACAGGTAGTTGGCTTGTCCTTCTAGTCCGTAGATGCGTCGTTCATCGTCGTTCACTACTACTGCTAGGTTGCTACGATCGTAAGAAGTGGTTTTATCCGACAATGAATAGTAAGCCGCTAATTGCACATCGTAGTTTTGTTGGGCGGTACGCCAACCTAGTTCGAGTGAGTTAGTTTTAACTCCTTCAAGGCGGTTATCGGCAACGTTAATGCTGTCAACCAAGCTTGGACCGTCTCCGTAGGTGCCACTGTAAGTGCCATTGCCGTAGTATTTGGCTGGGTCTGGTAAGTTGAAACCTTGGCTAAAGTTGGCCCAAAGTTGCTGTTGGTCGTTAATTCGATAAATTGCACCTAGGTTAAACAGCAGCTCGTTGTAGTCGGTTTTGCCGCCCTTAATGGCATCTGGTGAGATCGGGCCGTAAGCGCCAAGGCCTGCTAGGTGTTGTTGCAATACGCCTACGTTGTCGCCTACTTCATGTTCAATGTATTGGTAACGTAGTCCGCCAGATACACTCCAATCTTGGTTGATATCCCAGTTCGCTTGGCCAAAAGCCGACAGCTTCTGGGTATCAATATCTGGGTAGCGCTGCAGGGTTTGTACTTGCTTAAAGTTCATGCCGCCAGAGGCTAGCGCGGTGTTGGTATCAAAGATTTTTTGCTTGGCAGAAAAAGACTCAGACTCGGCATCAATACCGTAGCTAATTTCCAGGCTATCAAAGTCTTTGGTGAACAGCAGTTTTGCGCCAAGTACATCGGTTTCTTGTAATGATGCGCCGTATAAGGGGTAACTACTACCGGGTAGCGGCGAGCCGGTTACTTGATAAATCGATGGGAAGGGATAAAACTGCATCGACTCGCTGCGGTAATACGCCTCGGCCAGCATGGTTTGATTTAGCAGGTTGTTGTGTCGGTATTGCGCATTAACTAGCACACGCTCGGTAGCGGGTTGCTCCTCTAGTTGCAGGCCTTTTTGTATGCTAATTAGTTCTGGTGCACCAAAAATACCGGCTAAGTTAGGACCCAAATAAGTGCCGTACTCTGTATCTTGTTCGCTGTTGTAGTATTGGCCTGTAAGCGATAATAGCTGTTCGCTGGTGGGTTCAAATTCAAGATTACCCATGATATCGATGCTTTGATTAAATTGCAGATCGGTTTGGGTGATGTCTGGCAAAATCATTTGGCCATTGGCGTCGTAGGATGCGCCGCGCCCTTCGTAAGCGGCAGACAGTCTTCCTCGTAGTTTTTCGCTACCACCAGATACTGCTAACGCTAGGTTCTTGTTGAGATCCTCGCTGCTGCTAAAACCAGAAGAACCGCCAACTCTTAGCTCAACTTTTGTTTCATCTGGCGTCGCTTTTTTGGTGATGATGTTGATAATACCGCCGGCTGCGCCTGCGCCATATATCGATGTAGCGCCCGATAGTACTTCTACGTGAGCAATATTGAATGGGTCTATGCTGTCTAACTGGCGGCTAATTGCGCGGGTTGAGTTAAGCGATACGCCATCAATCATTACCAGCGCAGAGCGACCACGCAGGTTTTGGCCAAAGTTGGTACGCCCTTCGTTACCAAAATCAAAGCTAGGGATGAGACGACCTAAGGCGGTTTTTAAGTCGGCACCGGTGTTTATTTCGCGGTTTAACTGGTCTTGCTCAATCACCCACATGGTGGCTGCGATATCTGAGATTGAGGTATCCACCCGGTTGGCGGTGACTACCACCGTTTCCAAGGTATTGGCTGCATGGCCACAACTGGCAAACAGCACGAGTGCTAGTGGTGTTAACTTGGTGCTTAAAGTGTTTAGTTTGTTCATTATCTTCCTTGAACCTTAGTTATTGTTGTTACGTAAGAGTTGCTTGCAGTTGAGCTTGTCGGTTTAGGTGAACGATCAATCCGATCATTGCCAAACTGAACAACCAAATTGGGGTGAGCAGGGGGATGCTCAGCAATAAACTGATACTCGCTACTGCGGTACCTAGCAGGTAGCCAGCGGTGTGAGCCCTGGCTAAATAGGCACTTCGTTTTGCTCTAAACGAAAGTGATGGATTGGCTTGGTAGGCTTGTTGGCTATACCAACTTGGCAGGCCTGAAATAGCAAAAGCCAAGAGGGCTAATGCCAGCAATAACAGCCACCAAGTGGCTACCGAGAGGCTAAGTAGCATGGCGCCGCTACCAAGAAATAGTAAAAATAGGCTGGGAATAAGCCGCGCGTAGCGGGAGATTACAGGCAGTAAGAAGAACTGATAAACAATCAGTGCCGAGCTTAAATACAGCAGTAGAGAGGCATATACCTTGCTGGCTTGTTCACCCTGATAACCAAAGTTAAATAGCTGGGGAAGAACATAATATTGAACAATGCTAACCAGTGAAGTGGTTAGCACCGCCAAGCTTAAAATACTTTTAAAATGCCAAGACTTAGATGAGGTTATAGCGTGATTTTGGGTTTGCTGTTGCTTAGCGCTAGACCACGGCGGGGTGGTGCTAAGGCTATATAACAAGGCAGGTAAAACCAGCACAATAGGGCTAAACATAAGCCAATTTGTGGCCAGAGGAAGTAAGGCCAAGCTAGGCCCTAATAATCTGCCAATGGTGATGGCACCGCTGGTTTTGGCCAGTTGCCCAAGGTTAGTTTTGTTTACCACGCTAAGGTGGCAGTGAGCCAAAATAACAAAAGCGCTGCTAAATACACCCAACAACAAACGGCTTGCACCAACCACTAGTAGCGAAGTTTGCTCGCTGGCAAAAAGGCTTAGCCAAAATAATACATTGGCTACTAAGAAGCCGCCCACAGCAATGCGTGTGCTAGTCCAAAGGCCTAATTGGCTAAGTCTATTTCCCCAAAATTTCACGCCAAACCAATAAGTGATTAGGTTCAGGTTTAAGATCAGGGTGACTAATCCTAAGTCTTTTTCGCTTTGGGTAAACCCGAGTAAGTTCGATAGTTCTGGCAAAAAAGCCAGCACCAAAGTTTGGTTTAAGCCCAAAAGAATGAGTAAGCAGCGATACAACAAAACTACAACTTAAATACAAATGATAATAATTTGCATTATCATTGTTTATTTTTGTGGCTCATGTCAATATATTGATAACAAAAATAGCAACAAAAAATAAACTTAGTTTTACAAGGGGTTAGGAGAAGTAATGTTCAATCAAGCTCAGTGGCAGTTGGCCAATACTCATTTGGTCGCAAAAATTTTGAGTGAATTACAGTTTGAAGAACGGCTTCAATTTAGTCTAGTAGACGCTAGTAAACAGCAAGCTAAACCCTCGGATACTTTGCAATATGTTCTGGCTACGGCAAGTCGTAACTGGCGTTTTAACGCCAAGCAGGCTATCTGGGGCATGTTTATTATTGAGCCATCAAGCATTGAATTAAGTGATGCAAGTGTCCCGCTTGCTAGTGAATTACTGTTGGATATTCAAAGCCAAATTCAGATTAGTGATATTAATTTAGCTGGGCTGTTAGAGGAGATACAACAAACCTTATACAGTGATGTGCTGCGTTGGGAGCAGCAACAAAACATCAATGCGACCGATTTAGTATTGCTTAGCGAAACCCAGCGACAAGCATATTTAGACGCTCATCCTAAGGCCATTGCTAACAAGGGGCGTTTAGGCTGGGGTAGCCAAGAGCTTGCGAGCTATGCGCCAGAATCGGCAAGCGCAATTAAGCTGCATTACCTAGCCGTAGATAAAACACTCTGCCAGGTAGGCTTTAAACCGGGCTTAAGCCAAGCAGACCTACTTGAACAAACCTTGAGTGAGCAAGCATTTAGCTCTATGAATTCCAAACTGCCTAATGATTGGCAGAATACCTATTATGTTTTGGCGGTTCATCCTTGGCAGTTTGAGCGCTTTATTCAGGTGCAATATGCGCAATACTTAGCCGAAGGCTCGATGATTTACTTGGGCGAAGTAGCCGATTGCTGGCTAGCACAGCAATCTATTCGCACCCTAAGCAGCGACAACCCAGCCTTGGCTTTTGATGTGAAAACCGCCTTAACCATTCTTAATACTTCTTGTTATCGAGGGATCCCCGGGCAGTTTATTGCTCAGGGGCCACAGTTGTCTCAATGGTTAGCGGACTTGAGCCAGCAAGACGCTTTGTTTGTAGAGCGCGGGTTGTATGTTCAACAAGAGGTGGCAGGCGTATTTTGCCCTCATCCTCAGCAGCAACAGTTGCAGGCGGGGGCTTACCGCTATAAAGAAATGCTGGGCTGTATATGGCGAGAGCGCGCAGAAGCGGTAATTCCACAGCAGCAGCGGCCGATGTCTATGGCCACTCTCATGCAGCAAGACAATGGCGGAGAAGCAGCGATTGTTGCGCTGATCAGCTTAGCTGAGATTAGTGCTGAAACGTGGCTGCGTAAGCTGTTTAAGCACGTGGTCGTGCCTTTATATCACTTAATGTGTCGCTATGGCGTAGCCTTGGTCGCCCACGGGCAAAACATTACCTTGGCACTTGATAAACACCAACCTGCTGGTTGCATTATTAAAGACTTTCATGGTGATTTGCGCTTAATCGATCAAGCATTTCCCGAGCTTGAAAGCTTAGATAGCGAAGTGAGAGCTAACTTAACTCGCTTGCCTGCTAACTATTTGATCCATGATTTGATTACTGGCCACTTTGTTACGGTGCTACGTTTTGTTTCGCCTAAGTTGGTCAGTTTAGGTGTGAGTGAACAACAGTTTTATAGCTGGCTTGCCCAAGAGCTTGCTAGTTATCAAGCTAGTCACCCAGAGCTAAAACAACGCTTTGAGTTGTTTGATATATTTAAACCAGAAATAGAAAAGATTTGTGTAAATCGGGTGCGATTTAAGATTGGGTATGGTGATAGTGATCAGCGGCCATTACCGGAAATTGGCGAGCCGATAGCAAATCCTTTGTGTTGCTCTATTAGTCCTAAGAATTGATTCTCAAGCTTTACTGGCTTAATGCATAAGGGCGAAGCTCGCTCTTAAGTGTTTGTTGAACCTAGAGGCTGGCTAAGCTGCAGAGACGTAATAGCCGCAAACCTTCCAATGACCGTTCTCAAACACCGGTGTCACTGTTTCTATAACCTTTTGCAAGTATTCGGCTTCGAGCTCAAATTCTATGACCACATAGTCACCTACCGGTGCATTTGGTACCTTGCAAATATGATTCGCGCTCTTAAAGGTTCGGCGGGTGGTTTCTCCCACTTGCTGATTGACCAGTGTAATGCGTTTACTGAGCTCATCTAAGGAAATTTGTGAGCGAAAGTAGTCAGCTGTTGCCTTGTAGGCTTTTCCATAGTGGCTATTATCAATTAAATGTAACCAAGCTAAAGCTTCATTTACTGCTTCTGTTTTTAACTCTTTGTTTATTTTCACCTTATTTCCTTACTAGGGCCTGTTGATCTTTGGTGTTGAAATTTTATTCAAGATAAGCGGGCTTTAATCGCGGCGAGCACTTTGAAACCTAGTGGGCTAAGTGAAAAGTGTTCAACGAAGAGTAAAGTTCGCTTATCTGAACCCTTCGGGCAGCATTTCTTAGCCATTTATTCAGCGTTAGCGAGTGATTATTAAGCCCACTTAACTTCACACTCACTGCCTTGCCTAAATGGTTAATAAATTGCTGTAAAAACCATCAGCAAAGATCAACAGGCCCTAACTTGTTGCTTGGTTCTATTGGTTTTCTCCAATACGCCACAGCACTCCACTGGGATCGGTGAGGCAAAAATCACGCATCCCCCATGGTTGCTCACTGATTGGCGTGATGCTAAATGCTAATCCCGAGCCAGAGAGTTTGTCGCTAATAGTTTGATGCCAATGATCTAGGTCTTTAACCAGCCAATGCAGCATCAAGTTGTCGCATAACTGTTTTTGGTAAAAGTTTTGCAGTAGAAAAGAACAATTTTGGTGGTGGAAATAGGCAACACCTTGCTCGTTTGAAGCCAAGGTAAAACCAATGGTTTGGTAAAACTGGATGGAGGTTTCAAAATCCTTACTAGGTATAAATGCTTTTATTTCAATGGACTGTAGCGGCTTCATGGTTTTCCTTACTGCTAAGTAGGTCTAGCAGTTGTGGTATTTAGTTAAGCTGCACTAAACATCTCTTGTGTTAAGTTTACCGAGCGACATAGTGATGGGATATCGGGCAGCAACAGGTTTGAGCCTACTTCTTCAATTAGGCCCTCGGTTTTAAGTTTTTTCATGGTTCTGGATAAGGTTTCTGGCGTCATGCCTAATTGAGATGCTAGCAGCTTTTTACTGCAAGGCAGGGCTATTCGGTTCTCTTTTACATACTGTTTCTTGTAGATCTCTGCCAGTTTCATCACTAAGCGCTGATTAGCATTTACCTGGGTTAAAATGTCGATAGTATTCATCAATTCGCCTATGCGGTTGCCCATAAAACCCAATATTCGTAGTGACAGCTCAGGGCATTGGTGAAGCGTACTAAAGACATGCTCATAGGAGAAAGAGGAGAGAATGGAGTCTTGCTCTATACGAGCACTCATTGGGTATTTTCTTGGGCTTAAAAATAACGCAACTTCGGCAAAAATATCGCCGGCCATGAACACTTTAAACAGTTTTTCATCGCCATTAGGCATTAGTCGAAACAGTGATACTTTACCTTTTTCTATGCGATACATGTGGTTAGCTGACTGTCCTTGGCTAAATAACAGGTCGCCAGCTTTACAATAAAGCTCTGTTCTTCCTTCAAGAAATAGCTGTTTTTCTTTGGTTTTTAATACGGATATCATCGACGCTGACATAACTAAACCTCACGCTTGATAATTATCAAGAAGATAAAACATTCACTTGAATTATATTGGGAATGATAATCAATATCATTTGAAAGGCAAGTGGTTTTGGAGGATATATGTTTGGTATTAGTCGAGAGTTTCAAAGGATTGTCTTAGTTGCAATAGTGGTATTACTAAGCCTGCTGATGTTCTCAGTCGCTGCTGTTTAGCCGCAGTTTGTCTCTTCTGTATAGTGATGTTGCTAAGTAATAGCCATGTTTGGCGTTTGCCTATTCGCTAAACATTGCCTGTGGCATTTCAGCTAAAAAATAATCACTCCCTTATAAACAAAGTATTTGCAAAGCTAAAAGATCTTAATGATAATGATTTTCATTTGTATTTGTTGGCGGTGAAATGTGAATACTTGGCAAGGAATGATGAATATCGGCAATCAGTTTTTTAACCAACAAAATTGGCCTGAAGCTGAACGTTATTACGAAGACGCAATTTTTCTGCTTGAAGAGCGATTGGTTAAAAATCCACGTTGCGTTGAATCCATTCAAGGGTGGATTTGTGCTTATCACAACCTTGCCGAAATGTTTAACCGTGCCGGCAAGTTTGAAGATGCTCAACGCTGTTTGTTTATTCCCCATCAGTCGATGTTACGCATTTATCAAGACCAGCAAAGTGATGAGGACCTACAGCTGATTGCGCTTAAGGCAATCAAACTTACGCTTAATCCTTTGCTTGAGTTTGCCAAAGAACATCCACCCTGTGAGGCCTGTTTAGCCGAGCTTGAATCTCAACTTGAGCTAGCTTATGGCGATCAAAGGACCTACCACTAACCCTAAATGTAAAAGGACTTTTATGAAAAATCTTGCCGTAAAAACACTGGTAATAAGTGCAGCCTTGTTGCCTTGTATGGTGTTTGCCCATGCTGGTCACGATCATCAATCTAGTTGGTCAAACTTAGTTCACTTTCTATGGTTAGCCCCGATTATTGTTGCGGCCGGCCTGTTGTTTATTACACGTAAAAAAGCAGCATCAAAAAAATAAGGAGATAAGCATGTTTTACAATGCTTTCGCAAGATTGGATGAAGTGTTTAGCTTTAACAAGGTGTCTGCACATTGCGATATTCCGTGCAAAATCTACGATCCTATTTCGGCTCAGTTAGCGGTATTAACCATGATCCGTATGGTTGATTTGCTTGAAGAGCTACACGCTAAGTCTGAACTAAGTGCTAACGACCAAGCTCAGTTTGGCAGACTAGTCGCGCAAAAAGAGGAACACGGTTTAAAAGTAAAAGAAGAGATTAGGGTGATTTGGGGAGATTACATCAAGCAGCCTCAGCTTGATGCTTACCCGCAGTTACATGAGCTTAGCCACAGTATTATGCTGGCTGCATCTAAGGCTAAGCAAAATATCGATAAAAGTGCTTGCCTAGAGCTACTTGATAAAGTGAATCAATTTGCCGATATCTTTTGGCAAAGCAAAGGTGTAGCTACCTTTAAGGCCACTTGCCCTTATCCGCCAGCGCAACAGATCGTATACCCGGATTTGAAGGCGTAATTGTCTTGTTTGGTTTAAGCATTAACAAGATTAGAGGAGATAGCATGTCTCCTCTTTTACCTAAAAACAGCTATGTAATGTTTCACCGTTATTACCTGACTAAGCACTTTAAAGCGGGTGATGTAGTTAAAGTATTGCACCCTAAGTTTGGGTTAATTGTGAAACGAATAGGTTGTATCGACAAGTATGGCTTTATTTGGTTACGCGGCGAAAACCCTAGCAGTGTATCTACTGTTGATATGGGCCCTGTGCGTGCTTCGCGCATTAAAGGCAAGGTATTATTCTGGGTTAAACCGAGCTAAATAAGTTAGCGGTTTATATTATCGATAAATACTGTAGTTTCTGTTTACTAACAAGGTTCTAAGGCAGGCACTATTTGGCGAGTTTGCTGACAATTCCTTTCTTTACCCCTATAAATCATACTGATATTGTTGTTATTTATTTGTTTAGCTTGAACTATGTATTAAGCTTGGCTTAACTAAGCGTGTAAACAAGCAAAAGGCATTGCTTTGATGCGGTATGAGCGTAGTGACGGTATTTTCTAGCAGGAGGGTTGGATGACCGAACAAGAATTACTATCCCGTGTGAATGAATTACCCAAAGTCTCCAGTGTGGTTCAAGAGCTTGTTAGCATGCTTAACGACCCTGATTGTGATTTTGCCATGCTGGCAAAAAAGATATCCATGGACCAAGTGATTAGTGCGCGAGTATTGCGTTTATCCAACTCTGCTCATTTTGGTCGTAGCCGCACCATTGCCTCGATTAATGAGGCGGTGATTCGTTTAGGCATTGCGCCGCTCAAAACTATGGTGGTGGTATCTTGGCTTACTAGTGCGTTTCCCCGAGTGCCTAAGCTGGATATGCAGACCTATTGGAGTGATACCTTCGAGATTGCTAGCATTGCCAGTAAAATAGCCGAAAAAGTGCGTATCGATGCTAATGAAATGTTCACCGCGGGGATCTTGCATAACATTGGCGATTTAATGGTGTTTACTTTAGCGCCCGATGTTGCCGAACAGGTGGCCGCTCGAGTGGCAGAAGGGGAAGACCGCCAAGCTGTGCAGCAAGAGCTCCTTGGCACTACCACCGCAAAACTGGGCGCCGAACTAGCACGCGCTTGGAAATTTGCCCCGCGCTTAGTAGATACCATCGAGTTTCATGTAAATCCCGATGCCGCTAAAATTGAACCGCTGCGTGCCTTGGTGCTTAACTTTGCTTGTCGCTTGCATCAAGATTGGGATCATTTGGAAAGCAAAGCTGCCAAAATTGATTACTTTGCCAGCCATGCAAATTCTGGCGCGCTGGTATTGCCATCCTCTTTTTATGTGTCTATCGACAAAATCCGCGGCCAAGGCCGAGAAATGGCGCTGCAAATGGCGAGCTAGCACTAAAAGCGCTTATTGAGCTTGCTATTCTATGGTTTAATAGGCGCGTTAATTAGCTAGTGGATCCTTGTAGTGAGCGCATCAAACGAAAAACGTCTAAATAAATTTATCAGTGACTCGGGATTCTGTTCCCGTCGTGAAGCCGATAAATTGATTGAACAGCAGCGAGTAACCATTAATGGTCAAAAGCCTGAGTTAGGGACTAAAGTTCAACCGGGCGATAAAGTTGCAGTAGACGGTAAACTGATAAAAGCTATCGCTAGCAATAAATCTGATCGTGTTTACATCGCCTACAACAAGCCCATTGGTATCACCAGTACTACAGAGCGCCATGTTAAAGGCAACATTATTGATGCCATTGGCCACAAGCAGCGCATTTTCCCTATCGGCCGTTTAGATAAACCCTCTGAAGGGCTTATTTTTCTAACTAGTGACGGCGACATCGTAAATAAGATTTTGCGTGCCGAAAATGCTCACGATAAAGAATACGTGGTGACGGTAGATAAACCCCTAAGCGAGCGTTTTGTTGAACGGATGCAACGTGGCGTACCTATTTTAGATACCGTGACTAAGCCCTGTAAGGTGAAGGTAAACAGCAAGTTTGTCTTTACCATTGTGCTTACTCAAGGCCTAAACCGCCAAATTCGCCGGATGTGTGAGTATTTGGGTTATGAAGTTACCAAGCTTAAGCGCACCCGTATTATGAATGTGCACTTAGATAAACTTCGCCCTGGCCAATGGCGCAACTTAACAGATGCAGAAATGGCCGAGATTAATCAAGCTGTAGCCCATTCAAGTAAAACCGCACCAGAAACCACAGCAGCCACCGAGAAAAAGGTGTTTGTGAATAAAGCGGCAAGCAACAAGGCGCGTGATAAGTTTAAAAAAGCGCGTAGCCAAGGGGCAAATAAAGCTACTTTAAGCCTAAAGAAAAAGTAATCTTAAGCGGATTAATATTCAGCAACTTAGAAGCTCATGATGATAGATAAACAAGCGCGGCAATACCTGCAAGAGATGGATATCGATGTGTGGCTCAAGCGGGCCACACCGGTAAGCAAAACTCTGCGAGCGTCGCAGTCTTGGCCGCTAGTGCTAATTATAGAGCCTGCAGTTTTAGAGCAGCATTTAGCGCTGTTTAAAGGCATTGTTGCGGCGATGAAGCTAGAGTGGGCCGATATTCATATTTGTAGCGCCGCGCATTTTCCAGAAGCTATCGATAGTTGGGTGTTATGGGCCGATCCTTTGAACACCGCACCTAAGCATTCTAAAATCTTGTTTTGCGACCCACAGCAGTTGGCTAGCGATAAACAAGCTAAGCGTATTTTATGGCAGCAGATATGTGCTCAGATCTTAAAACAAGCTTAAGCCCTCTATCGGTGATGGATGTGCCGATGATGCTAAACATAGAGCAACAAGCACATTCGCACCCATGGAGCCGCGCTTTACTCACCAGTAACTTTGGTGGTTTGTATCGAAACCTTGGCCTTTGGCAAGACGACCGCTTATTGGCTTACATTATTTTGCGGGTGGTGGCTGGCGAGGCTGAATTGATCAATATTGCGGTAACGCCCGAACAGCAAGGCAAGGGTTTAGGCACCCAGCTTATGCGGGTAATGTTAGAAATGGCAGACGAGCAGCAATGGCAACAGATTTTGCTGGAAGTTAGAGAAAGCAATGTGAGTGCTCAAAAGCTCTATCTGCGTTTTGAGTTTGAGCAAATAGATCGCCGCAAGGGCTATTATCCCTGTGATAAAAAAGGGCGTGAAGACGCCCTTATTATGCAACGTTTTTGTTAGGCTTTATTTAGCTGCAACCGATGTTGCGGCTCTCTTCATTACCAGTGCCACTGAAAGTGAATACCCTGATAATTACTACCACCTTTAATTCTGCCAAATAGCGATGAGTTCTCGAAGATACCCGAGCGGTGATGAATGTTATAACCCAGCCACATTTTTTCCATTTCTGGCTTCTTAAACAAGTCACCTAAGTTTACATCTAAAGAAAAGTCTAAATAGTTGAGCAACTTGCTTGGATTATAACCTTTACCTTCTTCGGCTAAGTCAACTTCTTCGATATAGGTAATATTGGTGACATAAGAGAGGCCCTCTGCTACGCCAAAACGCCAACGAATTGGCCAAGTGAAGGTGTAATAAGCCTTAAAGGCAATCACATACTCTAGGATTGGATCCTGTACCTCAGAGCTATGGTGATAAGCCAAGCCTGGCGTTAGGTAAACGTCTATCGGGAAGCCGAGCAAGGTTTCACTGAGTAAGTGACCATAAAACACCGAGCTTAACTGGTTGTTATATTCATCTTTTTCGGCTTTAAAGTGGATGATATCGCCTAAGTTAGAAGGCGTAGCCCAAGCATGAGATACCCTCAAGTAACCTTTTGGCCAGTCGCCTTCAGTGGTTTGATACTGCTGATTGAAAAAGCTAATGCCCAAAAAGCTTTCGAATTGAAAATCTTTGTCGATGATATCTACGTTTTGTACTTCTTTACCGTAATAAGTACCCCCTAAGCGACCCACTAGATAGAAGTCTCGCCATACGTGGTAGCGCATATCGATACCGGCTTTTAAATCCACATCAGCTTGGGTTTTAAAAAGCTCTAGGCCGTAGTAGCGGGTATTGTACTCGCTGCTTTTAAGGTGAGCGATGGCATAGGGCGCTAGATACCAGCGATTGTAGTGCTTCTGCCAAGTAAGGCCTAAGTTGCCGTGAAAATTACCGGAATCATCACTTAATAACTCGGTGTTAAAAGAATAATTGGGTTTGAAGCGCCATTGGCTGCGAACACCGTAATCAATGCCGTCGCCGCGAATTTGGTTTTGATACTCTGACGGAATGTCGAAGAAGCGATATCGGCCCATAACAGAGATATCAAAGTCGTCTTCTTTCCATATTTTGTAGCCGGCTTCTAAGCCGTCTAGATATACTCGGTCGCCTCGGTAATATAGCAGCGGCATAACATCAGCAACGGTATTGGTTTCTGAGCGATAGGGGATAGTGGCATTTCTAAATCCAAAAGCGATGCCCCAATCGTCATCCATTAAACCGTCAACCATTTCACTGGCTTGGCTACTAAGGCTAAAACACCACAATGTTAAGACAAGAGAATATGAGAGTAGCGAGTTAAGGTGGCGTTTCACCGCTTGATTCTTCCATGTTGGCTGTTTTTCGAGCCAATATTGTCGCACGGGTCACAGATAAACTAAAGCTCGCTTCAGAAAGTGGCATGAAGTTTCCTTTTTGCAAGGTATCTTGTGCCACCCAAATTTGATTCATTTCTAAAACCAAATAGCTAGAAACGTGGTGCTCAGGATCAAACATTACAAACAAAGATGGGTAGGTATTAAGGTTGAACTGGTCGGCAAAACGCTCGTGGGTGCGGTCGGTATCAATGTTCACCTGTACTTTCACATAGTCTTCAAGCATGCGTTTGATTTGAGGATTGTTTAAATAGTCATATTCAAACGCGATACAGCGTTGGCAGGCTTGCCTGCGCAAATACAAAAACAGCGGTTTTTCAGTGAGTTTTGATTCTCTAATGCCTTGATGGTAGCCCTGGATATCAAATAGCCAGCCATCTTTGGCGCTCACTCCGCGGCCATGAACGTGGTAGATAAAAATGTAACTAAGAGCAGCGCCACCTAAGGCTATCAATATCAAAGTAAAGAAGACTTTTTTGAATAGCTCAAAGCTCATCGGTTGCCCCTTGGTGAATTAACTAAGCATTTGTTTATAAACGTACTTAGTTAGCTATCGGCCTAATAATAGTAAGCTTTAGTTTGTTGATAAATCAAGCTAGGGCTAGCTTGCAAGATTTGCTTAAAAAAAAGCCTCGCGAGTGCGAGGCTTTTTGCAGGAGAGCTTAGCTATTTAACAAATTCTAGAATTGTTAGTTGCTCACCTAGGTAGGCAGTATTGTTACCAGGAACTGGATACAGCTGCGAACTACGAGACTGTCCATCGTCGTTGTCTGCTAGGGCAATGTTCCAGTCAATGGTTTTACCCGCTAAGCTGTCTACCGGCAATTCAATAGAGAATTGCATGATGGTGCCATCTTCATTCCATTTGGCAACACGCTTACCAGGGAAGGTGTTTTTCTGGAAATCTTGACCCACTATGCTGCGCAGTTGTACAAACTCTTCACCAACTTTAATGAAAATTTCAATGTTGTCAGTTTGCCAATCATCGCCACTGGTCACCGTTTTGTTGTCATGGCGGTGAACAACGCCATGCAAGGTATTGCCAGAGTAAGCTACCCGCCAAGTGCCATGAATAATGTCTTGGCTTGGTGGTGTTTGGTTGATTGGATTAAGTTGGTTAAAGGCAAATGGGTAGTGGTAAACATTTTCCCATTTTGATAGGTCAAAAGCGCTAGTGGCGTCAAAGCCTTCAATTGGCTCGGCTTTAAAGCTAACTACTTGGCCTTTCAATTTATCGCTAATTTCAGTGTTTTGAGCAGTAAAGAATACTTCGCCAAAATCATGACCTTGCCAGCCGTTGTTAGTACCAGGCACCGGGTAAAGCTGCGCGTGACGACCAGCTTCTGGGCCAGCATCGTTATCGGCTAAGGCAATGTTAAAGCCTAAAGTTGTACCCGACAGAGTTTTGGTTTTCTTCGGCGTAATTGAGAACTCTAGAACAGTACCATCTTCGCTCCAGTAGTTTTTGATATCAGCTTGGAAGGCTGTAGGAGCAAACTCTTCGCCAACTAACGCACGAATTTGCGCAAACTCTTCACCAAAACCTAGGAATACCTCTACAGAGTCATTTTCCCAAACCTGCGCTTTGTTACCGGTAACAGTTTTGTCGTCTCTACGTTCGACACGCCCATAAAGGGTGTTGTCATCATAAAGTAAGGCAAAGCGACCCGAGATGTTGCTCTCTGCTGGTAAGGTTAAGTCTTTTCCACCTAACTGGTTGTAGGCGAAGGGGTAGAATACCGCGTCATTCCACTTGGCAATGTCGCCATCTAGAGGCATTGCTTGTTTCGCTTCATTACTAATAAAGGCTTCGAAGCGGCGTCCTGTATCAGCTAATGGTGCTGGTGGCTCCCAATCAAATTTACCGGCGGCTTTATCGGCAAATACTTTATTAACCGCTGTGTAAGCTGGTTTTTCTTTGTATTGCTTATCAAACATTAAGCCGTGGTCGTAACCTTTAAACCAATGCGGGATCCAGCTGTATTTATCGCTAATACCCCAAGTAGTGAAGAAGTTAACTTCATCATAGTAAGCTGTTAGCTTGGCTAAGTCTTCATACATGTTGGCTTGTTGTTGCAACATCCGGTCAGTAGCGGGATCTTGCATACGAATATCAATTTCGGTGAAGTGAAACTCTAAACCAAGCTCTTGAATTCGCTCAATGTTGGCAGCAATGTCGGCAACCCGAGGCTGTACGCCAACTACCAAGTGGGCTTGAGTACCAATACCGTGAATAGGCACACCTTGCTCTTTCAGTTTTTTCACTAAGCGGTAAGCTGCGTTCGCTTTTGGTGTTTTACCTTCGGTAGAGTAATCGTTGTAAACCAAAATCGCATCAGGGTCGGCTTTGTGGGCAAACTCAAAGGCTTTTGCAATATAGTCTTCACCTAGCGCTTTGTACCATATTGTTGGGCGCCAGCCGCCGTTATCATCTAAGGCTTCGTTTACTACGTCCCAGTATTTCACTTTACCTTTGTAGTGACTCACTACAGCGGTAATGTGCTCTTCCATGATTTTTAGCATTTCTTCTTTAGAGAAGTCGCCATTGTCTAACCAATCAGGGTTTTGAATGTGCCATACCAAGGCGTGGCCACGAACCATCATGTTATTTTTTTGAGCGAAATCTACCAGCTTGTCAGCTTTATCGAAGGTGAACTTGCCACGCTCTGGCTGCAAGTAGCTCCACTTCATTTCGTTTTCTGGGGTAAGTTGATTGAATTCACGAGCCAGTGTCTCGGCGAATTGCTTATCTTGAAGGTGGCGTGTTTCTAAGGCCGCACCGATGAAGGTGTCTTGACCTTTTACTACATCTCTTAACGGAGCAGCATTTACTTGTAAGCTGCAAATTGCAGCAGCAAGCGCCGCCACTTTAAAAAATCCTGTCTTAATCGCATGCTGGCGCATGTTTCTCACTCCTTAAACCGTTCTTAGCTTAAGGCTACCTTAGCCCTCCTTTTATCTAGGGAGCACTGCGAAACTTGATAAATTCGTTGCGAAAAATCACTAATGTGAGCTCTCTCATGCTTGTATGATAATTAATGAATTTCTCAGTTGCAGATGAAACTTGCTAATGTATGTTCCGCGCTGTCATCACTATTTGCTTGTTTAGTAACGATATTTAGATTGAACTAAGGCTTGGCGTTGTTTTCTTCTGAGAGGGGAGTTGCAGCCTGTTCATTGTTTGCTTGCTCAGCTTCTAAAGCGGCGCGCTCAGCTTTTGAAACATAGCGCGGTTTGTTGCTATTTTGCTTTTTAGCGTTGGCTTTTTTAGCTTTTTTCTTCAGCGTTTCGTTGATTTTCTTTTTGCGGTTCACGAGTTTGTGCCTGTACTAAATGAATGGCGCAAGTTTAACAAATTGTAGCAATAAGTTCTTTAGCTTATGCCTGAGGAATAAGTTAGCACCAGCATCCATGCCGGTTTGCTAAATTGAATGCTTAGGCTGCCTCATGTATGGCTTGATGGGCTTGCTTTTGAAGCTGCTCGGCTAAATCGAAGGGCAGGCGCAGAGCGTAGGCTAGGCCATCTAAGTGTGCTTGCTCAGCAGCGTTATCTAAGTTGATAGCAAAGCAAGAGGCCAAGTAGAGCTCAGATTTTTGCTCGATGGTTTCTACTTCACTGGCCAACTCGCCAATGGAAATAGGCTGGCGCATTAGTCGATACAAGGTTGATTTTACTTGCTCGCTAAGCGCCATTTGTTCTAGTGCTTCAAAAATTCGTTGCTGTTCTTGCTCGTCAATGTGCCCGTCTGCCTTGGCAGATGCGATCATCGCTTTAAGTATCGTGAGCTGAAAATCGTTGTTATTGGCGGTACTGGTAAAGCTGGATTGATCGATTTGCTCTAATTTTTGGCTAGTATGGTGGTTTTGCGAAGAGCTAGATTGCTTTTTCCAGTTACTAAAAGCGCTATAAGCTAAGCCACCCAGTACCGCTGCACCGCCATAGGTTGCCGCTTTGCCAGCAAACTTTCGTGCAGATTTGTTACTTACTAATAAGGCCATTAAGCCACCCGCTGCAGCGCCTCCGGCTAATCCACCCGGAATTGCCCCCAATACTCCACCACCTTGCTGTGCGGTTTTGGGAGCATCGCCAGAAGCACCTAAAAACTGGTTAAGTAAATTGTTAATCATGCTAATTTCTCCTCTTGCTTAGCTAGTCTTCTCCGTTAAGAAAACCAAGAATATGCAGCAAGCTGGTGAACAAATTGAAGATGGCAACAAACAACGAGGTTGTAGCCATAATGTAGTTGGTTTCTCCGCCATGAATGATGTTGCTGGTTTCATACAAAATTAGCCCCGACATCAACAGAACGAACATCGCCGATACACCTAAGGATAGCGCAGGAATGGCAAAGAAAATTGCGCCTAAACCGGCAAGAAAAGCCACAATAATGCCCACCATTAAAAAACCGCCCATAAAGCTAAAGTCTTTTTTGCTGGTAATGGCATAAGCAGATAGCGATAGGAAGATCACTGCGGTAGCTACCATGGCTTGGCTAACAATCAGGCCGCCATTTGGCAGGCTTAAGTAAGCGGTAAGGATTGGCCCAAGGGTTAAGCCCATAAAGCCAGTTAGAGCAAAAATACAAACTATGCCCCAAGCACTATTGCGCAGTTTCATGGTGGCAAACAGCAAGCCGAAGTAGCCCACCAAGGTGATAATGATACCGGGGTGGGGCAGGTTCATCGCCATAGAAAATGCCGCGCTAGCGCCACTAAACATAAGCGTCATAGAGAGCAAGGCATAAGTATTGCGAATAACTTTATTGGTGGCTAATACGCTCTCGTTAACATGGCTAGGGGTATTGCTAATAGGGTGATTGTTCATCTTGTCACTCCTTCCTCAGCAGAGTTTGTTGGGTATTCGGTGAACTCTACAAATTCGCTATTTAGTGGATCGTTATCGTCTTCATCGCTCAAGCTGTAATAGTCGGCAACACTAATGTCGGGAGCCCGTAGAGCTTTATTGCGCACCCGTGCTATACGCCGAGTTACCGAGCGACTAGCCCGGCTAGCTGCGCGGTCTATGGCAACATATATTTGAGCTTGAATGTCTTCTATCACCACATCGGCTTGGCCAGCTAACTTAACCAAAATTTGGCAGCGCTTGCCGTTTGCCCCGCTGCTCTCTTTGCTATCTGACAGCTTGACCGCAATGCGCATAATGTTGTTGTACTGGGACCCAAGTGCAAAGTTAATCCGTCTTTTGATGTAGGCTTGCAGTGGTTCACTCAGTGGAAAGTGTTGTGAATGCATATCAATTTTCATACTACTTGGCATGGTCTGCTCCTAAGCTGAATCAATACTTTGAATCACGAGTCACTACCATAATGGGCTTTTATACTTAGGTATACTCGAATATACTTTCCTTATGGTTCGAAAAATACGAAGTGTTTGCTGTGATAAATTATAAACATCTGCATTATTTTTGGGTGGCTGCCAAGCAAGGCGGTATTGCTCGAGCCAGTGAATTGCTGCATATCACGCCACAAACTATCAGCGGCCAGATAAGCTTGTTAGAGCAGCATTTTGGCAGCGCCTTATTTAGCAAAGTGGGTCGAAACTTAGAATTAACCGAAACTGGCCGTTTGGCTCTTAGTTACGCCGATGAAATATTCACTTTAGGTGATGAACTGGAAGATAGCCTAAGGCAAGGGTCAGCAGAACGTCCGCAGTTGCTAAAAGTGGGCATCGCCGAAGTGGTTCCCAAAACCATTGCTTACCGTCTGTTAGAGCCGGCCTACAACATGGGTGAGCCTTTACGCATGTTGTGCAAAGAAAACACCCTAGAGAGTTTGTTGGCAGAGCTAGCCCTAAACCGTTTGGATTTAGTGTTGGCAGATGGCCCTGTGCCTCCCGGTTTAGGCGTGCGTGGTTTTAATCATGCGTTAGGGGAAAGTGGCGTAAGTTTTGTGGCTAGCCCAAGCATTGCTAAGTCACTACAAGCTAACTTTCCGGCCTGCTTAGACGGTGCGCCATTGTTAATTCCAAGTGAAATAAACCTTATGCATGTACGACTGTTGCAATGGTTTGATAAACAAAACATTCACCCGCAAATTATGGGTGAGTTTGATGACAGCGCATTGATGAAAACCTTTGGTCAAGCTGGCGTGGGGGCGTTTATTGTGCCGACCGCCATTGCCGATGAAGTGGTGAATCAATACGGTGTTGAATTAATTGGCAGCATCCAAGACGTACGAGAACAGTTTTTTGCGATTACTGCCGAGCGCAGAATTGCCAATCCAGCAGTAGTGGCCATTACCGAGTCGGCGCGCGAATGGCTAGCGTAGTATTTCTAGTTAAGCCAGCTTAGAACGCTTTTGTGCTATGTGCTCCAAATTGATTAATTTGAGTTTGTTTGCTGCTTTACTAAACCGCTAAATGTTACCGGGTGATTTACACTTAAGCATATCTCTGTATGCCTTAGGTTTATTGTATGTCGCGCCAAGTATTTCCCTTCTCTATTGTTCAAGATGGCAAACCAAGTAACGGGCTTGCCGAACTGAGCTTGCTTAACTCAAATACCCTTAGAGTGAAGATTGTCCCTGATACCGAGAGTTTAAGCAAACAGCAAATGCTAAGTGAGTTGGTGGTGTTGCCGCAATTAACGGTTGACCCGCTGTATAGCTCTACCGAGCAAATGCGCAGCGAGCACTTGAATATAGCGTTTAGCGAAAACGGCTTGAGCATTAGCACTGCCGAAGGTGAGCTGCTGCGCGTAGCGCAAACTGCTTTTAAGCAACAAGGTGATGATAGCGCGCTTAGCCAGCACTTTGTTAGCTCAGGTGAACAAGCTTTTTATGGCTTAGGTCAATATCCTGATGGGATCTTTAACTACCAAGATCAAAGCCGCGAGATTTGCCAATCTAATAAAGGTATAGCAGCCCCTTTGCTACTATCCACCAAAGGTTATGCGGTGTTATGGAACCAACTTGCTTTTACCCAGTTTACTAGCCAAGGAGAGGGCTTTAGTTTTAGCTCAGCTGCTGGAGAGTGCATAGAGTTTTACGTTATTTATGGCCCCGAGTTTGACCAAGTTATTCAGCATTATCGAAAGCTTACTGGCGCTGCGCCGCTGTTTGGCCGTTGGGCTTATGGTTACTGGCAAAGCAAAGAGCGTTACGTAAATGCCGCCGAGCTAGTTGCCACAGCTAAAAATTATCGCGATAAAAAAATTCCCATCGATAACATCGTACAAGATTGGAAATACTGGGGAGATTTGGGCTGGAGCGCGATGCAGTTTGACGAGCAAGTGTTTGGCGATGCAGCCACAACCATTGCGCAACTTCATGATATGCACTTCAAACTCATGGTGTCGATTTGGCCAATTGTTGGCAAGGGCAGCCCAGTGTTTAAGGCCTTGTTAGAAAATGGCTATTTATTCGAAACCGAACATTGGGCCGATGGCCATATTTACGATGCTTATAGCCAAGGCGCACGTGATATTTATTGGCAACACCTTAAAGCCGGATTAATGGATCTAGGAGTAGATGCGCTTTGGATGGATGGCACAGAGCCAGAGTTTATCTCGACCCAAAATCCAAAAGATGGCGTGGAGTTTTGCCATCAGCAACGTGATACCGAGTTAGGCTCTTGGAAGCAGGTGCTAAATGGTTATTCCTTAATGACCACGCGAGGAGTTTATGAAGCGCAGCGCCAGCAGATTTTGCAAGGAGCAGAAGACAAGCGTGTTTTCACTCTTAGTCGCTCCAGTTATTTAGGTCAGCAACGTTACGCTGCGGCTTGTTGGTCGGGAGACATAAGTGCTACTTGGCAAGTATTGCGTCAGCAAATTCCAGCAGGCTTAAACTTGTGTGCCGCGGGTTTACCTTATTGGACTACCGACATCGGTGGATTCTTTACCAGTGGTTTTGGTGCGAACTTCCCAGAAGGTGTAGATGATGATGCCTACAAAGAGCTGTATGTTCGCTGGTTCCAATATGGGGCTTTTTGTCCGCTATTTCGCTCTCACGGCGCCAATACACCGCGCGAAATCTATCAGTTTGGCGAGCCGGGAGATTGGGCCTTTGACGCCTTGTTAAAGTTCGACAAATTGCGTTATCGCCTATTGCCTTATATCTATTCACAAGCATGGAATATTACTGAGCATGGCGGCACCATGATGCGTTTGCTGGCCTTTGATTTTAGGCAACAAGCGCAGCTGCATAACATTAGCGATCAGTTTATGTTTGGCGACAGTTTGATGGTGTGCCCAGTTACCCAAGCTATGTTCCATCAACAAAGTTTGCAGCAACAGTTGATTGCTCCAGAGCATTTGCACACGGCGGAAGGCTTGCAAGGCATTAGCGAGCAACACTTTTCTGATGATCAATTCAAACAGCTGGTTGCTACGCAAGTGGTTGAAAGCATCGATGGCAACTGGGCAGGTGGCCCGCCAGCGGGTTTGCCTTTAAGTGGTTATAGCGTGCGTTGGCAAGGGGTGCTAACCGTGCCGGTCGATGGCGAGTACAACTGGCTGATTCATGCTAATGATGGGGTGCGTTTCTATTTAGACGGTAAGCTGTTGATTGATAGTTGGCAAACTCAGGCGCAGCTTAACCATAAAGCGAGTTGTCATTTAGAGGCAAATCAACAATATCAATTGGTGGTTGAATATGCGCATTGGCAAGGTTCGTCAAAATGTAGCCTAAGCTGGGCACATGCAGGCATCGCTCATCAGCAAACACAGTTATATCCAGCTGAGCGAGAGGTGGTGTTACCTGCTGGTCTTGCTTGGTATAACTATTGGAACAAGCATTGCTATCAAGGTGGGCAAACTATTGCGATGGGCACGCCTATCGATATTATGCCCTTATTGGTGAAAGCAGGAGCCATTATTCCACATGGCCCCGACGTGCAGTATCACGATGAACTGCCCAGTGACCCGCTTATCATTGAGGTATACGCGGGTGAGGATGGCCGCTTTTGCTTGTACGAAGATGAGGGCGACAGTTATCGCTATGAGCAAGGGGCCTATAGCGAAATTGTGTTTGAATGGGATAACAGTAAGCGCTGTTTACATATTGCCAAACGCAGCGGCAGTTTTGCGGGTATGTTGCAACAACGTACCTTTATTGTTCACTTAATTAGCGCTTTTGATATTCAGCGACAAACCCTAGTTTATGTGGGAGAGGAGCAAAGCTTGCAGTTTTAAATAAACCAAATGCTGGGTGAGCTCTAAAACTGTGCAGCAAGCAGGCGCTTAAATTAGCAAAATTCTCTATAGATTGTTTTTAATAAACTAAACAATTACTTGGCTTATTCTCTATACTATTTAGCATCACTGAAGTGGCAGGGTAGCAACTTCAGTTCATTTTAATAACCTAGAGAACATGGATATGTTGAATCAAAAAACCTTTGAGCGCGGTGCAATGGAAGCCGCCATAAAAATAGGTTTACTATTTTTGTTAGCCGCATGGTGTATCGACATTGTGCGGCCCTTTATTACCCCGGTCATTTGGGCGATGATCTTGGCTGTAGCGCTTAATCCTCTGTATTTAAAACTCAAAAATGTGGTGGGTAAAGGTGGTGTAGCCGCCACCATTATTGTGCTGGTGTTTCTAGCCATAATTTTGGTACCTGGGGTTAAGGTGACTACCGCAGCAATCGACAGTTTAGCTGCTGTAGGTAAGCAAGTTCAGCAGGGCAGCTTTGAAATTCCTCCTCCTTCAAATTCAATCAAATCTTGGCCGCTAATTGGCGAAAAAGTACATGCGCAGTGGTCCTTAGCTGCCAGTGATTTACAGCGCTACTTAGGTACTTATGCAAGCCAAGTGGGTGACGTGGCTGGCAAGGTGATTGGTTTTGCTGGTGGGCTTATTGGCGGACTGTTGATGTTTTGCTTCTCGGTAATTATTGCCGGAGTATTTATGGCAAACGGTGAAAAAGCGGTACTGGGAGCGCAATCGTTAGCAAATGCCTTGGCAGGTAAGCATGGTAGCTACTTAACCAATTTAGCCAGTAATACCATTCAAAGCGTGGCAAAAGGCGTGCTTGGTGTTGCGGTTATTCAAGCTACTTTACTATCAATCGGCTTTTTTGCCGTAGGCGTACCGGGGGCGGCTGTATGGTCGGTGTTGGTGCTGATTTTGGCCATTGCCCAATTACCGCCGTTTTTAGTGGTATTGCCGGTGGTCATTTATGTCTTTAACCACGAGTCTACGGTGGTGGCAGGGATTTTTGCTGTATGGAGCATACTAGCGGGCTTTAGTGAAAATGTGCTCAAACCTTTATTGCTAGGGCGCGGCGTAGATGTGCCAATGCTGGTGATTTTGTTAGGTTCTTTAGGGGGAATGCTAATGTCTGGCTTTGTAGGGTTGTTCTTAGGAGCAGTAGTTCTAGCAGTTAGTTACCGCTTGTTAGTAGCATGGTTAGAGCTAAATTCTCAAGAGCAGGCAGATGCTAACGATTAAGTACCAAAACAAAAATTAGCCTTAAGTAAAATAAATACGGAAATAAGAGAAACACGATGTCTGAACAAAATGAAGCCTCAGAAGCTGCGCCAAGCAACCCTTTACGTAAAAGTTCGTTGTTGGTATTTGCCCTGTGTATTTTGGTTTTTATTATTTATGTCGTGAGCGATAGAGTGACGCCTAATACCGACAATGCTCGGGTATTTGGTTTTGTGGTGCCGATTGCCGCCTCGGTATCGGGCAAACTGGTTGAAGTGAATGTTACGAACAACCAGTTAGTTGAAAAAGGCCAACCTTTGGCCAAGGTAGCCGAAGAAGAATACGTGCTGGCGGTCACTCAAGCCGAAGCCGCATTAGAGTTAGCCGGGCAAGAAATTGGTGCAGGAACCGCTGGCGTTTCGGCTGCGCAAGCGCGCTTACTTGAAGCATCCACCTCTTATCAAGCGATTCTTACCGACGCCAATCGTTTGTTTGCCGTAGAAGACCAAAACGTTGTGCCGCAGCAAAATATTGATAGAGCGCGCAGCGATGTGGCCAAAGCTAAAGCTTCGGTAGCCAAGGCCAACGCAGAGTTGGAACAAGCTAAACAAAATCTTGGGGTGAGCGGCGAAGATAACCCTAAGCTGCAATCCGCTTTAGCTAAGTTGGGCAAAGCCCGTTTGGATTTATCTAAAACCGTAATTGTTGCGCCTTCTGAGGGAGGGGTGACTAACTTACAGCTAGAAGCTGGTTATTACGCGAATAAAGGCCAACCGCTGATGACTTTTGTCACCACCAAAGAGGTGTGGATTGAGGCCTATATGCGAGAAAACAATATTGCCAATATCAAAGCGGGCGACCCGGTGGAAATAGCCCTAGATATTGCACCAGGCAAAATCTTCAAAGGCGAGGTGGTGTCAATTGGGTTTGCGGTTAATTATGGTCAATCTAACAACTTAGGTGCGCTACCTACTATTCCGCAAACGGCTGGTTGGTTGCGAGATCCGCAGCGCTTTCCGGTAATCATCAAATTCTCTGATGATACTGCCCATGGCTTACGACGAATTGGTGCACAAGCAGATGTAACGGTATATACCGAAGGCACCTTCATTATGAAAGCGTTGGCTAAGCTGGCCTTAAGGGTTAAAAGCTGGTTCTCTTATGTCTACTAAGGCCTTAAGCTTGCGGCTTGCTAATCCTCTAAAAGCGCATATGTTGCGCTTTAGCTTAGTGAGTGCCTTGGTACTGGTGCTGGCGGTAAGTTTAGAGTGGAGTATGTCATTTGTTACTGCCATTTTTACCGCTCAGTTGTTATTGCCTGGCAAGCCACCGCTAAATTTGGCCTTAATTAAAACCTTAGCGCTAGCGGTATTAAGCTGTTTTTTGGTAGGGCTTGGGGTTGTGCTTATTGCCCAGCCTTATCCTTTGCTACTGTTTATCATTCTTGCTTGGTGTTTGTTTTTTGTATTTTACCGAGCCAGTACCGGTTTAAATGAGTTAGTGGTGCTATTTCTGTTGGTGGCACTAATCGCCTTGCCGATGTTGGCCAGTGCTAGCAGGGCAGCAGCGTCTAGTTTTGTTGTCGACTTTATGCTGGCCTTTGTCTTGGCCTTGTTGATAGTGGCCTTTGTGCATTGGCTGATACCAGTGAAAGACGACTTCCACCAAGGAGCAGAAAAGCAGCAAGCGCCGATTCTAAAACATCAAGATGCCTGTCGTCAGGCAGTGGTTAGCACCATAGTTATACTGCCACTTATTATCTACTTCTTTGCTTTCGATAAACTCAGTGATTTGCTAGTGGTGATTTTTGTGGCTATTTTGGCGCAAAACCCCGAGTTAACTAAAGGCGCAAAAGTCAGTATAGGAATTATTTTCACCAACATTGTAGGTGGGTTAATTGCTGTGCTGGTATTTAATTTATTGGTTGCAGCGCCGCAGTTTAGTTTTATGGCACTGCTAATTACCCTTACTTTTATGCTGATCGCCCAAGCTATTTACCTGCATCCTAAAGGCGCGATAGTAGCAGCTGGCCTATCGGCTTATATCATTATACTGGGCAGTACTATTGGCAGTGATGGCGGCTTAGCTACCACTAAGTTTTATGCGCGTATCTTCCAGTTAAGCATGGTGGGTTTGTATGTGGTGGGCAGTTTTTACTTAGTGCATAAGTTGGCTTGGCTTAAGCCAGTTAGTCCTAATAGCTGACCTTGTATTGTGAACCTGTTGCCGCTGATTAATTAAAAAGGCTGATTTACGGTAAAACGAAAAATTGAGTCATCTTTACTAAAACCTAGGTCTGCTCGCGCAACAATATTCTCAATGAAAATACGTGCGCCAAAGCCAGCGCTCCAATTCATGTTTTGGTGCAGTTTTGCAATATCTAACTGGTCTTCAACTTTTCCCATTTCTGCAAATACTGCAAATTGCCACCATGGGAAGTTATAGTTACGGATAAATGGAGCGCTGGTTTGTGGCTGCCAACTAGGTATCATGCGATATTCCGCTGCATAAAATACGGCGCTTCGGTCATTAAAGTAATCATCGGCATAACCACGCATACGATCCCCACCTCCAAGCACAGATTGAGCAAACCAAGCAGGTTGGCTATTGGGATCATTCTTATCCCAAGTGGGTATATCAGAAATATAAGCAGTAAGTGATAAACTCTGTTGTCTTGTCCAAGAAGTATTACCAAGGTCAAAGTAGTTTACTTGCTGCGCTTCTAAACGCGTGTAGCTGGCTCGCTCGGCATTGCCCCAGTCTCGAATCAATCGAGCATAACTATGATGACCAGCGTTCGGTGAAGGAGTATAGTTACGTGCATCATGATCTAAGGTAAATTGCACGCCCGCCGTTTTGCCTTCAACATTGCTTACATAGTCTGAACGAAAGTCTCGGCTACGATAAAACGGTTCTACTTCAAACACCGTTCGCGCAGTATATTCATGTCTTGTTGGTAGGCCAAGCAGCGGAGCTTTATAGGCTTGTTGGTGGCTTTCAGACAGTAGGTAGCGAAAGGTAAGTAGCCAGTCTCGCTGTAAGTAAGAAGCGTCGTTAGGCACATCGATGGGATCATCAGGGCGCTCGCCAATAAACATTTGTGTATCCATAAACTCGGCCTGTAGCCCAGAAATATCCATGGTCCAACGCTCTGTTAAACCAAGGTTAAAATAACCTAAGTAGCTGATGTAGCTGTTGTTAACCGAATAAGCACCAAAACCAACAACTTGTGCTTGTGGTTGACCAACACCGGTTACCGTTACAACTGAGCCAGCTAGCAAACCAGTACTTTCCATCGCACCTATGATGGGGATTACTACCGTTTCTGTGCCATTGTTAACAGCTTCCACATCGTAGACGTTAATTCTGTCTTCATCTGCTAGTAGATTGAAACTCCCAGTAAAGAGTGCAGCAAACAACCAACAAGCTTTCATGCTTCGACTACCTGTTTTCTTCGCTTGTGAGTTACTGGTAAGTATCGAACTAAATGTCATCGCTATTTTCTCTGGTTGTGTAACTAACGAAGGCTGTTGGGCCTGATTTGCGAGTGATTATAAGGAGCTGGTTGTTAACAAATAGGACTTAGAGAAATTCAAATTAGCGGATTTGTGGATGTGGTCTTGGCTAAATAAAAGGGATTGTGAAGGCTATTTTTCCTTAAGCTTTATGCTTGAGCACTTAGCTGCTGTTAATTGTTGGTTAAGCCTGTATGCTAAATATAAGCAATTACTTATGTATTAATTTCATGGATGAGGTTAAGCAACGTTGACTAAGAAGCTACTTATTGCCATTTTTCTAAGCTTTCAATCACTAGCCTTAGCCGGTGATTTGAGTATTGGGTTTGGTGCGTTTGCTTCGAATCGTGATTCTTCTATTATCAACAAGGGCGTAATGAGCTTGGACTTAGCCTTGGTTTACACCTGAACTATGCTGAAGACTGGGATCTTACCGGCTCAGACCATGATTTTTATTTAGATTCAAAGGCAGTTAGTGGTTACATGACGGACTTTAGTGCAGGGCTTCGTTATCACGCTAACCAGCACTGGTGAGTTAATCTAAGCTATGACTATTATCAGGTGGGAGTAGATTGGAATAAGGTCACCTTGAAATACACTTTTCAAGGCCCCTATTTGAGTGCGCAATATGTGTTTTAGTGAAGCATAAGAAGAAGTATCAACGATGAAAAATAAATTAGATGACTTAGATTTAAACCTTCTCCGTTTATTGTGTGCAGTGGTAGAAACACGTAATACCCACACGGCGGCAGATAAGCTGGGCATCTCACAAACCAGCGTCAGCCGAGGCATGGCTAAACTCAGAGAAACTTTTGGCGATAGACTGTTTATTCGCAAAGCTCATGGGGTAGAGCCTTCGGAGCTTGCTGAGCGATTGGCGGAAGCGGCTAACAGTATGCTGAATCCGCTAGTGAAGGTCTTGGAGTCTTTTCAAGATTTTGACCCCTTAGAGTTTGATGGCTGTGTGAGAGTCGCGGTACATTTAGCAGCTCTTGAAGTTCATGGCCCCGATTTGTTTGAAGCATTACGCGAAGATTTTCCCAAGGCTCGTATTGAGCTTTTATATTGGCAAGACAGAACCACCCTTGAGGTGCTATCTGGGGAAGTGGATGCAGTTGTTCAGTTTGAAGGTTTCCCTTTGCCGCAAGAAATCTACCTATTTCCGGTACTTGAATATCAAGTATGTTTAGTGGCAAAAAAACATCATCCAGTACTTTCTCGAACCAGCGAGTGGGATAGCGTGGGTAACTTGCCTGTTGCCAGAATTGTCACCGACGGGGTAGTGACGCGACGCGAAGCGATGGATGAGGTATATGAAGCAAAGGGTTTTCAGGCGAATGTCACTTTTAGCTCACATTGTATACGGGCAATCTTGAGAAAAGTCAGAACCTCAGATGCGATCATGTACGGTACAACTTATCTTCGAGACCTCGACGACGGGGTGGCATTTTATCCTCCTCCTCCAAATATGCCCGCCGCCGTATCTCGTTACACCTTGTGTGGTGGCTATCTACAAACAAAGCGTGACTACCCTTTAACGCAAGCTTTGCATCAAACACTGTTGAGTTACTTTGAAAATATAGAAACACCTCCTCTAGAGCTGCAGGATTAGTTGCTAAGCAGGTTGAGGTAACAATTGGGACTTTTTTGTACGGCTATCTAGCTGGCGAATACGGCTTCTAAGCTTTTGCTCCAATAAGATGAAAAAGCTAGGGCCCAGTAAACAAGGAGCAAATACAATTTCGTCTAGCCAATTTATATCTGCCAGTAAATGCAAATCACTGGCGATATCGCTCAATTGACTCTGAGTTAATTGAGCTGGCGACTGCGGCCAAGCTGCTGAGAGATCGACGCTTAGTAGTCGATAGTTTAGCCTGCTAAGCGATGTGGTTAGCTCTTTTAATTGCTCAGGTGCACTGCGGTGCACCAGTAGCAGCACACAAACGCCTTCCCCTGAATCTGTAATATGGTAACTACGGTCATTAAGATTTACTTGATACTTCATGGTTGTTCCTCTATTTGAAAGAGATGCTGATTATGGGTAACTGAGCGTGGCAAACCATGGTTTAAAGAAATTCATATTTGCTGAATAGTGCTTTTGCATATCTGAATTTCTCAAAACCGTATCACGCTTATCTAAAGTGGGTAAACTTCGCAGCAACTTTCACAAACATGGATTTAGTGAACACCGGCAGGGAAAGCCTATGTGATTTTGAATATATAACTAATCAAACGCTGAACTCGTTTGAAAGGAAGTTTAACTTTACTCTTTGGAGCCCTGTAATGCGCCTGTGTCAGCCCACATCATTAACATCGTTTGCTAAGCCAAAAGGTAAGCGACTACTCACTTCACTAATTGCAACTACGTTCCTAGTAGGATGTGGAAGTGAACCAGTTGAAGAAACCGCAACGCTTATTCGTCCAGTGTTTACCGAGCCAGCGGCTACGGTTGTGCTAAATAGTCAGAATCAGTTCTATGGTGAAGTGCAGTCAGCCAATCGCGCAGAGATGGGCTTTCGTACTGGTGGCCGTATTGCTGCATTTTTCGTTGATGAGGGTGACCAAGTGCTTAAGGGTGACTTGCTGGCAACTCTAGACCCTACCGATGCGCAAATTACTCTGTCTCGCGCTGAGATAGACCAAGAGAACACCCGCCGTGAGTATCTTCGCGCCAAGCAACTGTTCGACAACAATGGTGCGATTGCCAAGGCAGAGTTGGATCAAATAGAAAGCAGTTACTTGGTAGCACAAAATCGGGTTAAAGAAGCGCAACGTCAATTAAAGCACACTAACTTGTATGCTCACTTTGATGGTGTAATTGCTCGCCGAACTGCGGAAGACTACGACCTGGTTCAAGCTGAACAAACTGTGCTGACCATGCATGACTTGGACAATCTTGAAGTTGTTATCCAGATACCGGCGAGTGTAATGCAAACCCGCGGTGGTAGCGGTAAAGCATATGCTACTTTACGCACAATTCCGGGCCAGGTATTTGACCTCTCATTGAGCCGCTACGCTACCGAGCCTGATCCTGTTACTCACACTTATGCTATCACCTTGACCTTCGATGACATTCGCGATGAGCGAGTGTTCCCTGGTATGGCGGTGACTGTCACTCCAAACGATAAGTTTGAAGATCAAGCTCAATCAGTAATGGTGCCAGTTACTGCGGTGCAGCCAAACAACATGGGCCAACAATTTGTTTGGGTGGTTAATAGTGACAACCAACTCGAGCGCCGCGAAGTTGAAGTGGGTGGGATAAGCGTTGAGCAAGTGGAAATCATTGCAAATCTTACTCAAGGCGAACAGGTGGTGGTAGCTGGTTTAGCTGGATTGACCGAAGGTATGGCTGTGCGCGCTCAGCAACTTGACGCAGAGGGAGCCAAGTAGATGAATATTGCTCGCTATACCCTTGCTAAACGCACCAGTGTTTGGGTAATCATTGCCTTAATACTGATCGGTGGCTACATCAGCTATCAAAAATTGGGTCGCTTTGAAGATCCTGAATTTGTAATTCGCCAAGCGTTAATTGTAACGCCGTACTCTGGTGCTACAGCGCAAGAAGTCAGTGATGAAGTGACCGACGTAATCGAAGGTGCGCTGCAAAGCTTACAAGAAGTAAAAGAGATTACTTCTACCTCGAAGCAGGGCATGTCAGAAGTCACCGTAGAAATGAAGATGGAGTTCGCCAAAACCGAAGCGGAGCTTCAACAGATTTGGGATAAGGTGCGCCGCAAGATTAATGATGTGCAGCGACAACTTCCGGCAGGTGCTGGGCAGCCCATCGTCAACGATGATTTTGGTGATGTGTACTCGCAGTTCTACGCGGTTACTGGTGAAGGCTATACCGACAAGCAGCTACAAGATTACGTAGACGTGCTGCGTCGCGAATTAGTGCTGGTGCCAGGAGTTGCGCGTACTCAAACCTTGGCGGAAAAAGATGAAACCATTTTTGTTGAGATTTCTAACCAGCGCCTAGCGCAGTTCGGCATCTCGGCTGAGCAAATCTATCAAGTTTTAGAAAACCAAAACACCATTACCGTGGCCGGAGCTATCGACAGTGGTGATATGCACATTCCGGTGATTCCAAGCTCTACCATTCGCTCTTTTGACGATATTCGCAACATCCACTTGGGCTTGGGTAGTGATAACACCATCCTGCGCTTAGGCGATGTGGCTAAGGTAAGCCGTGGCTTCCAAGAGCCAGTTTCCATGTTGATGCAATACAACGGCGAGCGTGCCATTGGCTTTGGTATCTCTAATGTGGCTGGCGGTAACGTGGTTACCATGGGTGACGCAGTAAAGGCGCGTATTGAAGAACTAGCCAGTCAGCGCCCACTGGGTATTGAGCTAAATGAAGTCTCTTTGCAGTCGGATTCGGTAGCCGCTTCAGTTTCAGATTTCGTTAACAACCTCATTGCCGCAGTCGCGATTGTATTTGTGGTGCTATTGCTGTTTATGGGTCTACGCACCGGCCTTATTATTGGCTTTGTATTGGTGCTTACCGTTGCTGGCACCTTGATTGTGATGCTGATTGACAACATCGCCATGCAGCGTATCTCGCTCGGTGCTTTGATCATTGCCTTGGGTATGTTGGTAGACAACGCCATTGTTGTCACCGATGGCGTATTAGCCCGCTTGCAGAAAGACCCAAATGCTGACCGTGAGCAAGTGGTATCTGATGTTGTTGCTGCAACTAAATGGCCACTGTTGGGCGGCACCATCGTAGGTATTTGTGCCTTTAGTGCAATTGGTTTGTCACCTTCAAACATGGGGGAGTACGCCGGTTCGTTATTCTGGGTAATCCTATACTCAATGCTGCTCAGCTGGTTGTTCGCGGTTACCGTTACCCCAATGCTGTGTCACGACTACTTAAAAGTTAAGCCAGCGAAAACTAATCAAGTTAGCCGCCCAATGACTGCTTACACTCGTGTTTTGCACTGGGTACTAAAAAACCGCAAGGTATCGTTGATTGCCATTGCCGGCGCCTTGATGCTTGGCCTTAAAGTATTTGGTTATGTGCCTCCTGGCTTTATGCCGGAATCGCAACGCCCGCAGTTTGTGGTGGATGTACGTTTGCCACAGGGTTCGGATATTTCTCGTACCCATAAGGTCATCAACAGCATTGAGCAAGACGTTGCAGCGAAAGACGGTGTCACTAATATCACCAGCTTTATTGGCGGTGGCGGTCTGCGCTTTATGCTGACTTATTCGCCAGAGCCGGGTAACCCTGCTTATGGCCAGTTGTTGGTTGATGTAGCTGACCACAATGTGATTGAGCAATTGGTAACAGAGCTACAAACGGAGCTAGAGCAGGCTAATCCAGATGCATCAATCATGGTGTGGAAGTTTATGCTTGGCCCAGGTGGCGGTAAGAAGATTGAAGCTGCCTTCCAAGGCCCAGATAGCGCAGTGCTGCGCGGCCTAGCTGAGCAAGCTAAAGTGCTGATGAATGAGACGCCGGAACTGATTGCCGTTCAAGACGATTGGCGCCAGCAGGTGCCAGTGGTTCAGCCGGTGTTCTCCGGTGAGAAGGCTCAGCGCTATGGTTTAACCTCGCGCGAAATCAATGCGGCGATTAACCAAACTCTGACTGGTCGTAATGTAGGTGCTTATCGTGAAGGCAACGATCTAATTCCAATCGTGGTGCGTGCGCCTCAAGACGAACGTAACCATGCCCGTGCCTTGGAAAACACCGAAGTGTTTAGCCAAAACCTGGGTCAGTTTATTCCGCTAGCGCAGTTGGTTGATGAAGTTAATGTGGTTTGGCAAGACGCTATGCTAAAAAGGGTAGACCGCGTGCCAACCATTATGGCGCAGGCCGATCCTGCTCCAGGCATGCTTACTGCTGAAGCCTTTGAAGTCATTCGCACCAAGATTGAAGCCATGGAACTTCCACCGGGCTACAGCCTAACTTGGTATGGTGAATACAAAGAGGCCAAAGAAAGTAACGAAGCCTTAATGGCCGCTGCACCTTATGGCTTCACCGCCATGGTATTGGCAGTTGTGTTTATGTTTAATGGTATTCGCCAAGCCGTGGTGATTTGGATGACTGTGCCATTTGCCGTCATCGGTGTAGCGATTGGTTTGGTGAGCTTCCAGACGCCGTTCGAATTTATGGCTACCTTGGGCTTCTTAAGCTTGGTGGGCATGATGGTGAAGAACGCGATTGTACTGGTAGACCAAGCTGACGTTGAGATTAGAGAAGGTATGCCGCCATATAGTGCGATTATCGCAGCAGCGACAAGCCGTGCTCGCCCAGTATTGCTGGGTGCTTGTACCACGATCCTTGGCGTAGCGCCGCTATTGGTGGACCCGTTCTTCAAGAGTATGGCTGTCACTATTATGTTTGGTTTGTTATTTGCGACGCTGCTGACCTTGGTTGTGATTCCGTTGTTCTATGCTTTGATATTCCGTATTAAGGCTGACTCTGCCGCCCCTGTTCAGACAGCTGAGCAAGCAGTAGAACAATTAGAAAATAAGGCATAAACAAAAGTAGGGCGCACATTGCGGTGCGCCTTTTTATTTAGCGCCTTACAACAATGCTCGGCGTTAAAGGAAAGGAATAAAGAATGAATGTTATTGAAATAGAGGGCTTTCTTACCTTCACTTTGGCAATTATGTTGTTATTTGTAGGTAAATGGGCCACTGCAAAATTTGCTGTGTTACGTAATTACAGCATCCCAGAGCCAGTGATTGGTGGTTTTGTTTGTGCTGCGGTGGTGGCGCTGCTTTACTATTTGGCTAATATTCAACTGCAGTTCGACCTAGAGTTACGTGACTACCTGCTGTTGTACTTTTTTGCGGGCATTGGCCTTAAAGCCGACTTTAAAACGCTCATCTCTGGTGGCAAACCCTTGTTGGTGCTAACCCTTTTGGCGGTTATCTACATCGTGCTGCAGAACGGCATTGGTTTAGGCGTGGCCACTATGTTCGGCCTAGAGCCTATTGTTGGCCTGCTTTCTGGCTCAATATCTTTGATTGGCGGAGTAGGGACAACCATGGCTTGGGCGCCAACCTTTGAAGAAATGGGTATTGAGGGGGCTGCAGAGTTAGGCATTGCCAGCAATACGGTTGGCTTGATTGCCGCGTGTTTGATTGGTGGTCCAATTGCTAAGTATTTGATCAATCGTAATCAATTAAAAGCTGTTGAAGGGGATGAGCTAGATATTGGTGTTCATCATGAACAGTCGGTTCATTTGGACCACTTTGGTTACCTGTATGCATGGTTGTTCCTCAATCTCAGTATGATTTTTGGTTATATGATTAACCTTGGATTAGAAGAAGCCGGGCTTAACGTACCGCTATTTGTATCTTGCCTTATCGCGGGTATCGCCATTGGCAACTTTAAGAGCTTGGTACTCAAGAAGAAAATGGATGAGAACGCCAGTAAAGGTTTAAGCCTTATCTCAGATATCTGTTTGGGTATGTTCTTAACCATGGCCTTGATGGGCTTGCAGCTTTGGCAGTTGGTGAGTTCTATTGGTTTCATCAGCGTGGTGATGTTTGCTCAACTGGTGCTTTCGATAAGCTTCACCGTATTTATCGTGTTCAAGCTGATGGGTAAAGATTATGAGGCAGCTGTTATTAGCTCGGGTTTTGGTGGGATCACCCTAGGCTCAACGGCTACTGCGATTGTGAATATGACAGCGGTTACTCAACAACATGGCGCAGCGCACAAAGCCTTTATTATTGTACCTTTGGTGTGTGGTTTCTTCATTGATATAGCCAATGCCCTAATCATTAACGGCCTTATTGGTCTATTTACATAAACTTTTAGTAAATCAGCCTCTAATTACAGAGGCTGATTTATTGATGCAAATTTGAATTTCTCTAAACCCTTCTTACCCATATTTAAATATTAAATAATAAAGCCCTGTTTTTGTTTATAAGGGCTTTTTTATGAATCAAATTAACTTCACTGCCATTATGCTAATTCTGGTTATTCTGCTTCCTGTGGTGGTAAAACAAGTTTTTGGTTAATCAGTTGCATTTTAGAATTTTTCTAATTCTTGTTGTTTTGTTGGTTGGCCTAATAAAATTGAAAGGTAAATAATTGTTAAGTGGTTTGCTTTATACATTAGTAGCAGGTTTTTAACTTAGGGCTGGCAAGATAATAGTCTTGCGGCTTATCTAAGAAAAATAATCATTGAGAAATAACCATGAACATATTTAAAAGAAATGAAACCAGCGCCTTTAAACATGGCCGTTGCCCATTTAAAAGTGGCGTGCGCTATACCGGCGTAAGAATCGGTGGAGGAATGATGCTGGTAAGAAAATTTGAAGCCAAAACCGCCAGTAGTGAAGTAATAACAATGACAACCAAGCACTTTGAGCAAATTGTTGTGCCGGGTTAGCTTCGAACGGCTAAGAGTAGCTTATGCTTATCTAAGTACTAGCGATATGCTGAGTGCTGTTACTGCCAAATAAAACCATTCAAGCCCACTGAGCTTTCTCTCGCTAGCAACTATTACTACTGGTTAAACCAAAGTCCACAAAGCAAAAAAAGCGCAGCAGCGCTTTTGGGTATTTATTTAGCTGATGCTGAACCTATAGGGTGCTAAGACACTGTTCCATTTTTAAGCTCAGTCCTGGCTCTAATTGATCCCAATCAAAGCTAGCAATGTCTGTCGCTAGCTGTTGCTTCTCAGCTTCTGCAATCTGTTGCTCGTAAAGCGCAGCATAGTTTGGAGCATGAGTTTCCCAATGCTGAGGGTTGATGCCTTGACTGTATCCATAGCAATAAAGCCAGCGCATATAGGTATTGTCAAAAGGGGCGTCGGTTGGGAGCCCGGGTATGGTATGGTGAATGTACGAAAGCTTGAGTTCTGAATTGGTTAGTTTGGCCTGACGTTCAATCAAGGAAATATTAGTTTGGGTTTGAACACGTAACATAGTGGCGATCGAACGTCCCATAATGCCGAAGATACCGGGATTAGTTTCTTGCCATTCCGAGGCGAGTTTAGAATTGCTTACTACCCAAACCCGGCTTTCTAGGTTCTGGTTAGGAGCAAATCCAAGCGATTCCAAATATTGACTTTCATACTGACGATAAACCGAGATATCTAAGTTTTCTGGAATGAAGAACACCTGCGCCATTACGCCACCATCAACGTGTAGCTCATCATACACTTCACCATCAACCAGAACTGGCAGCAGTACCGGCTCGAAAGCTCCAGGAATGGCAGCGGATGCGATAATCACGTTTTCAAATAAGGTTTCTGCTTCTTCTCCGGTGTACTGCGCTATCGCGCCCATATCCCAAATTACGGCACGCTGTGCGTCTAAGTTGGTGGTCTTCACCAAGAAACGACGGCCACGCAAATGCTCCGCTGCAACCTGTGCCATTAAGTCTTGATTAATCTCGTCACGTACTAACTGAACAAAGGGTTGGGTGTCTAAGAAGGATGAGCTTGAAAATAGACTAAACAGGCTGCGCTTACTGTAGATGTTATCGTCAGAGTATTCGGTATAGAACTGGCGGATTTTGTGGTCGTAATCAGGCCCAAGGAAGGCGTATAGACCGAGAATAGCACCGGTGCTAATCCCGGTTACCAAGCGATACTCAGGGCGTTCACCGCTGGCACTTAAACCATTTAGCAAGCCTGCGCCATAAGCTCCGTTGGCACCACCACCGGAGATGGTTAGCATGTTTTGCACGCGAAGCTCGCCTTGCTCGTCCACTAGCAACTGTTTATCGAAGCTCTCGGTATACTCATGCAGCTCATCGGCATTAGGCTCTACATCGCCCCAGGTACGAATACTAGGATCAGCCAGTATGCCGCTGAGCGCAGCTTTGTTTAAGGGCAGGCCGTTTCGTTCTGGTGGAGAGCTACAGGCAACTAACAGGGCCGAGATAGCGGCTAAGACCAGGCTACGAGCCATAATGTTCATCCTTGGCTATGGCGAGTTTTAGTTATTTATTCAGTGTAATCAAATCGTTTGGTGGGGTCTAGCTGCGAGTGTTCAGCAAATAAAGTTTATTGCTACTTTAAGCCTTGGTTATGAAGTTTATGTATTAAAGAAAGCCCCCAGAATTTAGCTGCTGGGGGGATAATCTATGATGTTTCGACATATTTATACTTTATGTGCTTTATCTAAAGATTGACGAAATGATTTGGCCCAGCCATCAAAGGTTTGTTCTACATCGGCCCAAGTGGACCACGGGGTCGCATTAAGGAAGCGAGAACCTCTAGACTGCATTATCGCTACTGCATCAATGCGCTCGCTGGCCGCGTTACGAAATACGGTCTCGATGGTGACTTCTCCCACGCTAAGCGCGAAGGGTGCAAGTACTGTAGTGACATTGGCTGCCGCCGAAGGCGCGCTGATGCCAGAAATTTTGAAAGTGATACGTAGCGCATTGTCAGTTTTTTCACCACCAACTTGATAGCCAGCTTGGCTAAGCTCCTCACTGACTGACTTAGCTAAATATTGCTGCATCTTAGCAATGCTCTCAGCATTGTCTTTGTTCACATAACGTTCGCCATCAACCACGATTACCGGCTCTATAATAAAGTTATCGTACTCGCTTAGGCTAGCAGCACCGGGGCGAACGTAAACCACACTAGGTGCATGGCTGTGGTCCAACTCTAGGCCGTCGGTATCAGCTACAGCTTGGTAGTCTTGTACTTGTACCGGCTTAGCGCTGCAGGCTGCCAGCAGGGTAACAAGGCCAAACGCGAGTGGAATGCGAGTTAAGTTGCTAAGTAGTTTCATTGAGTCTTCTCTAATATATTTGTTGGGTAGTGTTGAGGTCGCGCACTCATGGCTAAGTTTGGTCTGGGTCTAAGCCCGGCCAAAGCGTAACCACAAGGCGCTGGTTCTTTATTTAGGTTTAGAATTTGTAGCTAAGGCCGGCCGTTACCACATACTCGTCTGATTCATAGAAATCGATATTTGAACTGGTGGTGTTCAAGCCAGAAAGTGATACGAAGTTCCAATTTTCCCATCCCATAACGTTGGCGTACTCATAAGCGACGAACAGCTTGTAGTGGTCATCTTTTCGTGTCTTATCGAAGATTGGATTAACCGCATCGTATTCAGTCTTGCCAAAGCCAGCGGTTAGGGCTAGCGAGTGTGCGTTGTGCACCATGTAGTAGGTCAACTCGGTTTCGTAACGCTCGTAGCTTGCCGCTGCACCCACTGCATCGTTCTCGGTATAGCTAAATGCCGGTACTAGTGCTGAGCTTTGGCCAATTTGGAAGGCATAACTAGCCTTGGCGAAGTAAACGTCGGCATCGCGGTGCAAGCTACGGTATTCAATTTGCTCGTTATCAATTTCATTTTTACCCACAGCCAAATCTAACGAGAAACCAGAACCCATGATTTGGTTCAGCTTTACGCGGTAGGCGTAACCATCAACGTCAGTCTCGCTGCGCGCATTATCTGTGTCGTAAGGGTTGGCCCACACTTCACCAGAAAGCACGGTAGGTAGAAAAGCAATGTCGATTTGCGTGCCGTTGGCAAAGTCATACTGGTAGCCAAGCTCAAAGGCCAAATCACCCACCGCCAAGTCATCGCGTGAAGTACCTAAATAAATACGTTGGTTGCGCTGCTGGCCTAGGTCGTAGGCCAAGTTACCTAGCGGAACAGCGATAAATTCGTCTTGGGTTTCGCCGCTACCGTTTAAGTTGTTCAGGCGAGCGTTGTTCTCGGTGCTCAGGTTTGAGTTAGTAGAGCTGAAGCCGCCAAGTAGGAAAATCTCGCCACTAAAGCGCGATGTTTCGGCAGAAAATGCATTGAGCGAAAACGTTGAGCTAATGGCTAGTGCTAATAGTGTAGTGTTGTTCATTTTTATATCTCTTCAAATAAGTGCACAAGTTGGTGTGCTGTTTAAGTTGGAAATGATTTTATTTATTTGGGTAGGTTTTAGTACGGTTTAGAGAAATTCAACTTTGCTATTTGGCTTATGATTTTTAAGTCATTGAGGAGCGCCAAATTTGGGTTTCTCTAAGTCATTTTTTTAGTTTTGTTTTCTATCTAATCTCTAATTTGTTTTCGCCATGTTAATGACGTGGTGCTTAAGAATGTTTAGAGGATAGGTAATGAGTATTTATATTGCGTTTTTATTTACTGGGGTGGTTTCAATGTTGTTTGTTTCTTTATTAAGGTTTTTAGAAGAAAGAAAACAATCAAATAAATCACCTGAAGAATAATTATTAATTAAACAAGGGGGAGTTAGGCAAATTTAGGATAGGGATTTTAGAAGATAGCTAAGCTGGCTATCGGCAGTGTCATGGATAACAAGCTACCCGAAATTTTAGTTGCTAGGTGTTTGGCCTGGTAATAGCGAATTAGGAACCATCTCATGACTATCAGCACTGCAGCGGTTGCAATCAACAGCACAGCACTTTTTTCAACATGGCAACGAGCGCAACTCGTAAAATATTTACAAGTATTAGCCTTAATAGTGGCTTTAGTTAGCACAGGTGTTGTGGCCCAAGACAAGTCATCTACTTATCAGTCAGTAGAACCTCGCAATAGCTATTTTGCTTTAACCATGGGGTCGGGCATCACCAACGTTGAAGGTGTGGATAAAGAAGATAAGAAACAAAACCACCGCTCATTTGATGTACGCTTTGGCCAGTATTTGAAAGACAATGTCCGCTTAGATTTTGTGCATGCTAATGAGGGCCACCCTTACAACCACCATCGAGATGGTTTTTCTACTCAGCTGGTTTACACCCCTATGTTGACTAAAACAGCTAGATTAGAACTTGGTAGTGGCCCTTACTTTTCATTTGATACCACTAGAAATGCCGAAGGTGTAGAGCTTAACGAAAAACGTTTGGGCATGATGAGCACCGTAGCCTTGGTATATCCCATCAATTACATCGGAACAGGTGCCCACTTACGGGGGCAATGGAACAATTATCTAATTCCAGATAGGCCAACCAGTAACTCCTTTTTAGTGGGCTTTGGTATTGATATCGATAATGGCAGTAATCAAGTTAAGCAAGATGGGAACGGATTTATTAATGAAGTGTGGGTGTCGTTAGCAAATACTAAAATCAATCATGGCGGTCCAGAAACCACTGTGGGCTATAGCGTTGAAGGAGCTCATCGTTTCTCAAACAATTACGCAGTGTCACTAGGTTGGTTAGACGAGGGGGGTGATAGTGGGTGGACTGAACGGCGCGGCATTACCGCTCAAGTTTGGCGCTTTATTCCACTAGGAAACCACCTTGAAGGACGATTCGGTGCCGGACCTTACTTTGCCCAAGACAAATATGAGCACGCTAGCGCTTTTGACACAAAGGGAGTTGTCACCATCGGGGTGAACTATTACCCACATTGGCGTAATACTCAAACTTGGTTTGTTGGTGGTAGTTTAACCAGAGTGATTGATAAAAAAGGTTATGAAAATGATGCTGACATAGCGCGACTGACTATCGGTTATCGATTTTAAGTAACTCGCTCGGCAAAAAACGCCGCTTAGAGTAAGCGGCGTTTTTGGTTTTATTTAAAGCGTCTTGCTACTAAGCCAAAACAGGCTAGTGCAAATAAGGCAATGCTGCCAGGCTCGGGAACCGAGAAGCGAATGTTATCGATAGCGCCAGAGCCGTTTAAGTGAATACGCATTGAGGCTACTTCGGCTACTGCAAAATCTAAGCGGTTCCAAGTATTGTCGCCGCCGGTATGCGGAGTGTAGAAATCAGTTGGGAAAATTTCGTTGTTTTGCGCATCAAACAAGTGAATGGCATTTTGTGCTGTGTAGCCATTCTCTGCCAGCTCAATGTCAAAAAAGTCGATACTTTCTAGGTATACCGAACTTGAGAAGTTAATGGTGAAGAAACCTGCAGGACGACGCCCTTCGTCATCTGGGTTGTTACAAATAAGGCCATTACACGAGTTTGGGTTCTCATGAATAATGAGTACATTGCCAGGGTTAGCAATACCTAAATTGGGTTGGTTAATATTACTAAAAGGCGACTCTAAATCTGGGTCCTGAGTATTGATAAGGCTGGTATCAAAAGCGACGGCCAAATTGTTTTGGCCTAAACGTACATTGGTTCCATCTATGCTAACACCATGACTTAACTGGTATTGACCATTAACAATTTCACCGTTGGCCAATTCATCAAAAGTAATCACACTGGCTTGGCTAACAAAAGTGGTAAGTAAGCCTACAACGGCGAAAAATACATGCTTGCGGTTCAAAACAATCTTCCTTGATATAAATGGTTCGACCAGTTCTAGGCAATTACTGTACCAAACTCGCAAGTCCATGGCCAGTATCACTTTTCTTACTGTTTTTATTAACAATAAATACTGGGTGTAAAGAATACTGACGAATTAATCGCTGCCTTTGTGGTAATTGCTGGAGTTAATACTAAAGTGCTTGCTGGTTTAACAAAGAGGGAGTTGTTGTATTGAGTAATTCCTACCTTTAAATGAGTAGCTATACGCAAAACACTTACCTATTCGCTATCGAAAGCCCTAGTTTTCCAATAGTAACTAAAGCGCCGATTGTTTATCAAAGCTAGATCGGCGAAAATACCCGCCAATTACGATTAACTAAACGCTGGGTGATTGTGCTGTTTCGGCCAAATTGCCGCTTTGCTGCATCCTCGCGTTACCAAATTAGAAGAATTGATTCGATGTCTAACGCTTCACTCTTGCAAGATATTGCTAGCCGAAGAACCTTTGCAATTATCTCTCACCCGGATGCGGGTAAAACCACCATTACTGAAAAAGTATTGTTGTTCGGAAACGCGATTCAAAAAGCCGGTACAGTGAAAGGTCGCGGTAACGCTACTCACGCTAAATCTGACTGGATGGAAATGGAGAAAGAGCGTGGTATCTCGGTTACTACCTCGGTGATGCAGTTCCCGTTTAACGATTGTATTGTTAACCTGCTAGATACTCCTGGACACGAAGACTTCTCGGAAGATACTTACCGTACCCTAACTGCAGTTGACTCCTGTTTGATGGTGATTGACGCGGCGAAAGGTGTAGAAGATCGTACCCGTAAATTAATGGAAGTAACTCGCCTGCGTGATACGCCTATTGTTACCTTTATGAACAAATTGGACCGCGATATTCGCGACCCAATGGAAGTAATGGATGAGGTAGAGAGCGAACTTAACATGATGTGCGCACCAATTACTTGGCCAATTGGCTGCGGTAAATTGTTTAAAGGTGTTTATCACATTCTTAAAGATGAAGTGATTCTTTACCAAACTGGTAAAGGCCATACCATTCAAGACCAACAAATCATCAAAGGTTTAGATAACCCCGAAATAGATGCCGCCGTAGGCGATGAGCTTGCCGAAACCTTGCGTGATGAGCTTGAGCTGGTACTAGGTGCGTCTAACGAGTTTGATCTTGAACTGTTTTTAAGCGGTGAATTAACACCTGTGTATTTTGGTACCGCGCTGGGTAACTTTGGTGTAGACCATATGTTAGAAGGTTTAACCAACTGGGCACCTGCGCCAAAACCTCGTGCTACTGATATAGGTGAAGTTACCGCTTCTGATGATAGCTTCTCTGGCTTCGTATTTAAGATCCAAGCGAATATGGATCCTAAACACCGCGACCGTATTGCCTTTATGCGCATTGTGTCTGGTGAATACAATAAAGGCATGAAAATGCGTCATGTACGCTTAGGTAAAGATGTAAGCATTTCTGATGCAGTAACCTTTATGGCAGGCGACCGCGCCGCTGCTGAAAAAGCGATTGCTGGCGACATTATCGGTTTACACAACCACGGCACCATTCAAATTGGCGATACTTTTACTCAAGGCCAAGCCATGAAGTTTACCGGTATTCCTAACTTCGCACCGGAAATGTTCCGCCGTATTCGACTAAAAGATCCTTTGAAGCAAAAGCAATTGCTTAAGGGATTGATTCAATTATCTGAAGAAGGTGCCGTGCAGTTATTCCGCCCTATGCGTAACAACGATCTGATCGTTGGCGCAGTAGGTGTGCTGCAGTTTGATGTGGTGGTACATCGCTTACGCACTGAATATAAAGTAGAAGCTGTTTACGAGGGCATTAGCCTTGCCACTGCGCGTTGGTGCGCTAGCGACGATTCTAAGAAGTTTGAAGAGTTTAAGAAAAAAGCTCACGATAACTTAGCCTTAGATGGCGGCGACAACTTAACTTATTTAGCGCCTACAATGGTTAACTTAAACTTAGCCACCGAGCGTTACCCAGACGTTAAGTTTATGCAAACTCGCGAGCACTAAGCCGCTTTTAAGCTAGTTTAATCGCCATAAAAAAAGGTCGCATAAAGCGACCTTTTTTGTGGCTAGTAGTAAGGTTCTATTCGCGCTCTTTGGTGTAAGGAACACCAATCGCTTTTGGCGCGATAGCTTTACCGATAAAGCCTGCCAGTAAGAACACGGTAAGTACGTAAGGTATCGCTTCAATGGCTTGCACTGGAATCGCGAAGTCGCCAATGGAGACGCCTTGTAAACGTATTGCCATGGCATCCAAGAAACCAAACAGTAAACATGCAGCCAATGCGGTAAATGGTCGCCACTTACCAAAAATCAACGCGGCTAACGCCATATAACCTTTACCGGCACTCATGTTCGGAATGAACTGGGCAGTTTGCGCCACCGACAAGTACACACCACCAATACCTACCAGTAAGCCACAAATAATTACCGCGCTGTAACGCATTCTCACTACTGAGATACCCGCGGTATCAACCGCTGCTGGTGATTCACCCACCGCTCGTAAACGTAAACCAAAGCGGGTTTTAAACATTACATACCATGCTAAAGGCACAGTTATGATTAGCAAATACACCAAGGCCGAGTGGCCGCTAATTAGCTCTGAATACAACAAACCAATCACTGGTACATCGGCCATTGCCTCAGCACCCGGTAGTTGAATAGGCGCGAAGCGGGCATCGCCACTCAAAGCGGGGGTTTGACCACCTTGGTGGAACCAGTGACGCCCAAGGGTCACCGTTAAACCAGCCGCCAAAATGTTAATCGCCATACCACTTACAACATGATCGCCACGGTGAGTAATGGTGGCAAAGCCGTGTAATAGGGCTAATAGTACCGAGATGCCAATACCTGCCAGTAAACCTAGCCAAGCTGAACCGGTTACATGCGCTGTTGCTGCACCAACAAATGCCGCAGCGAGTAACTTGCCTTCTAAGGCGATATTCACAATGCCCGAGCGCTCACAGAACATGCCGGCCAGTGAAGCGAAGATAAGCGGCGTCGCAACCCGTATGGTGGCGTCTAACATTAAGATAATTGTTTCAAACATCTTAAGCGACTCCTTCTGATGGGCTTGCTTTTTTAGCAAAAAGCTTGAGGTAAGTACGTTCAAGCGATGGCTTAAACATGTGCTCTAAAGCGCCTGAGAATAGAATCACCAAACCCTGAAGAACAACGACGATGTTACGGTCTACACCGTACTCAAAACTTAACTCTGCGCCACCTTGGTATAGGAAACCAAACAGTAAGCTGGCGAGTAATACACCAAGAGGGTGGTTGCGGCCCATCAGTGCTACAGCAATACCGGTAAAGCCAAAACCTTCAACAAAGTTTAATTTGATTTGGTGTAGTTCACCTTGCAAAACGTTAAGGCCAAAGAAACCAGCCAGCATGCCCGATATCAACATCGCAATAATCACGATTTTAACGTAGCTAATACCTGCATAAGTGGCAGCGCTAGGGTTAGAACCTACCGAGCGTATTTCGTAGCCCCAGCGCGTATGCCAAATAAATAACCACAGCAACAAACAGCACAGTAAGGCGAAAATGAAGCTTAAATTGAGTGGGCTCGCAGACATGCTCACACCCACCCAGCTAAGCATTTCATGCATTTTTGGTAGCCAAGAAGACGCCGCAAAAACTCGGCTTTCGGTGGCCATTGTGGTCTCAGGTTTAAGAATATCAACCAGTAAATAGGCCATTAATGAGGCTGCAATAAAGTTGAACATGATGGTGGTGATTACGATGTGTGAACCACGCTTGGCTTGTAAGTAAGCAGGGATAAACGCCCAAGCTGCACCAAATAAACCTCCCACTACAATGGCGACAGGGAATACCACATACCAAGGCGCAAACTCGCCTAAGGTTAAGCAGACTAAACCAACCCCTAAGCCACCAATATAGGCTTGACCTTCGCCACCAATATTAAATAAACCAGCGTGAAAGGCGATAGCCACGGCTAAACCGGTAAAGATAAATCCAGTGGTGTAATACAAGGTATAACCAATGCCTTCGGCATAGCCAAACGCGCCGGTCCACATCACTTTAATCGCATCGATGGGTGATATGTCGATATACATGAACAGCAAGGCCGACACTAAAAATGCGGCAAACACGTTGATTGCAGGTAATAGGGCAACGCTAACCCATGCAGGTACTTGAGCTTGGCTCATATTTCACCTCCCTGCGCGGTGTTTTTTATATGCTCTGGCACAATGTTGGCCATCATTAATCCTAAGGTTTGTTCATCCGCTTGTTCTGCGCTAACTTCACCTACAATCGCGCCATCAAAGACCACAATGATTCGATCGGCTAAGTTGACAATTTCATCTAACTCAACCGAGACCAGCAATACTGCTTTACCTGCGTCACGCGAGTGGATGATTTGTTGGTGAATGTATTCAATGGCTCCAATGTCTACGCCACGAGTAGGCTGGCCAACTAGAAGAATGTCTGGGTCTTGTTCCATTTCGCGAGCAATCACCAACTTTTGTTGGTTACCTCCCGAGAAGTTGGCGGTTTTTAAGCTGGTATCTGCGGGGCGAACGTCCCACTTTTCCATGCTTTGTTGACAGCCCTGTTCAATCGCTTGCTTGTCTTGCAATACCCCTTTGTTGTATTGCTCGAGGTGGTGATAACCGAGTATATAAGCTTCTTTGGCGGCAAATTTATTGATAAGCCCTTGCTTGTGTCGGTCTTCAGGAATGTGGCCTACGCCAATGGACCTAATGCTGCGCGGGTTGTAATGGCTTTCGGCATCAATGGTATGTCCGTTTAACGTCATACTGCCGCTGCTTGGGGTGATAATGCCGCTTAATAAGCTAAGAATTTCTGACTGACCATTGCCTGATACGCCGGCAATACCCACGATTTCTCCAGCGCGAACATTAAACGAGATATCTTTTACTCGTTTAACCCCGGCACTATCTATGTAGCTAAGCTTGCTCACTTCAATTAAAGGCGCTTGTGGTTTCGCTTCACCGCGCTCTACTTGCAGTAATACCTTGCGGCCTACCATTAGCTCGGCAAGTTGCTCTTGATTGGTTTCTGCTGTTACTACATGTTCAACCATTGCTCCCTGTCGCATCACTGATACATTGTCGGTAATGGCTAATACTTCACGAAGCTTATGGGTAATAATCATGATGGTGGTGCCTTGCTCACGTAACTTACCTAAAATGGTAAACAAGTGATCGGCTTCTTGCGGCGTGAGTACCCCTGTGGGTTCATCCAAAATGAGAATTTTAGCGCCACGATATAAGGCTTTTAAGATCTCTACACGTTGCTGCAAACCTACCGCTAGCTCACCAACAACGGCATCTAGTGGCACATCTAAACCGTAGTCTTTGGCTAGTTGCTTAAGCTTCTTACGCGCTGCGCTTAAACTATCTTCAAGCTTCCAGCCGTCTTCTGCACCCAGAACAATGTTTTCTAGCACGGTAAAGGTATCCACTAACATGAAGTGCTGGTGCACCATGCCAATACCCGCCTTGATGGCTTCTTGAGAGTTATGTGGTTGGTAATGCTGGCCATGTACTTGCATAGAGCCAGAGTCGGCATGATAGAAGCCGTAAATAATACTCATTAGGGTGGATTTACCGGCACCATTTTCGCCAATAATTCCATGAATTGTGCCTTTAGGAATGGCAAGGTCGATACTGCGATTGGCATGAACGCTGCCAAAGCGCTTATCGATTTTTTCCAGTTTAATGGCAAAATCAGCTGCGTGAATCAATTTCGATTTCCATTTCTAGCTAGTAAAAATACGCCAACTCGAGGTTGGCGCGTATTTTTAGCATTTAGTAGTTACAGGTGTTGTCCGACATGTAGTCATGAACAGTAATTTTGCCAGAAATAATATCGGCTTTAATTCCGTCTACGTATGCTTTCAATTCTGGAGTGATTAATGAAGCATTGTGCTCGTCTTGCGCCCAATCAACAGAATCTTCCTTAAGGCCTAAGGCTTTAATACCTGGCTGCCAAGTGCCGTCCATGCCTTCTTCCCAAGTGCTGTAAGCAACGGCGCCCACTTTCTTAACCATTGAGGTCAACATAGTGCCTGGCTGTAAGTGGTTTTGGTTTGAATCAACACCAATGGCATATTTGCCTGCATCTTTAGCGGCTTGGTAAACACCTAAACCGGTTCCGCCTGCTGCAGCATAGATAACGTCAGCACCTTGAGAAAACTGAGATTTAGCTAGCTCTGAGCCTTTAGCTGGATCGGCAAAAGCAGCTGGCGTAGAGCCGGTCATGTTTTGCAGTACTTTGGTGTCGGCATTGGCATAAACCGCACCTTGCTCATAGCCACAAGCAAATTTACGAATAAGCGGGATATCCATACCGCCTACAAAACCAACGGTATTGGTTTTAGATACCTTGGCTGCTAATGCGCCAACTAAGAAAGAGCCTTCGTGTTCTTTAAATACCACCGATTGAACGTTGGGTTTATCAATCACCATGTCGATAATGGTGAACTGAGTATCAGGGTATTCGGCTGCTACTTTCTCAACGGCTGAGGCCATGTTAAAGCCTACCGCAACAATTGGGCTGAATCCGCGGCCCGCTAAACGGCGTAAACCTTGTTCACGTTGTGCTTCATTTTGTGGTTCAAATTCGCGTACATCAACGCCTTTTTCTTTTTTAAATACTTCTACGCCATTGCGAAAAACAGCTTCATTGAATGATTTATCAAATTTGCCGGCAGTATCATAAACAACGGCTGGTTTAGCGGCTAACGCACTAAAAGAGGCAACTGCTAAAGCTGCAGCTGTAAGGTTGGTTGTGAATGTTTTCACGTCAAACTCCCTGTTTTTTTATTGAAATATTTTATCTAGTTAGGTCAGCGTTACTGGAACAAGCCCAAGCAGTACTCTTGCGTAAATGGCGAAGCTCACAGCCGATGTATTCATTGTTGATGAAGTGCATTTATCCAAGGATAGTAAACACCTACTTAAACTTACTAAGTGTAATCTACTATTGGGAATGTGTTGCACCATCGAGCATGACTTACTAGATATTGTCGGTGTCGCGTTTCGAATATTAACTATTTTCCCTGTAACCACTCTTTATATACAGTGATCCATTGGTAGAGTAGGATTAAGAATTACTGAATTCAATAAGCTATTCTCAGTATTTATCTTAATTTGTTGGGTATTTAAGAGATATTACCTATATATGTGGGTAAAATTACTATAAGTGACATGAAGCTCAGCAGAAGAGGTGGTCTATGGTCGCTCGAATAATCAGGCTTTTTCGCCACTATATCGCTTGTTACGATAGTTGGCTCCTCAAAAATGGTTTGGACAAACCTTGTCGAAGTTGCATTCCTCAAGAGCACCCTAAACAGGACAAAGGCGAGTAATGGCCTGGTTTGATACCCATTGTCACTTGGACTTCGCGCCATTTAAGCAGGATTTACCCAGTTACTTAGCAGAGTTCAAACGCTGCAATATACAAGGCTGCGTAGTACCTGCTGTGGGCCCAGAAAACTGGCAAACCGTAGTCGACCTATCTTCCCTTAAAATGTTGAAAATTGCCCTGGGTTACCATCCATGCTTTTTAGATAAAAATGCCTTGCAGGGGGAACCTGAGTTATTGCTCGGCGAACTAGAGGCTTTAGGCCAAATAGTCCAACAGTATCGAGAGCGGCTAAGTGCTTGGGGGGAGTGTGGTTTAGACGGTCGTTTCCCCGAAACCAACGCTCATCAAGAGTTTGCCTTTAATTGGCAAATAAAGGCGGCACAAAAACAAGCTTTGCCCTTACTTATCCATTCGGTGCGACTGCATGATCGCGTTGCTCATCTACTCAAACAAGCTCAGTTTGACCAAGGTGGGATTATTCACGGTTTTAGTGGCAGCTATGTACAAGCTAGCCGCTTTGTTGATTTGGGTTTTAAAATTGGCGTAGGCGGCACCATTACTTGGCCGCGTTCAGAAAAAACGCGCAAGGCCTTAAAACGCCTACCGCTAGATGCTTTGGTGCTAGAAACCGACGCGCCAGATATGCCTTTGTTTGAGATGCAACAACAGCACAATACGCCACTTAATCTCTCAGTTATTTTTGAGCAATTAGCAGCGCTGCGCAGCGAATCACCTCAAGAGCTTGAGCAGCGCCTATGGGACAACAGCCTACAAGTTTTAAGGCTAGAATCTTAAAGCTCTATGGCTTTGCCGGCGCATAGACACTTAAGCTAGTTAGCAAGCCTACTCAGGTTTATGCCTTAAATTTGTCGATATGGTCGGCATTAACAGCGGCGACGGCTGCACTTACTAACGTGGTTCCACTTAGTGGTTGTTCACTAGCGCCTAGTCGCATGGCTGGAGTCTCACCGTTTTGGTCGGTGATTACGTAGTTAAATAGGGCGCGATTAATTTCAAATAAGGCGTCAACCGAGCTGGCGCTTTTTAGCTGCTTCGACATGTTTTGCTCAAGGTGCACAAAGAAGTTCTGGCAAGCTTGCGGACGAGGTAAGTCGATGGGAGCGGGGACTTGCTGGCCTGAACTAATGCCACAAAACGCACCAAAAGGCGCTGGGTACCAGCGGTCATTCCACCAACCTACTTTGTTACCTGCAGCGCCCATATCTGATTGAGTGCGAGGATGCTGATAGATGTAATACACATCGGCGGACTTTTCACGTATTTGTTCAACACAGCTCATGAGAGCAGCACCGCGGATACTGCTTTCGTGCTCTATATAGTGGTGAAAATGCTTAACTTGGTGGGTAAATCCGGATAAAAGCTGAAAGTGTGCGTAGGCACAAATTGCCGGTTGAATGATTTGAGTACCGCGCAGATGCGAGGTGGGGCCGTAGTGTAAATCTTCAAAGTGATAACGGTTCAGAGTAAGCTGATAACGGCGCTTTAAGGCCTCTACAATGGGGCTATCTTGCAGTGCTGGTAGCCTAGTAGACGCTTGTTGCTGGTAGTAAACCGAATCATTAAGCTGCAATTGCGTTTGGTTATGGGTATGCAGTAATACGTAACCCGATTGCGCCTCGCTAGAGCACAGTGCCCAAACGCGCTTTTGCTCGGAAAACTCATGCACATTGCTTTCGGTATGAATCGCTAAAAACTGGCGTTTGAGAGCCATTACCTCTTGCTGGCGCGAATAAAACCGTAAACAGTGAAATAGGCGCTGTAGCAGTTGGTAATAGATTTTTGGCGCAATGTTCAGTTGCTGCATTATTTTCTGTGGGCTGTGTCCTAAGCTTAAGGAATTGAACAAACGACACAGTTGCTCACTGCCTTTCACGTGTACTTGGGTAAAGACGCTTTGGCACTTTCGGCATTGGTAACGTTGGCTGTTAGCACCGGTTTTTCCGTAGCGTTTAACGCCGGTAGTTGGGCCTAGAAAGAAGCCTGGTTCGCAGTTGCTGCAACCACAGGGAGCTTTGCTTAAGTGTAGTTTGGTGCGTTCTTCAACAATCAAGTTTACGCTGTGGCTGTCAACGAGAGGTGGGTAACTACCACACGCTTTGCAATGCAAGGCGGGATAACCCAATTGATGACTTTCGGCTAAATAGTCTGAGCTTTCGGTTAATCCAAAATTGGGACAGCGGCAGTTCTTACAGCAGTTAAACCGTTGTCTGTAGGCGAATTTTTGTTCTTTTTCAGGTTCAAGTGCTGCTGTCACTTTGTATTCCTTTTCAACATATTTAGTAACTAACTCTAGTTTGACTAATCTTTGACTATTATCCCGTGATCAGTCTCACGATTTTTAACAACTTAGAAACTTAAACTGCCAGCCATGAACTGAGGGGCAAAACAGCAATGACGCTGTGCCTTTAGCAAGTTCCCACGTATTTAAAGGACGAAAGAAAATGTACGAAGTTATTATTGCCTTAATTACTGGCGCGGTGGTTGGCGTGGTTTTTAGTGCTATTAAACTGCCACTACCTGCTCCACCGGTGCTATCGGGCATCATTGGTATTTTGGGTATCTATTTGGGAGGCATGGCCTACCAAAATGTCTTGGAACGTTTTTTTTCGTAACAAATTCGTTAAGCAACTTGGCTAATCGCTTAGGTATAAGATTTGATATTTCCTATAGTTTGCTTAGTAAGGTTGTGAATCGATAGTCGCCTTAGGAAGAAGTATGGCATAAACACATTTGGTAAGTAAGGTCTCTGAAACGGCTAATAAGTCGATTAGATTTGATCTAGTTATCATTTAGGCCAAAAACCCTAGGTATGATCGCCGGCAGTAGAATCCATTGCAGCTCAACCGGCATTAAGGTAGTTACCTGATCAGATAGTTGAATGTAATGGAATACTAAACAGACACGTTGTAGAAGGCTTCTTGTGCTGGTGGCAAGAAGATAGAAACGATGTAAGTTTCACAAAAAAATAATTAAACATTAGGGACACGTATGAACAGTACAGTAATGAGCTTGGTCGGCGTACTCGCGCTACTGGGGATTGCATTCTTGCTTTCCGATAACAAAAAACGAATTAACAAACGTACCGTTTTGGGAGCTTTTGCTATCCAAGCTGGATTTGGTGCCTTTGTACTTTACCTTCCATTTGGTCAAGACGTGCTAGCTGCTGTTTCAGGTGGTGTTCAATCGGTGATTGACAGTGCCCAAGCGGGTATTAACTTTTTGTTTGGTGGCTTAGGCACTGATGCAATGTTTGGTAACGGTGTTGGCTTTGTATTTGCCATTCGTGTATTGCCTATTATTGTATTCTTCTCTTCACTCATCGCGGTACTTTACTACCTTGGCATTATGCAGAAGATCATCTTGGTAATTGGTGGTGCTCTACAAAAAGCATTGGGCACTAGTCGCCCAGAGTCTATGTCTGCTACTGCCAATATCTTTGTTGGCCAAACCGAAGCGCCAATTGTGGTTAAACCTTTCATTCCAAAAATGAGCGAGTCTGAGTTATTTGCCATTATGGTTGGTGGTTTGGCTTCGGTTGCAGGTTCTGTATTAGCGGGTTACGCGGGTTTAGGTGTAGAGCTTAAGTACTTGATTGCTGCTTCATTTATGGCAGCACCTGGTGGCCTATTGATGGCTAAAATCATCAAGCCTGAAACTAATGCTTCTGAGCAAGATATGGACGCTACTTTAGCCGAAGAAGATCGCCCAGCTAACGTTATCGACGCTGCAGCAAGTGGTGCTTCTACCGGTTTGCACTTAGCGCTTAACGTAGGTGCAATGCTACTTGCCTTCATTGGTTTGATTGCGTTGCTAAACGGCATGGTTGGTGGCATCGGTGGTTGGTTTGGTGTTGAAGGCTTAACCATTGAACTTATTTTAGGTTACATTTTCGCACCGGTTGCTTGGATTATTGGTGTGCCTTGGGCTGAAGCCATTCAAGCAGGTAGCTTTATTGGTCAAAAGCTTATCGTTAACGAATTTGTTGCTTACATTAACTTTGTTGATATTCGCGAAACACTGTCAGAGCACACTCAAGTAATTGTTACTTTTGCACTATGTGGTTTCGCTAACCTATCATCAATTGCGATTTTATTAGGTGGCTTAGGTAGCATGGCGCCATCACGCCGTGGTGATATTGCTCGCCTAGGTCTTAAAGCTGTAGCGGCTGCATCATTAGCTAACTTAATGAGTGCTGCACTTGCTGGTTTCTTCTTCAGCCTGCTATAAGCTAGTAAGGCTTCTTGGCAATATGCCAAGAAGCCTCTATTTCAGTTCAATCTATTGCTGCTCTGGCATTAGGTTTAATCTTAAACTTTGAGGAATAGTTATGTCTCAGTCTCTTACTGCTGTGGCGCGTCAAGCCCTTTCTTTAATGGACCTCACTACTCTTAACGATGACGATACTCGCGAGAGTGTGGCGGCTTTATGTGCTCAAGCTAAATCGGCTCAAGGCCAAGTTGCGGCTATTTGTATTTACCCACGCTTCATTCCATTTGCTCGTAAGGTATTGGCCGAACACGATGCTAGTGATGTGAAAATTGCTACTGTGACTAACTTCCCTTTAGGTGAAGATGATGTGGAGTTGGCTGTAGCTGAAACTAAGGCCGCTGTAGCCTATGGCGCCGACGAAGTAGACGTTGTATTCCCATGGCGCGCCTTAATGGCAGGCAATGAGCAAGTGGGCTTTGATCTCGTTAAAGCCTGTAAAGCTGCCTGTGGCGAGATAAAGCTAAAAGTGATTATTGAAAGTGGCGAATTAAACAGCCCTGAACTGATTGCTAAAGCCAGTGAGTTGTCGATTAAAGCGGGTGCAGATTTTATTAAAACTTCTACCGGTAAAGTGCCGGTAAATGCAACGCCAGAAGCAGCAGAAATCATGCTAAAAGCAATCGCAGAGTTTAATCCAGATTGTGGCTTTAAAGCCGCGGGTGGAGTTAAAAGCGCCGAACAAGCGAAAATTTACCTAGATCTTGCGACTAAAACACTTGGCGACGATTGGTTAAGCCAAGCGCATTTCCGCTTTGGTGCATCAAGTTTATTGGCTGCATTGCAAGCCACTATATCAGGTGATGAGAACGCTCAAGCTGGCGCTGGTTATTAGTTAATTCTTCGATAAGAGTTAAGGAATGCTCATGTTGTTACCCCAAGAAATTATTCGACGTAAACGCGATGGCCAAGCGCTGTCGCTGGAAGAAATCCAGTTTATGGTTGACGGTATTACCAACGGCCAACTAAGTGATAGCCAAATTGGCGCTTTTGCCATGGCGGTTTACTTCAACAGTATGAATGGTACCGAGGCTACCGCGCTTACCTGTGCAATGCGTGATTCAGGGCAAGTGCTTAACTGGGATCATCTTAATCTGCCTGGGCCTGTAGTGGATAAACACTCTACTGGTGGTGTGGGTGATTTAACGTCGTTACTCTTGGGGCCAATGGTCGCTGCATGTGGTGGCCATGTTCCAATGATTTCGGGGCGTGGATTAGGCCACACTGGCGGTACCTTAGACAAATTAGAAGCTATTCCTAATTACTCTATCAGCCCCACATCGCAGCAGTTTGAAAGCATTGTGAAGGATGTGGGTATTGCGATTATTGGCCAAACCGGTGAGTTGGCTCCGGCCGACAAACGCTTATATGGCATTCGTGATGTTACTGCCACGGTAGAGTCTATCCCGTTAATTACAGCTTCTATCTTGAGCAAAAAACTTGCCTCGGGCCTAGAAGCATTAGTGATGGATGTAAAAGCTGGCAGTGGCGCATTTATGCCTAACTTTGCTCAGTCGAAAGCCTTGGCCGAAAGCATTGTAGAAGTGGCTAATGCTGCGGGTGTTAAATGCTGTGCCTTGCTAACCGATATGAACCAACCTTTAGCACCCAGTGCCGGTAACGCGGTAGAAATTGCTGAAACCTTACGTTATTTAAAAGGTGATACTTCAGCGCATCGCTTACATCAAGTAACAAAGGCTTTAGCTAGTGAAATGCTGCTATCTAGCGGTTTAGCCAGCTCTCAACAAGAAGCTGAGGATAAACTAGCCGCTAGCATTAGCTCTGGTGCAGCTTTAGAGCGTTTTGCCAAAATGGTGAGTGCTTTAGGTGGGCCAAATGATTTTGTTGAGCGCAGCGAGCTTTACCTGCCTCAAGCTAAGGTTGTGAAGCCAGTAACTGCAAAACAAAGTGGCATGGTTAAGCAACTAGACTGCCGAGAGTTGGGCATGGCGGTAGTAGGCTTGGGTGGCGGCAGAAGTGTGCCAGGAGCCGCCATTGATCACAGCGTGGGCATTAGTGAACTAGTAGAGTTAGGCGATGTGGTAGACAAGGGACAAAACTTGTTGATGCTGCATGCCAACGACGAAGACGCTTGGCAAGCGGCGGCAAAACAAATTCAACAGGCGATTAAACTCGACGAACCTAGCTCAGCGCAGGCCGATGTAAACCCTGTTTATCAGCGTATTGGTCCTTGTTAAGGAGACCCCTATGAAACGTGCAATTATATTAATGCTAGATTCCTTTGGCATTGGTGCCAGTGATGATGCCGAAAAGTTTGGCGATCAAGGTGCTAATACCATGCTGCACATTGCCGAGCAGTGTGCCCTAGGAAATGCCGATAAAGGCCGTAGTGGCCCGCTAACAATTCCTAACCTAAATCGATTAGGTTTGGGCCAAGCCTGCGGCGAAAGTGGTGGAGTTTTTCCGCCAGGATTAGACGCTCAGGTCCAGCCTATTGGCAACTATGGTTATGCCGCCGAAATGTCTAGCGGTAAAGATACGCCAAGTGGTCACTGGGAAATTGCTGGCGTACCAGTATTGTTTGATTGGGGTTACTTTAGCGAGCCTGAAAATAGCTTTCCGCAAAGCTTGCTTGACGAGTTAGTTAAGCGTGCAGATTTACCGGGCTACCTTGGTAATTGCCATGCATCGGGCACCGAAGTGCTGGAGCGTTTAGGTGAAGAACATATGGCTAGCGGTAAGCCGATTTTTTACACCTCTGCCGACAGCGTATTTCAAATCGCTGCTCATGAAGAAACATTTGGTTTAGAGCGTTTGCTTGAGCTGTGTGAAATTGCTCGTGAGCTAGTGGACCCTTACAACATTGGCCGAGTGATTGCGCGTCCATTTGTGGGTAACAGCGCAAAAGAATTTGCCCGCACCGGTAACCGCAGAGATTTATCGGTACTGCCGCCAGCGCCCACCTTGTTAGATCGTATGGCAGAAGCTGGCGGTGAGGTAGTGAGCATTGGTAAAATTGCCGATATTTATGCCCAGCAAGGTATTACTCGCAAGGTAAAAGCAACCGGCCTAGAAGGCTTGTTTGATTTAACCTTGAGTGAAATGGATCGCCAAGTAGACAACAGTATCATCTTCACTAACTTTGTCGATTTTGACTCAGCATATGGGCATCGTCGTGATGTACCAGGTTATGCTGCTGCGCTGGAATATTTCGATAAACGTTTACCTGAATTGCTGGATAAGCTTAGCGAGGACGATATTGTGATTCTGACCGCAGACCACGGTTGTGACCCAACCTGGCCGGGCAGTGATCATACTCGTGAACATATTCCTGTCATTTTCTACGGCAAAAATTTACCCGCTAGAAATGTTGGTAAACGCGATACCTTTGCCGACATTGGCCAAACCATCGCCGATTACATGAAACTGCCTGCTTTAGAGTACGGCACTAGCTTTTTACAAGAATAACAATGACGAGCAGCAGCAAGTTGCTAGCTGCTTGGAACAAACTTAATTAGGAGACTATATGGCAACCCCACATATCAATGCAGCACCAGGTGATTTTGCAGAAACCGTATTAATGCCGGGCGATCCCTTACGTGCAAAACACATTGCAGAGACATTTTTGGAAGACGTAGTTGAAGTAACTGGCGTGCGTAACATGCTAGGTTACACCGGTACTTATAAAGGTAAGCGTGTATCGGTAATGGGTTCAGGCATGGGTATTCCAAGCTGTTCTATTTACGCCCATGAGCTGTACACCCAATACGGTGTTGAGAACATTATCCGTGTAGGTAGTGCCGGTGCTGTAAGCAACGACATCAAATTACGCGATGTAGTGATTGCAATGGGCGCTTGTACCGACTCAAAAGTAAACCGTAGCCGTTTTAAAGGCCACGACTTTGCCGCTATTGCTAATTATGATTTGTTACGCGCAGCGGTAGATAGCGCTAAAGCACAAGGCATTGACGCTAAAGTAGGTAACATCTTCTCAGCCGATCTTTTCTATTCGCCAGAGCCTGATATGTTCGACGTAATGGAAAAACACAATGTTTATGCGGTAGAAATGGAAGCTGCAGGCTTATACGGCGTAGCCGCTGAGTGTGGTAAAGCGGCTTTGTGTGTTGTAACCATTTCTGACCATATTCGCAGTGGTGAGCAAACTACCGCAGAAGAGCGTCAAACTACCTTTAACGAGATGATCACTCTAACCCTAGAGTCGCTGCTTTAAGCTGGACTTTTATCTTTAGTGTTATCGCTTCTAGCAGCAATGTCTGCTAGAAGTTTCTTAGCCTTTTTCGCTTCTTTTCGCTCAGCCCGCTTATTGATATTAAACAGCGTGGCAAGATGGCGTTTCCTCGATAATACCCGTGTTAACAAAAAGCCAATGCTTATCGACATCAAAAACATAATCATGATTTTTGATTGGCCATTGGTGATGTAAGTATTCGCTTCGGCTAGTAGGGTTGTATGCTCTAGGGTAATACGCAAGTAGCCTAGGCTTTCACCTTGTTCTCCTCTAATCTCTGCAATGTAAGGTCTACGACCTAAGCCCTCTAAGGGAGTATGGCTTTGACCAGCTAAAGGTAACAGCTGTGAAAGCGGTAAGGCTTGTTGCGATTCGGCTAAACGCAAACCTTGATGGTCATAGATGGTGGCATCCTTTACAAAATGTTCTTTGACTAAGGCATTAACCAATTCGCTCAGCTCAGCTTGGCTATTTTCACCAATATAACCCGCTGCATTTAAGGCTGCTAACGAGGTAAGAGAGCGAGCCAGTTTCTCGGTTTGATTTTCAATTAACTGCTCACCATTGTGCTTTAGGGTCACATAGTAATAAAGTACCCAAACACAACACGCAATGGCGAGAAGCAATTGGGTGAATTGAATAATTCGATAGCGTCTTACTGCAGATTTGGCCACACGAACCTCTTTTTTATGCTTAAAGCCATTGTAGGTGCTTGCCAAACCAAAAAGCAATACGCTATCTTGATGCGCCGCAATTTTTAGAAACAAGGATCTCGTTTTGCAATCTCCACATAGTCTTGAAAGCTTACCGCAATCTTTAAGCCAATGGTCTGTGGCTTTAAAGCAGTTTCCCTACCGGGTTTGTCCTGAACAAGGGCTGGTTGAAACTCGGGAAGCTTTAACCGGTGCCTATATCTTGGTTTGGGCCAAAGAACTACTGATACCAGACTTTGCTGTATTGCGTCCCTTGGTTGATGAGTCAACTGCCTTGAACTTTTGCGGGCTAATGCCAGAAGCGGGCAACATTTGCGTATTGTTGCAAAGCCAAGCTGATAGCCAATGGTGCAAGGAGAAGCTGGCGGGGCTTGAGTTTAATTTTGATTTGGTGGTACTAGATCAGCTACCAGATTTAAGCCAACCAGGCGTAGTGTTGATGGATATGGATTCCACCACTATTCAAATTGAATGTATCGATGAGATTGCGGTATTGGCCGATATTGGCGAACAAGTGAGCGCTGTTACGGCAGCAGCAATGCGCGGGGAGCTAGACTTTGAACAAAGCCTACGTAGCCGAGTAGCGCTGTTAAAAGATGCGCCACAAAGCATCTTAAAGCAGGTAGCTGATAACATGCCGCTAATGCCTGGCTTGCAATGTTTAATTGACACCATCCACTCTGCTGGTTGGAAAGTAGCGATTGCCTCGGGCGGCTTTACTTATTTCGCTGAGCGTTTGCAGCAAGACTTAGGTTTTGACCACGTGCAAGCCAATGTTCTAGAAATTGAAAACGACACTTTAACTGGCCAAGTATTAGGTCCGGTGGTTGATGCTCAGGCAAAAGCCGATATTTTGATGCAGCTTAAACAGCAGTATGCTGCCAGCCAAACTATGGCGATTGGTGATGGAGCAAACGATCTAAAAATGCTAGCAGCGGCCGATTTTGGGGTAGCCATTCATGCTAAGCCTCTGGTGCAGCAACAAGCGCAGATGTCGATTAAACACAGTGATTTAGACGGCGCGGCGTGTATTCTTCGCGCCGCTAAAATGCTAGCTGCTTAGTTTTAAAGGCTGGGGTGCAGTGCTTAAGTTAAAGCGCTGCATCAACTCTTCGGTTACATCCGTCACTTCTATTACCCCTGCAACACTCCACAGCTCGTCTTCTAACTGCTTAGCGCGGTGAATCGCATAATGGCTAATGTAATCGAGTTCGCGTTGAATATATTCGGTATCAGGTCGACCAACCCGTGATAACTGCAGGTTAAAGGCATGCACCTTGCCGCGGCCTAAACTTAGGCTAACAAACTCACGTAATTGCTGAACAGAGTTAAAATTGCTGCTGCAACGTACCGATAATAACTGGTCGTTCTTTCTAGCCGTTACGGTGATCACTTCAATGTGTTCTGGGTTATCACTAGGCGCATGACTACGCAATTGAGTGGCGAGAAATGACGCGAGGTTTTCGCTGGCTAGAAACTTACTTAAGTCGGCAGTATGGGCACTGCTATCAATGTTTAACCAGTTATCGCTTGCTTGGGCAAAGGTACCGTAATTCACACACTTAACCTCTAAAGCGCCAGGCACTTTATGGATGAACATGGCACGGCAAAATAGTGGCGCACAGAAGATTTGTCTTAATGCATCGGACAAACCTGCAATGGCTTTGCCTTCGGGAAGCGTTGGCAACTTATCTAAATTATTGTCAATAAGCTGTTTGAAAAAGGCACTGCCTTGGTGTTGTTGGCCTTTTACTTCGATGACTTTTAAGTTGTAAATGGTGTGGCTGTTATTACAGTTGGTGACCTCATAGGCTAAATGAGACAGCTCGAAACTTTTAACCAGTTTTTGAAACTGAGGTAGCGCCAGATAAACTGTGTCTCCAACGCTATACTCTAGTGGCGTTTCTACTTCTACTTTCATTCCGCTGATGGAGAAATCGCTGGTCCAGCCGGTTTCGTTGCTACCCTGATGTTCCACTTCTATTAAGGAGCGGTATTGGTAGCGATTTTCTTTACGCAGCTGCAAATACTTGTAATTTACCTGTTCAAACTTGCTGATTGGTTGCTTGCTCTGGTTAAACAGCGACAACTTGTTGGGGTTACCGTCCAAGGGGTAATTTTGCTGGTAGCTTTCATCGATATGCTGGTTGGTGACATCACTTAACAAGCCAACCATGCTTAATCCATCTAAAGCCTTGGCGACACGCTCTCGTTCAATTGGCGAATCTTTTTTGGGTAAAGGAGAGCTTACCTCTGCATCGCTGGCTTGCGCAGGTTGATACTGAAACTTGAATACCTTCCAGCTGGGTTTACGGCAGCCAAAGGCGAAATAAAGATCGCGCAGTTCTGGATGCTCTGCAAGCTCTTCGCTGCTGGCTGAGTAGAAAAATAAGCGATTGTTCGCAGTATGAGTAAAGCAATAGATCAGGCTTTCACCACTGCTTAAGGCTTGGTAGCGCATCATCCTTGGTGGATGAAACAGTTGAGATAAATGACTGTGGTTAGTTTCATCGCGCCAATAAGAAAGCAGGTCGAGATTATTCTGCGTCGCTAAGGCATAACGCAGGCTTGCTGGCGTTTGGCCGCTAAAATACAAAGGCACGCTGCTTAAACGCGGCATTAAGTATTGTTCATAACCTTTGGTGATAACTGCTGCTGTAATGTTGTCGACGTCTACTTTGTAACGCCCGCGATAGGAGCGTAAAAAGTTTTTGAAGAAGTTATTAAACTCTTCGCTTGGGTCAACCACGATCATTCTTACCCATTGCTGCTGACCCTTGCGGTCGATTCCGACCACTTTATATTCGGTGCCAGCGCTTAATACGCGGTTTACAAACTCTTTTTCTAAGCCGGTGAAATACACGAAGTAATGTTCGTCTACAGAGAATTCTCGTTGGCTATCGACCTTAGCACGCAGGCCTGATACCGACATGTTGGAGGTTTTCGCATCAAATAGCGCACCGTCTACACCCGCCATTCGCAGTGGTGCAGTGAGGTGCATGCGCTCTTCACTTCTGCCGATATAGTGGCCTAAACGCACGGCGCGAGCGATGATATTTTTGGGGCGCCGTGCAGCGGCCTCTTGCGGGCTAATATTTTTCTTCTGCATCACCTTGAAGTTGTTCTCGGTGGTTTGCAGTTTCTCGTATATGCCTAGTGTGTATTGTTGTTTATAGAGCTTGAGCTGCTGTTTAAATACCTTAATGGCGATGTCATCGAGGTAGTGGGTTTTACCTTGGTAGTGAAACTCTTGGCATTCGCCGTCTACTTTTCCTCGAAGATCTACCAATCGTTGGCAAGGCGCGGATAGACGATTCATTTCCATTTTGAGCAAGAAACTTTCATTATTAGGAAGGTCTTGAGTTGCGCGCTTAAATACTTGGTTAAAGTCGCTGCTTCCCAATAATGGTAGTAATCGTTCTATTAAGGCGTAGTGCTTGCTTTCCGACATGTTGCTGGGTATTAATCCTTAATCATTGGTTTTACTGTCAAAACTCTGTCTCAATCTTTACAATCTTCAAGATCAAAGCAAAGATTGTGCCTTGAGAGAGATTCAAGGCAAGTACTTTTAACACTATTTTAGCATTATGTGACCGCTTGGAGGGTTAATGGCAAAAGCGAAAACGGCCTATGTATGTAACGACTGTGGTGCCGATTTCCCTCGTTGGCAGGGACAATGTGGTGAATGTAAAGCGTGGAATACCATTAGCGAAGTACGTTTGAGTGCTGCACCTTCACGTAATGACCGTTTCACCGGTTATGCCGGCAGTACCGCAGGCAAAGTCCAAACCCTAGAGAGCATTGACCTAGCCGAGTTACCGCGTTTTTCCACCGGCTTTAAAGAATTTGACCGGGTTCTAGGCGGCGGTGTAGTGCCTGGTAGCGCCATTTTGATTGGTGGTAGCCCCGGCGCAGGTAAAAGTACCTTGTTGTTACAAACCATGTGTGGCTTAGCGCAAACCATGGACACCTTATACGTAACGGGTGAGGAATCCTTGCAACAAATCGCTTTGCGCGCGCAGCGCTTAGGTTTGCCTAAAGACAAGCTAAAGTTACTGGCCGAAACCAGCGTTGAGCAAATTGGCCAGGTGGCTTTGGAAGTTAAACCAAAGATGATGGTGATTGACTCTATTCAGGTAATGCACATGGCTGATATTCAATCAGCACCAGGTGGTGTTAGCCAAGTGCGAGAAAGTGCGGCTTGGTTAACCCGTTTTGCCAAGCAACATAATATAGCCATGTTTATGGTGGGCCATGTAACCAAGGATGGCTCGTTAGCTGGGCCTAAAGTTCTGGAGCACTGCATTGATTGTTCGATCATGCTAGAAGGTGATGCCGATGGCCGCTTTCGTACCTTGCGTGGTAACAAAAACCGTTTTGGTGCGATTAACGAGCTGGGTGTATTTGCCATGACCGAACAGGGCATGCGAGAAGTGTCTAACCCTTCGGCCATTTTCCTTTCGCGCGGGCAAGAAGCAGCGCCAGGTTCGGTCGTGATGGTAGTGTGGGAAGGTACCCGTCCGCTATTGGTCGAGATCCAAGCATTGGTTGATTACAGCCAAATGGCGAATCCTAGGCGAGTAGCTGTAGGCCTTGAGCAAAACCGTTTGGCGATGCTGCTTGCGGTAATGCATCGCCATGCAGGTGTGCAAATGTCTGATCAAGACGTATTTACCAACGTGGTGGGTGGTGTAAGAGTCGCTGAAACTGGCGCCGATTTAGCTTTATTGGTGGCCATGGTCTCTAGCTTTAGAAATCAAATATTACCGCAAGAGTTGGTGGTATTTGGTGAAGTAGGCTTATCGGGAGAGATACGCCCCGTAAGCAATGGTCAAGAACGTTTGAACGAAGCCGCTAAACACGGCTTTAAGCGAGCGATAGTGCCTTTGGGCAATCGACCTAAGCAAGCAATAGCAGGGCTTGAGGTGATTGCCGTAAGTAAGTTGGCAGAAGCTTTAGAAGCGGTTTAATCCGCTTCTTGCTGTTGGTCAACTAAGTGCTCTAACTCGCGATGCAATAAGTCGTCATCACCTAGGTTTAATTCAATTAGTCGTTTTAGGTGGCTGGCGCTTTCGATATCAATGTGCAAACAACGTAAACCGATTTGCTGATTGCGTGTGTGTTTAACTTCTACATCCATGGTGATGCTAAGTTCTTCTACTGCAACATCACTCAGGCTAAAACTTAAGGTTAGCTGAGTGAGCTCTTCGTCCCAGTCATTTGGCAAGGTCACCAAGGCACCTTGTAACGATAAATCCAACAGTTGGCATGACCAAGATTGCTCCCCATGGTTTAGGTAGGCGGGGCGGTCAAAAAGAACTCGCAAAAATTGGCGACGCTCGTGCATGTCAGGGTTCCTGTTTATTCGGGGTACTTTAGCCTAAGCCTAGCGTAAATAAGCAAATTTTGCAGCTAAGTCGATGGTGTTTGCGTTAAGGCTTTAGCTATTATCTGCTGAGTATGTGACGCCAAAGATTGTTCATCCATTTGTGCCACTTGCTGAGCCGATATAGCGGGTAGCACCTGAATGTAAATAGGGTGATGGCCTGTAAGCTGTAAGCTTTTTTTAGGTAAGGCTTCGGCAGTGCCGTGAATCGCAATAGGCAATATCGCTACTTCTGCGTGTTTTGCTAAAGAAAACGCACCTAGTTTAAAAGGTTTTAGCTTGCCGTCGGCAGAGCGGCTTCCTTCAGGAAATAAATATACCGAGCTACCTTGTTTAAGGTGTTTTTCGGCTTGCTGGAGCATATTCTTGATGCTGTGTTTATCACCGCGTTTAAGTCCAATGTATTGATTAAGCCACATGTTCCAACCAACAAATGGCACTTTAAACATCTCGATTTTTGAGACCCATTTAAAGGGAATGAAAAGGGCAAAGGACAACAAAATATCTAATCCAGATTGATGATTGGATACGATGACATAAGCTTGTTTTTTATCGATATGCTGCAAACCCAAACGCCGTACTTGCCAATGAGGCACTATGATTAAATACAGACTAGCCCAGGCGCAGGTGAAGTAGTGTAACCATAGTCGGCGCTTATCAAATGCTGCTGTGAGCGCATAAATAATGCAGGCGATAAAGAAAAACAGTATCGAGCTGAGGGCAATAAAACTAAGAATAAGTAACGATAAAAGCTTGAGTAACACCTAGGCTCCTTGTAGTTCTGGGGCAAAGACTGAGTTTTTATAGCTTATTAATCAGTATATTAAGTGGTAATTATGCAACTGTCACGTGAGCAACTAACTATTCTGTTAATTCAGATCCGCGATGATACCGATACCCGCATCGAGGAATTAGCCAGTTTTAGCCACTTTTGCGGCGTAGCGGTAGAGCAGTTTAGAATTCTCAATGTTTTTGATACGCCTGATTGTAGCGATTACGCCTTGCAGGGCATAGATGCGGTGTTGGTTGGAGGTTCCAGCGAAGCCAGTGTGCTTGATCCGGAGGCCTACCCTTTTGTTAGAGCCATTCAGCAGCTACTGTTGCGCTGTATTGAGCAACAGTTACCCACATTTGCTTCTTGTTTTGGTTTTCAACTTGCGGTGCTGGCTTTGGGTGGCAAGATTGTTCATCAAGCGCGTGACTTTGAAATGGGCACCTTAGCTATTTCACTCAGTGAATACGCTCAAGAGGATGTATTGTTTGGTAGTTTGCCCAATCCTTTTATGGCGGTATCTGTTCATCGAGATAGTGCCTTAAGTCTGCCTGAAGGCTGTGTTTCCTTAGCGTTTACAAAACACTGTGTGCACGCGTTAAAAGTATCATCAGCACCTTTTTGGGCGAGCCAGTTTCACCCTGAGGTAAATCGCAGTATCTTAGTTCAACGTTTAAGCCAGTTTCGTGAGCATTACACTCAAGGGGATAATCATTTGCAGCAAGTGTTAACAGCCGCGCAAGAGACGCCTCATAGCAATGGTTTGTTAAAGGCATTCATAGATAAGGTGGTACTAGCTTGAAGAAGCTTTTTTTAGCTCTGGTGTTGTGGCCTACGTTTATTGGCTTTGTATTGGCTAAACCAAACTTGGGAGGTTTTAAGCCTGAGCAGGTTTGCCAAGCTGCGATAGCCAGTTTGCAAGGCGTGGACGTAAAAATGGTCGATAATTACCGCAGCGCTCAGTCGCTCATGCAAATGCGAGTGAGGCACAATGGGCAAAACCACAGCTACTATTGCCAGCTGGAAGGTGACCAAGTGTTATGGCGCAGGGCGCAAGATAGCCGATGGCAAACCAGCACCACGGTACGCTTTCACTACAATAGCAGTGCTAAGCAGTTATTTATTAAGCACTATTTGGCCGCTGCACAGTTAGCGGAGTATCGTTACCGTGGCGAAGATTTTTAAAAGTAAGCTAATAAGCTCGTCGCAGTTTAAGAATTTATTACTGACTGGCTAGTAGTAAGTTTTGATAATGATCAAGATAACTAGTTAATGATGTTTTGGTTTTGACTTTTAGTAGATTAAAAATCTTGATTAGCTGGTTTTTTGCTTGTATTCTTGCGCGAAAATCTATTCATGCTTAGTGAATATAACTACAGAATATACCAAATAGAGTGATTTTATATGCGAGACGCCAAGCCAGCATCTATGCCTAATGCCCCAACAAACCATCCTGCAGTAGGTTCTGCTTGGAAGTTTGTATTACCTTCATTATTGGGCATTTTCCTGTTTATGTTGCCGTTGCCTTACGATGGCTCGTTTACCATTCCGGTGGCGATTATGGCAAAAAGCTTGGTGGCGGCTTTAGGTGATAGCGCCTTGTGGCTGGTGGTTGGTTTGATCACCCTTAGTGCCCTAATGTCTACTTATACACTAATTGCTAAGCCAAATTGGCTTGGCAAAAATGCCTTGCTAACGTCATTGTTTCAGGTTTCTCTACCTTGGTATGTGGTAAGAATGTTGGGTTGGGTTCTGGTGCTGGTATGCGCTTTTGAATTGGGGCCTCAAGCTATTTGGTCGGGTGATACTGGCGGTCTCATTTTAGGTGACTTACTGCCTACCTTACTTAGCGTGTTCATTTTTGCTGGTTTGTTATTACCCCTCTTGCTTAATTTTGGCTTGTTAGAATTTGTAGGCACTTTGCTGAGCAAAATCATGCGTCCTCTATTCGGTTTACCAGGTCGCAGTGCAGTAGATTCAATGGCGTCTTGGTTAGGTGACGGTAGCGTAGGGATTTTGCTAACCAACAAGCAGTATGAAGATAAACACTATACCCAGCGAGAAGGCGTAGTAATTGCCACCACCTTTTCTGCGGTGTCTATTACCTTTAGTTTGGTAGTATTAGCGCAAGTTAACCTTGAGCATATGTTTGCACCTTTCTATCTTACTGTGTGTATTGCGGGTCTTGCTGCAGCGGTTATTGTGCCGCGCTTGCCACCGCTTTCTGGTTTTAAAGATCAATTTATTGATGGTAGTGAGCGCAAGCAAGATGACGAAGTTATTCCTGCTGGTTACAACACCATCACATGGGCTTGGCAGCTGGCACTTGTTCAAGCTGGTCGAGCGAGTCACCCTAAACAACTAGCTAAGCAAGGTGTGCATAATGTACTGGACATGGTGCTGGGTGTATTGCCGGTAATTATGGCGGTGGGCTCGGTAGCCTTAGTGGTAGCGGAATACACTCCCATTTTTAGTTTTTTAGGTAAGCCATTCATTCCTTTGCTAGAGCTATTGCAGCTTCCAGAGGCCGCCAGAGCGTCGGAAACCTTAGTGGTAGGTTTTGCCGATATGTTTATTCCGTCAATTCTTGCTGCGTCTATTGAAGCCGATATAACCCGTTTTGTTATCGCTGCGGTATCGGTAACTCAGCTGATTTATTTGTCGGAAGTAGGCGCGATTATTATGGGTAGCCAGTTGCCAGTTAAGCTGTGGCAATTGTTTGCTATCTTCCTGATTCGTACCTTGGTCACCTTGCCGATAATTGCGGTAATGGCCCATTTATTCTTTTAATATGTAAGCCGCTTAGTGTGAGTTAAGTGGCTTAGTTTTTACTGGAGAGTTGTATGCATTTTAGCGCTGCTGTGTTTGATATGGACGGCTTGCTGCTCGACAGTGAGCAAGTGTCTTACGATACCTTTTCTCAAGCTTGTAGTGAGCTAGGTTTAGCGTTTAAAGAACAGGTTTACCTTAGCTGTATTGGCACCAATGCCGAGCAAATAAAAAAGACCATTTGTGAAGGATACGGCGAGGGCTTGGATTATCCAAGACTGCGTGATTGTTGGTTGGATAAGTATCACGCCTTGGCTGTTGATCAAGCATTACCGATTAAGCAAGGTGTGGTAGATTTGCTGCAGTGGTTAACAAGCCAAGGCATTCCATTAGCCGTTGCCACTTCTTCGGGTAAACCTACTGCTGAAGCTAAGTTAGGCAACGCAGACTTACTGCATTTTTTTGAGAGTGTTTCTACCGGGTGTCAGGTGAATAATAGTAAACCGCACCCAGAAATTTTCTTAAAAGCCGCCAAGTCGCTAAATATTGACGCCAGTAAGTGTTTAGCCTTTGAAGACTCAGAAAACGGAGTTAGAGCTGCAGTAGCAGCAGGTATGCAGGTCTATCAGATCCCGGATCTTATTCAACCTAGTGACGAGCTCAAGCGCTTGGGACACAAGGTTCGCGCCTCCTTAAGTGAGGTCTTGCTGGAGCTAAAATAGTCGGGTTCATCTAGCCAGCAAATATTTGACGCTATTTGCTGGCATCGTTTTTGCTCATTGAAGATTATTAGAATCAGTAATGAGCAAATTATGATAGAAATTCAGATCAGTAACGATGTGCAAGCTTGGCTTCCTCGCGAGTTACCTTCCCTTGAAAACGCCTCTGTTCGTCATAGCTGGAGTGCTCACGCATTTGCTGTAGATTCACACGAATGCTTAGCAGTACTGGAGCGTAACAGTGGCTACGTAATGCTATTTTTTGATTTAAATAAGCGTGATTACCAAAACTTTTCTCGAGTTTGGCAGCTACGTTTATTGACCGAGGCCATTGCCGTAGCCGATTTACAGGATGAAGAAATTGAAGCCTTGAAAAAGAATATGTTGGCTGATTTTCAGAATGTATTGGTTACCGATGGGGTAAACCATCCCGTAGCGCCGCAGCTAGATAAGCTTAAAAATTTGATTCAAGTAATGGCTAAACGCGAAGGAAAAGTACCTAGCCAGCAAATGGATGAGTTTCGTTGGGGAGTAATTCTAAACGATTACGCTCAGCGTCAAAATGGCCTAAGCCCATATCAAAAAATGCAAAGCCAATGGCAAGCTATGGCTGCCACAGCACAATTCCATCAAGTATCAGCTCAATCATCTAGTACCAAGCTTTTACACTAGTTAAAAATTGCGCAAATAACTTGCAGCCATAGCATAATTGCTGCTTAATCAGGGTTTAACTCATTGATTAAGTGGCTGCTGTGGCGCTAGTTTCCTCTCATTCTTCCCGTCTTTATTTTGGTTTAGCTTGCTCGGTAATGGCTTCGTGCATGTTTGCTTTTCTTCCTTGGTATATCCATCAGTTTCCTTTAAATGAAAACAGCGGCAACTGGCTAGCAGCTCAGCGTATTGTGTGGAGCTGTTTGCTAATGTTTGTGGGGTTAGCTTGTTTCAAGCAACTACCTTTACTCATTCGGCACATGGCTAATTGGCGAGCTTGGCCACGCTTGATGCTGGCTGCTGTATTAGTTGGCTTGCAGTTTTGGTTGTTTATTTGGGCGCCAGCCAACGGCCAGACGCTGCCGGTTGCGCTGGGTTATTTTTCGTTGCCCTTGGTATTGGTATTAGTGGGACGGTTTGTTTATAAAGAGCAGCTTAGTAGCCTGCAATGGGTGTCTGTAACAGTTGCAGCTGTAGGAGTTGCTTACGCTTACGTAATGGCTGATGGATTGTCGTGGATAGTGCTGTTGGTGGCCTTGGGTTATCCCTTGTATTTTATGTTGCGGCGCAAGTATCCCTTGCCAAGCCATATTGCTTTTACTATTGATAACTTAATGCTACTGCCGCTTGCGTGCGCTTATTTGCTAATGGGGGATGGCGTGAGCGAAGCGCAAAGCCAGCTCTCGAATCTGTACAACTATGCCCCTTGGCTGTATTACTTCGGACTGGGGGTAGCGGGTACCATTCCTATGTTACTGTTTTTACTTGCTTCTAACTATTTGCCTCTAAGTTTGTTTGGCTTGATGGGTTATTTAGAACCTGTATTGGTATTTAGCGTGGGTTGGTTACTTGGTGAACGTTTAAGCCCTGAGCAGTGGCCAACTTATATTTTGATCATTTTTGCCTTAGTGTTATTGGCAATAGATGGTCTGCGGCGCGGTGTTCGACAAACGGCAAGCCGCAAAAAGCTGCCTAAAGCCTGTTAAGGTAGCGCTAAACTTGCAGTGATTGGGCGGTGATCGCCGCCTACTGAATCAAGAACCCTGGCGCTGGCAAAACTAAGATCTTCTGAAGCTAATACGTGGTCTATTCTTGCGCCGTGCCATGACGTGTATTTAGTGTAATTAACTCCGCTGCCTACTAGGTCAATGCCATTGTTTAGACCAGCTAAATGCCGTTGATAAAGATTTTCTTGGACCGTCATATTAAAGTCTCCAGCAGCTATATAGCTGGTTTGCTGCTTAGCCCAAGACGCCACCAAAGAGGCTTGCATGTTGCGAGCAAAGTGCAAGTTATTGAATGCTTCAGGCTCAAAACTACCATGGATTAAGGCGTTAATGGTTGGCCTTGGTGTGTCCATATGGATATTGGCTATACTCAGTTCTTTTCCGTCAATCGTGGTGTGATAAAACACCGCAAATTTACCAAAGCCACCAAAGGTTTCACGCGATAAACTGCCTTGATGTTCAATTGGCGTTCTGCTTACGGTGCAAAGGTGGTCGCAGTGGCTATACCAACTATCGTCAAAGACTTGCTGCACCCGCTCAGGCTTTGATTCCTGCATGAACACAATGTCGGGTTTTAGCTCCGCCACCAACTGGTGAATTTGCGGTGAGCTTGCGCCATTGCCGTTGTTTAAAGACAAAATGGTGATGGCGCTAGCTTGCCGCTGAGGCAACTTAAGCTGAAGATCTTGAAACTGTACAAACACCACCGCGCAGAGTGCCCAGCTTAGGTACTGCCATTTGCCTAGCTGGCGGATAAACAAAATCGGCGTAAGGGCCAGTAAAATCGCCCACCAGCGCGGAGAGAATAGGCTTAAATAGCTTATGGATATTCCTAGAGGGGTATCTGGCAGATGCGGCAAGCTCAATATTGCTCCTGCTGCTAGCAAACAGCAAATAGAAAGAGTAATAGAGAAGAATTTTACTAGCTTATTCATTAGCTTATTGTTACCTTCTGCGCCCTGTAAAATCTGGGCATAAGTATATACGCGGTAAGTGGCAAATTACCATGTCACGTCGTTTTAGCGTAACAAAGTTCTTGTAGTATGCGCAGTTATGGAAACGTAAACAATATGTAACAGCTGTGCCGCAGGCATTTCGCTGTTAATGGTGGTTTTGTTAACAAGTAGGTTGATTTCAAATGTTTTCTAAGCAAGGATCTGTTGCAGAAATTGGGTTCGGTATTAAGAACTTAAGCTTAAAAAAAACCAAGGCAGGTGGTGTGTTTCAGCTGTTACTAATATTACTGGGTGCGGTAGTGCTGTTTTTTAATCGCCGCGATAGTAGTCAAAGAGTGTGGGCTCGTTTACCCACGCTAAACGACTATCAGACTCGTTACCCTGAAAAAACTGAAGATGCTAATACGATTCGTTGTATCCATTGCGATAGCGACCAAACGTGGGAGTATGGTTTGGAAAGCCTGATGGATCACCGCCGTGAGTGTGTTTGTCTAGCCTGTGGACATCGTTTGTGGCGCAAAGAGCAAGAGAGCTTAGCTATTCAATAGCCTCTTCAGAACTCCTTAATCACTTCTCAAGATATTTAAAAATACCGGTGAATTAAATAGCGCTTGCCGTTCTATCCTACAAGTTACGTACTGATAGCGCTTACCTCTATGTTTGATACCTACATTGCGGTTGTCACTTGGTGGGCCTATTGCTTCGATGGAGTGTGGTACGTTTTCTAACATCACAAAAGCAATGTCGCGGCGAATTCTAATGCCTATATAACTTAACGACTTATTCATAATAAAGGCTTTAAACAAGTTTTCATAAACTTGAGTGATGGCGTTTACTCGCCCTGTGTAAATGGAGTAAATATATAAGCTGGCCGGTTCATTGTTGCTGGCTAGCATTTCTTCGCATATATCGGTTTCATCTAAGCTCTTGTCTAGTAGCTTCTCAAAGTAGGGCTGTTTTATCTTGAGAGCAAAACAATGCCCAGCGAGTTGACCGAGGTAGAAATAGTAACTTACCTCTGCAGCGAGATGGTTTTGAAGCGTCTCGAGCCAAGCGCTGTCCCACTGCTCATAGCCAAAGGTGAGGTTATCAATGTAATTGCTTAGGTGTTGTGCACTGTATTGAGTAAGGGGATGGGGCGGAGTAATTTGTTCAAAACTCTCTTCACTCTGCGGCAGGTAAGGGTGAGCACCTAAGTAGTGTTTAAACTTGGCTCGAGCTTCAAGGACTTTATTCATCGCTTGGTTGCTGGGAAGGTTTTTCGAGCTAAAGCTACTGGAAGTGAAAATTTTATAAGCTTCATCACCAAAGTAGCGAATAATTTCCAATTGCCGATTTAAACTCGGCTCTACTTTGCCCCGCTCCCAACGGCTCACCGCCAAGGCATCAAGCTCACTAAATTCTGGGCTAAAGGCCGCTAATACTTGGCAAAGCTGTTCTTGGGTTAGGTTTGCTTGGTTACGTTTTTGCTGCAAGTAGTCGGCAATGCTCTTGTAGTTAGCCATATAGAGTTATCAAGTAATTGTTATTATGTGCTTTATTTTAGCAGCACTTGTTGAATCGCCCAAAGGGGCTCGCTAGGCATTGATTATAAAAAAATATTTTTAACATGCTCTGATGCTAACTGGTGCTTTGATTTATCTTAGCGACCGATTATTTAGCAACCACGAGAATCTTGAATGAACAAAGTCGGAACCTCTATTAGTGTCGTTTTACTTGCAAGCAGCATGCTTGCTGGCTGTGCCTCAACGGATGGTGAGCCAGATCCTAACCAAGGAATGAAAACCGGTGCAGTAGGTGGAGCCGTTGTAGGTTTGGTTATGGGCGCGGTTACTGGAGATGCAGAGTTGGCGGTGAAAGGTGCTGCTGTTGGTGCTGCTGCTGGTGGGGCTAGTGGTGCAATGCGCGATTACGAGAATAGCCAAGAGAATCGTCGAACCGGCGTAACTGCAGAAGCCATCTCCCAACCAAACACAGTGATTATGAATGGTGACAATGCAACGGCTAATCAAGGTGAGCATTTGAACAAATTGCTGGGTCAATGGCAGGTAAACGTTTGGGCGATTCAGCCTGATGGTAGCACCATCGAAGCGCAGGGGCTTGCTCGCGGTAAAATGATGGAAAGTGACGCTGCTACGGTAGAGCTAGAGCAGCTAGAAGTTGCAGGTGAACAGCTAGAATTACAAGCTAGTACAACGATAAGTTATAACCTGCAACAGGGACATCAGTTAAGTGTGAGCGCGTCAAATCTTGAGAACGATGTTGTGTATGCTGGGGAATTTCAAGCGGCTATGAATCGTTTTAGCTACTATCCTTTGAGCCAAGTTAGTACAGCTAATATGCGCATGGAGTTACGAGTGGTGAGCCCGCAGCTATGGATTGTTGAAACCTACTCACAGCAAGGTAGTGAAGAGAAAATGATCCAGTCTTATCGCTTTAGCAAGATCAGTTAATAAAATTATAGTTATAAACTAACGTTAGTCGTTATTAGCCTATTTAAACGACGTGTTTAAATAGGCTGTTTTGGTGAGCTGGTTTCTACACGCTCAAATTGACTGGGCCAAGTTTGCTTTCTCCCCGCTTGCTTGGCTTGATATAAACCTTGGTCTGCCCTTTCAATCCAATCATCAATACTCTCACTTTCTTTGATGCTAGCTATGCCTGCACTAAAGCTAATCGACAGTTGGTTAGGCGCCAATAAACTAGAAATTTTAGCTACTAGCTTCTCGCTAGTTTGGTAGGCAGTATCAAAGTCTGCATCATGCAACATGATAAGAAACTCTTCGCCTCCATAGCGAAATACTCGGTCGTTAACGCGGGTGTTTTGTTGCAAAAAGTGGGTAAACCACACCAGTATTTGATCGCCTACATTATGGCCATGTTGATCATTAATGGCTTTAAAATGGTCTAAATCTAAAAGGATAATGCTAGCTTTTATGCCACTGCGTTTATGTTGTTGGGTAGCTTTTAGCAGTTCATCAAACAAGGCTCTACGGTTATAGCAACGTGTTAGGGAGTCTTTAAAAGCGAGTTCTTTGAGTTCGTTATTTTGTTTTACCAGTACCCGCGCCAAGCCCCATGCAAAGATGTGTGAAGCCACTACGCCAATACTAAAACGTATACCTTGATGAACACCTAAGTGATGAACACCAAGAATTATTGCCAGAATGCTTACAGCCAATACAAGGCGCTCTGCCATTTGCAGTGGTAAGTGGATAAAGCAGGCCAAAATTAATGCGGGAACAAAAAACTCGCCATGCATATTGGGTTGAGTCAGTGCTAATAAAACCGGGGGAATGGCTAGCAATAAGAACCATACGTCGGCAGTTTTGTAATGGTTGGATTCGGGTTTGGTGAATAAGAAGAATAGCGAAACTAAAATGGCCAAGGCGCAGGGTAGTACCACTAAGCCGTACCAAAATACCCCATTAACTAAATGAGTAATTGAAAAATAAGCACTAGGAATGAAACCTGCCAAATGCATGACAAGGCTCATTTTTCTTTCTGTAAACTCTGCTGGAGACCAGTCAGACACCATCGCAAAAACCTATGCCAAAAAGTTAAAATACGAGCTGGGGAGCTTTCCTTATGTTATTAAAAGTAAACTCTTTTTGGCGGATCCGTCAAATCAAATTGACGCTTTATTTATGCTTAAAGCTTAGTGCTCTGCTGCCTTTTAGTTGGCTGAGTGCTTGTTGTAAAATAAGTTCAACAAAATCTTTTAGCACTGTACTTGATTGAGCGTTTTTACTAAACGCTGCGTACATGGGACGCCATAAGGCTTGTTCAAATGACAATAAGTGCACAAATTGTTGCTGCGCATAATGTTCTACAGCCCAATAAGGCATCGCTGCCACTCCCATTCCTGCTGCGACCATTTGCAGTAACATGGCTGGGTTATCGGCGTGTTTCCATTGTTTTACGGCTACTTGGCTGGGCTGAAGAATGTAACGATATAAGTCTAAGCGTTGTGGCGTTACCGGGTAACTAATGATGGTCTCTTGGCTCAACTGGGAGGCTTTTATTGTCGCTTGGCTGCTTAAGCGGTGTTGAGGTGGGCAAATAAGTACCATTTCATATTCAAACAAAGGCTCAAAGTGGATTTGCTCCTCTGGGCTTACTTCAGACGTTAGCAGAATGTCAGCTTCCCCACGCTGTAACAAGGGCAGGCCGTTATAGTCTTTATCTTGGCAAAAATGGCTATTTACCTCTGGCCAAGTTTGCTGAAACCGCTGCAAAGCCGGCAATAACCATTGAAAACAAGCATGACAATCAACACTAATGTTTAAACGTGTTTGCTGTTGTTGGGCGGCGCTAAATTGTTGCTCGGTTTGTTCAATTAAAGGCAGCACTTGCTGGGCTAAACTAAGTAGTTGCTGGCCGTGTTGGGTGAGCTGCAAGGGCTGTTGCTTTCTTAACACCAGGTGACTATTGATGCGCTGTTCTAAGTCTTTTAGCTGGTGAGATAGCGCCGAATCTGTAATAAACAACTTGGCAGCCGCTGACTTTAAAGAAGAGCTAGCAGCAATCGCTTGAATACAACGTAAATGCTTTATCTCTAACATTTATCTGGCTAGCTCCTTTAAGTGTTTGGGCGAATTCGCAGCTTAGGCAGTTCAGGTTTGTTTGTACATATAAGTGCCAAGTTAGATGGCTAAACATGAATATTTTTCAATATAGAGAGGGAGAGCGCTTTAATTCTGTATGACCAGTTTTCACTGGATTAAGCAGAGTTGAGAGAAATTCAATTTAACTTGATGGCTTTTCAATTGTGTTGAGGCCTCGCTCTGGTCAATATGGGTTTATACATCTAGACGGCTAAAAGGATATTGATATGAGCACTACTCACGTATTGGGTTACCCAAGAATTGGTAAGCAACGAGAACTAAAATTTGCTTTAGAAAGCTACTGGCGTGGCGACTCTTCGCAGCAAGAGTTATTACAAGTTGGCAAAAATATTCGCCAACAAAACTGGCAAGCTCAAAAAGACAGTGGTCAAGCTTGGGTGACCGTAGGCGATTTTGCTTGGTACGACCAAGTACTAAATACCTCATTATTGTTAGGCAACCTGCCTAAGCGTCACCAGTCTGAGCAAATTAACCTAGATAGCATGTTTGCAATTGCTCGTGGCCAACAGGGCTGTGGCTGTAATCATGCGGCATCAGACATGAGCAAATGGTTTAATACTAATTACCATTACATTGTGCCGGAGTTTTCTGAAGACAGTGTATTTAGCCTACAGTGGCAGCAACTGTTTGATGAAATTCGCGAAGCATTTGAGCAAGGCCATGCAGTTAAGCCAGTTATTTTGGGGCCTGTTTCTTACCTGTATCTAGGTAAAAATGACGACCAAGCAGCCAGTAATTTTGACCGTTTGTCGTTATTGCCACAGTTGTTAACGGTTTACCGCGAGATCTTCCAAGCTATTGCTGATTTAGGTGTGGAGTGGGTTCAAGTGGATGAACCTATCTTGGGCCTAGAGCTCGATTCGCAATGGCAAGACGCATTATTAGCTGCTTATAAAACAAAGCTCAGCCCCACTAAGTTACTTTTGACCAGCTATTTTGCAGATGTGTTAGACAATGCCGAGGTGATTAAGCAATTGGCGGTAGACGGGCTGCATTTAGATTTATCTGCCGCTCCACAACAGCTTGAGCAAGTACTAACTTGGTTACCTGAAGCGTGGGTACTGTCTGCCGGTGTGATTAATGGTCGCAATGTATGGCGAGCGAATTTGCCAGAGATTATCGAAAACTACAGCTCACTTAAAGTTCGTTTAGGCGAGCGCTTGTGGCTTGCCTCGTCTTGTTCTTTGTTGCACAGCCCGCTTGATCTAGAGAGTGAAACGGACTTAGGTGATGCTAAGTATCGTTTGGCTTTTGCGGAGCAAAAACTATCTGAACTGCAAATACTTGATGAAGCGCTAAATGGTGAAGCTGACGCCCTGCGGCTATCTCGCCAATACAGTGCCGCTTTGCAAAACCTTAACAAGAAAAACAACTCCAGCTTGCAGCAGCGAATTAGCGCCTTAACCCCGGCTGAGCGTGAGCGTACTTTAAGCTTTGAACAGCGCCAAGAGATTCAGCAGAAAAGTTTGCAATTGCCACCCTTGCCAACCACTACTATTGGTTCATTTCCACAAACCAATGAAATTCGCCGTCAGCGTCGCGAATATAAGGCGGGGCAACTAAGCCAAGCTGATTATGATGCTGCGCTTGCTCAACATATAAAGGATGCCATTGAGCGTCAAGAGCGCTTAGATTTGGATGTGTTAGTGCATGGTGAAGCCGAACGTAACGACATGGTTGAGTATTTTGCCGAGCTATTAGATGGCTTTATTGCTAGCCGCTTTGGTTGGGTGCAGAGTTATGGTTCGCGTTGTGTAAAACCAGCAATTATTGTAGATGACATCGAGCGCGCTAAACCTCTTACTATTGAATGGAGCAGTTATGCGCAATCCTTAACTAACAAGCCGGTAAAAGGCATGTTAACTGGCCCGGTGACTATTTTGACTTGGAGCTTCGCCCGAGAGGATATTAGCCGCGCCCAAATCGCCGAGCAAATCGCTATCGCGCTTAATGACGAAGTGGCCGAGCTGCAACAAGCGGGTATTCAAGTTATTCAAATTGATGAACCTGCTATTCGCGAAGGTATGCCGCTTAAACGCAGCCAATGGGATGATTATTTAAACTGGGCGGTATCGGCCTTTAAGTTATCAGCCGCTAGCGCCAAGCCAGAAACGCAGATCCATACTCACATGTGTTACAGCGAGTTTAATGACATTATGCCGGCGGTTGCCGCATTGGATGCCGACGTATTAACCATTGAGACTTCTCGTTCGGCGATGAGTTTGTTGCAGGCCTTTGAGCACTTTGAGTATCCAAATGAAATTGGCCCAGGTGTTTACGACATTCACTCGCCTAACATTCCTAGCATCGATGATATTAAAGCGTTGATTGATAAAGCAGCACAATGGATCCCATTGCAACGTTTGTGGGTAAACCCAGATTGTGGCTTGAAAACCCGTAATTGGCAGGAAACTGAGGCAGCCTTAAACAACATGGTATTAGCAACCAAAGAGCTACGTGCTAGCTTTAGCTAAATTTAACCAGCAATAGCCCCTTTAATTAAGGGGCTATTTCGCCAATGACTTCGTTTTAATTAGCGCCTACACTAGAAATTACCCAGTTGTTTTGAGAGTTTCTATGCCAAAGGCAAAGTTCGTCTCTGGTGATATTTTTCGCCATATCGTTGTTATGTCCTCCACCAATGCCATTGGCTTAACTGCTTTATTTTTGGTTGATTTAGCCGATCTGTTTTTTATTAGCTTGCTGGGTGAGGCTGAGCTTGCTGCAGCGGTAGGCTACGCCGGAACCATCGCATTTTTTACCACTTCAATTTCTATTGGCTTATCGATTGCGATGACCGCCTTGGTGTCAAAAGCGATTGGCCAGCAAGATAAAGCGCGGGCTAAGCAGTTAGTCACCAATATCTTATTTACTGGTTTTTTAATTAGCGCTGCTTTTGCCGCTTTGGCTTGGTATTTTGCTCCAGAGCTGTTGAGCTTGATTGGCGCTAAGGCCAGAACCCATGAACTTGCGGTGCAGTATTTAAGAATCTTGCTGCCTTCGCTACCGATTCTTGGGTTGGCCATGAGTGGTGGCGCTGCACTGCGCTCGGTAGGTGATGCAAAACGGGCGATGTGGTCTACCTTGGCTGGCGGCGGCGTAAATGCGGTACTCGACCCTATATTCATATTTGCGCTTGGACTTGGATTACCTGGTGCCGCTATTGCCTCGGTTATTGCGCGCTTTGTGGTTGCGGGTGTTGCCTTGTCTGGAGTGGTCTACAAGCACCAGTTGTTTGCTGGCTTTAGTTTGCAAAAGTGGTTGGAAGATCTGCGCGCTATCTTAAAGGTGGCCGCTCCTGCCATGATGACCAATGTAGCCACCCCTTTAGGCAATGCTTATGTTACTGCTTCTATTGCTATTTTTGGTGATGCCTACGTAGCGGGTTGGGCTGTGGTTGGACGTATAATGCCGGTGGCATTTGGCATGATATTCTCGTTATCTGGCGCCATTGGCCCTATTGTTGGCCAAAACTTTGGTGCAAATAATTACGCTAGAGTACATGAGGCCTTAAGCAAAGCGCTTTGGTTTAACGGTGGGTTTGTTGTTGCTGTGTCGTTAATTCTACTGTTAGGGCAAAACGTCATTGTGGATGTGTTTGGTGTGGGTGGCGAAGCGGCCACTGTTATTGGTTTCTTCTGTACCTGGATAAGCTTTAGCTTTGTATTTAATGGGGCGATGTTTGTGGCTAATGCTGCCTTTAATAATCTTGGTTACCCAAGCACCTCTACCATGCTTAATTTTGGCAAAGCAACTTTAGGCACAATCCCTTTTGTTTATCTAGGTGGACAGTGGTTTGGGCCGCTGGGCGTGTTGGGTGGTCAAGCAGTAGGAACGGTTGTATTTGGATTATTGGCGCTGCGAATGGCTTTTTATATTGTGGCTAGAGTCACCAATAAGCATCAACGTCAATTGGCCGAGCAAGAACAGCCATTAGAGCCCAGTGTGCCGCTTACGCCATTTTGTTCTAGTCGCGCTTATATGTGTGCGGAAGCTGATTTGGAGGATACAGTGTCTTCTAAAGATACAGCAGCTGCTAAATCTTAAGCCACAGACAAGGGGCTTACATCAAATCGGTCGCCGAGTAAGTTTAGTAAGTCGGCTTGGCCGGCTATCACGGCAACAATAATTTTTCCCTGCTTGTGTTTGCTGGGGATCACCACTCTGCCTTGGCAATTCACAACTTGATCTTTTAACAGCATAGATTGCAGCTGATAAGGGTTGTCGCTTGGGTAAAAAAGCACGGTAACATCACTTAGGCCAACAGATTGAGTTTTCATGATGAGTCCTTCCAATTGTGTTTTGCCTCAATATAACGTTAGCACTGGCCGATTAGATCACTAGCTTTTCTGGGTAAGGCAGAAGGACTTGCTGTAAACAATCGTTGACTTCTTATTTCCTGTCGCTAATCTGACTGAAAATAAAAGGAATACCGATGATTAAACCAATCCAAGCCAAGATGCTAATGTTTGATTTAGACGACACCTTAGTGGATGACGGAATTGCTACCGAAACCGCCGCTAAAGCTTTGTTTGGTAAATATAGGCCCTCGCAAGCTGATGACGCCCTAAGTCATTGGAAGCGTGCGCTAAAACTTCATTATCCAGCTTTTTTACAAGGTAAACTTAGCGCCGCTGAAATGCGCCAAGCCCGCGCGCGCGAAGCTTTGCAAGATAAGAGCTTAAGTGCTGATGCTGCTGAGCAGGCTTTCGAATATTTCATGCAGCAATATATCGATGCAACAGTGTTGTACGGCGATACCTTGGCTTGTTTAGATCAGCTTAAGCAACAAGGTTGGCGCCTGGCATTAGTATCTAATGGGCCAGAAGATATGCAACAGCGAAAAGTACGTGCAGCTGGCTTGCTCGATTATTTTGAGTTTGTTCTAACCGCAGAAGCGGCTGGCGTTGCTAAGCCTAAAGCAGAGATTTTTCAGCAAGCCGCGCAATTGGCCAAGCTTGAGCTTAGCCAATGTTGTTATGTGGGAGACAACTTGGTGAATGATGCTCAAGGCTCCAGTGCCGCAGGGATGAGCAGTGTGTGGCTACAAAGAAGCAAGAGCTGTGAACCTGAATATCAGCCATTGGAAAATGTAAACTGGACAATAGCCTCACTAAATCAATTACATCAGTGCATTGGTTTAGCATAAACGTGTTGGTTGGCGGTTTTAAAGGAGCAGTGAAAGCAGTATGGCAATAGTTGGTTTATGGGACTGGTTGGCCGATAGCTTACGTTTTTACCGTCAGCATTTTACTCAATTGGCATTAATGGTTTTGCCCTTTGCTGTTCCTTTTGCCGCACTGCAAAGCCAATATGTTCAAAACCCTAGCGAGCCTTCTACCGCAAATTATTGGATGTTTGTGATAATAGGTTTGTTAATGCAGCCTGTTTATCAAGGTGCAATCATCTTGTACATGCGCGCCCAGTTTAAACAGCAACCTTGGTCAATCGCTCGCTGCTTTCAAGCGTCGCTAAGTATTTGGCCTTTGTTATTTACGGTAGTGGCAATTTGTTTTGCTTTGGTAATGCTTGGCCTGAGCTTTTTTGTGTTGCCTGGTATTGTTATCGCCAGTCGATTGTTGGTGGCAGATTTACATTGTGTACTAAACAAAAGCAGTCCCGTGGAAGCAATTAGCGCAAGTTGGCGGCAAACCGAAGCCTATAAGTGGCCTTTGCTAGCGGGTGTGATAGTGGTTGCAGGGGTTACCATGATACCGGTTTGGGCTGTGCATCATTGGTTATTAGACATTAACGCCAATGGCATATGGGTGTTTGCTAATCGAGTGTTTGGGCAAGTGCTCGAAGCTTTCTTTTTAGTATTTGCTTACCGTGCTTATAGCGCGATGAATGCCAGTGCAGAGTAGTTTAGCTATTTACCAAGCTGCTTATTCTTTTAAAGTGCTTATGTAAACTAGCCATCCGCCTAGCGGGGTAGGTGATTAGGCCGCGGTAAACTGTTGTTGCTTAGCTTGCAATTGGTAGCCTGCTGACGCTAAGCGTTGGCTCAATTGGCTCTGATTTAGCTCGTAAAATCTGCATAGTTCAGTAAAGCTAGAGAACTCATTCCTAATTTGCATGTTTACAATGCTTACCAAAATATTGATATCCATTTGTTGAACACGTTGTTGGTCTAACATGCATACTCCTTGGCTGGTTGAGGGCGGTTGAAGCCCCATTTGGTCCATGCTTTTTCGTGAAAGAAGTAAGCCACACTGTTTACTGCTGGCTCTACTATGGCTACCAAACCGCCAATCATCATGTCACCAGTTAACAACCAAGTGACCAAAAAAGCGATAGTGAAATGCATGCTGGCAAAAGTTAATGTTTTAATCATAATGTTGTCCTCGTTTATTTCTATATCTAAATGATAATCATTATCATTTACTTTGCAAGTTATTTTTGTGCTTTTTTTATTCGACAGTTGATTGGAAGGTTGGAAGGCAAAAATTTAAAGCTGGCTAGGGAAGTAGCTAAATGCGCCAGTCACTTCTAAAAATGAACAGACACTTGTTGTGCTTTATCTCGTTGCAATTAGCGCGGCTGAACAGTTTTTTTACTAATAAAACCACAAACCTGTATCTCGTTTGCTTGTGTTAGCTGGCCAATCTAAAAGCGCGCTAAGCTGCTTAGTTGTTATATACTTAGGCTATTGTTAAGCGCCTAATAGTAAAGATAAGGCTGTATCAGGGATGAGCTATGTTTCGACGTTTTAGTATTTTTTGGGGGCTGCTGCTTGTAGTAGGTTGTTCAAGCGTAATTGTTAATCAGTTTGATCAACACTTTGGCGAAGCCTCGGTACAAACGCGAGTTTTTTCAGAGAGCCATCCTCCTGCTGCAGAGTTCCTTGCAGAGGTAAAGCCAATTTTAGACCAGCGTTGTGTGATGTGTCATGCCTGTTACGACGCGCCTTGCCAGTTAAAACTTACTTCTGCAGCCGGGATTGACCGCGGTGTAACTACTGAGCGCGTGTACAATGCCAGCAGAGTGACTGCCGCTCCAACCACCCGCCTATATACCGACGCTAAGTCTACGCAAATGTGGCGTCAGAAAGGTTTTAACCCGGTATTAAATGAGCGTATTCAAAGCGAACAAGCGAATTTAGAAGCGGGGGTAATGTACCAAGCCTTAAAACAAAAGCGCGATTACCTAGACCCCGGTAACGAGATCCTAGATCCCGAGGCCTTTGATTTTGCTTTAGATCGAGCCCAGCAGTGTGTTGGTATTGAAGGCTACGCTAAGGTGCAGGCTTCACATCCTGAATGGGGAATGCCCTATGGGCTGCCGGCAATTAGCGATGCCGAGTTTGATACGTTAACTGCTTGGCTAGCTAGCGGCGCGCCGATGGCCGATGACTTAAGCGCACATAATCAGCTTGCTGAGCAGGTTGCTTATTGGGAGGCTTTTCTAAACGGTGACTCGCTCAAACAGCAGTTAATGGCGCGTTATATTTATGAACACCTGTTCATTACTCATTTGTATTTTGGTGATGACCCAAATACTCGCCCTGCATTTTTTAAACTGGTGCGCTCTCGAACCGCCCCAGGTACACCCATTGATGAAATAGCAACCCGTCGTCCTTACGATGACCCAGATGTAAGCCGCGTGTATTACCGCTTGGCTCCAGAGCGCGAAACCATTGTGGTGAAAACCCATATTCCTTATCGTTTAGACAAGGCTCGCCAGCAGCGTTGGACCGAGTGGTTTTTAGGTGACGATACCAAGGTAGACAGCTTACCGAGTTACGAGCCTAGAGTGGCGGGTAATCCTTTTGTGGCTTTTCAGGATCTTACTGTGAACGGTCGTTATCGTTTTATGTTGGATGATGCTGAGACCTTTATTATGGGCTTTATGAAAGGGCCTGTTTGTCGCGGGCAGGTGGCTTTAAATGTTATTCAAGACCACTTCTGGGTATATTTCGCCAACCCTGATAATCGCTATGAACAAGAGCAAGCTGAGTTCTTAGTTGAACAGAGCGACCACTTAAGAATGCCATCGGTTGAGCAAAGTAATGTTCTGCCAATTAGTGCTTGGCTTAATTACTCTAAGCGTCACCGCAAATTTATGGATGCCAGTATCGACCATGTGAATCAATGGCTGAGTAAAGACAGCTCGATACTCAATTTAGATTTACTGTGGGATGGTGACGGGGTAAACCAAAATGCCGCACTTACCATTTTCCGTCACTTTGACAGTGCCAGCGTTGTAAAAGGCACCGTAGGCAGGCAGCCAAAAACCGCTTGGGTTATTGATTACTCCTTGTTTGAGCGAATTCATTACTTGTTAGTGGCTGGGTTTGACCCTTACGGAAACTTGGGCCATCAATTAGTAACCCGTTTATACATGGACTTTTTACGTATGGAAGGTGAGGGCAGCTTTGCCTCATTCTTACCAGCTGAAATGCGTTATGATGAACTACGTAGCTGGTATATAGGTGCAGACAAAAATATTATCGAATTTGTTGAGTCTCGCCCGCAAGAGGCTTTCTTTAAAAGTGCAGTGGAATATAGCGGAGACGGGCCATACAAACAGCAGTTGTTTGACATGATTGGTGAGAAATTGGCGCCTGTATTAAGCCAAAAGCATCAAATTAGCTGGCCGCAATATTCACGAGAAGTGACTGATTTTGCCATTCAAGTAGGTGCTTGGCGCGGTGGCTCGATTAAGCTGTTGCCACAAGTGGTGTTTATTCAGGTTGACGACCTAGAGAAAGAGGAGCCTGAGTACTACACGCTATTGAGGCATAACGCTCATACCAACATTTCTAGCTTGTTCTTAGAAGACAATAACCGTTTGCCAGATCAAGACACCATATCTGTTTTGCCTGGCTTAGTAGGGGCTTATCCTGGTGCATTTTGGCAAGTCGAAAAGTCAGAATTGAAACAATTACAACAAACTTTGGTGCAAGTGCATAACGAACAAGGCTATCAAGCATTTATGAAACGATATGGCATTCGCAGAACCAATAACGAGTTTTGGCCATTTAGTGACCGCCTACATCAAGTCTACCTCCAAGCTGAGCCTTTGGAATCGGGTGTGTTGGATTACAGTCGCTTAGAGAATCGTTAGATTTATCTAACAAAAAGCCCAAGCAAAGTGCTTGGGCTTTTTAATTTGACGTTTTGTTAGTTTGTTTTAAATCGCGATACCATTTCTTGTAAGCTTCCTGCTAGAGAGTTAAGAGCGGTTGCGCTTTGTTCTAGTTGTTGAGAAACCTCGTTTGCTTGACTAGAGCCGTCATGAATATCGGTGATGTTGCGATTGATTTCTTCTGCTACCAAGTGCTGCTCTTCTGCTGAAGCCGCAATTTGCGTGGCCATGTCTCGAATGGTAAGTACCGATTGCAATATAGCCTCAAACACTGTGCTGGTTTGGTTGGTGGCCGTTACCGAGGTGGTCGAGTGTTCAATACTGCTAGAGAGCTTAGTGGCTACATTGGAAGTTTGTTGGCGTAAGTTACTCAATAGTTTGTCGATTTCTTCAGTTGATTCAGCAGTGCGGCCAGCTAGGGTTCTCACTTCGTCTGCAACTACTGCAAATCCTCTACCTTGCTCACCCGCTCGGGCGGCTTCAATGGCGGCATTTAAGGCCAACAAGTTGGTTTGTTCAGCAATGCCGCGAATGGTATCTAAGATTACAGTGATATTAGCTGATTCTTGCGACAGTTCATCCATGGCTTGATTGGACTCATTCAAGGTGGTTTCTAGTTGGCTAACGGCGCGCACCGTATCTTGAATAAGTTGATGACCTTCTTCTACCTGTTGCTGGCTGTCGTCGGCGCTAGAAGCCGCTTGGCTACAGTTTGACGCCACTTCATTAGAGGTGGCTACCATTTCATGGAATGCCGTTGAAACTTGTTCTACAGCGGCTAACTGCCCTTCTGCAATTTGTTTCATGGTGCTGGACAGCTCACTAGCTTGCGCTGCGGAGTTATCTACTTGTTCACTATTGCCTTTAATGCTGGCAACCAGTGAGTTAATCGATTCAACAAAGCGGTTGAAGGCATTGGCCATTTGCCCCGATTCATCGTTAGATTGGATATCTAAACGCTGAGTTAAGTCGCCTTCACCAGATGCGATGCCCTCTAGGCCTTCGGTGATGGTAATCATCGGTTTGGTGATCACGTTCATCAAGGTAAAGCCTATCGCGATAAATACCACCATCATCAAAATGGCAACGCCAATTATCAGGGTGATTAGTGAGTTGGCTTGTTGATAAACTTCGCTGGCAGGCATAAAGCCAATAAAGCGCCAGTTAAGATCAGGAGATAAGTACACGTTGGCTAACCACGTTTCACCGTCTTTTTCTATGGTATGTAAGCCTGGCGATGCGCTTTGAATTGCCTGATAGCTTGCCACGTCGCTAATCGCTTTAAACAGGTTTTCTTCACTTGATGGGTCAGCCAAAATCGTATTGCTGTCTTCAATCATGATGATGTAGCCCTGTTCACCAAACTTCACTTTTTTAATTAAGTCTGTGAGTTTACTTAGGGTGACATCTACGCCAATAGTACCAAATGCTCCTTTGGCGCCTTCAAAACGCACCATGTAGTCCACCAAGGGGGTTTTAGAGATTAAATCTTGGTAGGCGGGAATACGCACCGGGGTTGTCGAGTTTATAGATAAAGGGTACCAAGGCCGCACTCTTGGATCGTAGTCTGCAGAGTTTTTACCTAAGGGCCATTGAATATAACCACCATGGTCCATCGCCAAGTAGACATAGGCTAAGTCGGGCCTCGCTTCGCCAAACTCGCGCATAAAGTGAAAGGCTTCTTGCTCTACGCCGCCAATTTTATCAGGAGTCATCATGGTGCTGGGTTTGCCCATGTAGGTGGTTACACTATGGTCCAGTTGTCGGATGACTTTAGAGGTAGCGAGAAATTTAGCATCTTCGGCTAGGCCGTTCAGGTAGATGGAAAAGGTGGTGTCAATGTGCCCGAGCTCAGCAGTACTTCTTTGTTCAAAGTTGAGTTCAGCGCTGTTACGCACGCTCCAAACTGTGATGATGGAAATCACCAATACTGGGATAACCACTCCTGCGAGTAACAACAACAAAAACTTTGTTCTTATTTTCATTTTTAAGTCCACTATGCGAGCGCGTATTAAGATAAATATAGTGGACTTAGACAGGAATTCTAATTTGCCTTGAATAACTTAGCGGCAAATGCGGGGGAAAAGAACGCAGCTTAACTTGCAGGTAATACCCACAATAAGGCTAACGGGATAAACACTAAACTGGCGATGTTGCCCAGCATTACAATGGAGGCTACCCGTTGCGGTTCAATTTGATACTGTTCAGCAATGATAAAGTTGAGTACGGCGGGCGGTAAAGCTGCAAACAAAATTAAGCAAGATTGCTGCAAGCTGTTGAGCGGCAAAATAGCAATAGCAATGAAAGCACATAATAGGCCGCTAAGAGGGCAAGCGATAGCGCCAATCATACCGATGCGCCAATCTTTTAAATCTACATCGATTAATCTTACTCCTAGGGTAAATAGCATTAGCGGAACCGATATTTGTCCGAGCATTTCTATTGGCGTGGCAATGACTTTGGGTAGCGAGAGATCTAAGACACCCCAAACTATGCCGGCAATGGCAGCAACAATCACCGGAATGCGCAGTGTTGAAAGTAACTTTGCTTTAGTATCAATAAAATATAGGCCTACCGAAAAATGTAAGACCATTTCAACCACAAATAGAATCACAGCAATTGGCATGGCTGCTTCGCCAAAGGCTAAAATAATCAGTGGTAGTCCTAAGTTACCGGCGTTGTTGAACATCATTGGTGGCAAAAAGGTACGCGCCTTTAACCCTAAAGGCTTAATCAAAGGAAGCAATACTAGGCCGGAACCTAACACTACCCAAATTGATGCTAGTAGCAGTTCGCTATAATCCGCTAGCTCTAACTGGGTATTCGCCAGTACCGAGAAGATTAAGGCAGGGCAGAATATCTCCATATTCATCCGGTTGGCAGCGCTAATGTCGGGTCGGTGTTTACGGCCATAAATTAGGCCTAACACCACAATAATAATTAGTGGTGCAACAATACTTAAGATTTGCCAAGCCACAGCATTAGTCCTTCATCGAGTGAGAATTAAGCTTATCAGAAAAGTGTGTTGGGGCTAGTTAGCAATAAGTGTTATGGCTTTAACTGACTTGAATGGCTAGGCTAATAAAGAGTTCACCAAAGTTTGAGTCGATTATGTTGAAACAGCTCTACCTCGCTATGATCTTGCTTGTTATAGCTGGCCAAATGCCAACGGCGGCCATTGCCGAAGATGAGTTTGACATGGACATGGACATGGAGATGGACTTTCCAGAGCCAGATTTCCCTGAGCCTGAGCCCGACTTTCCAGAGCCAGAACAATTGCCTGAGTTAGAGCCTGAGCCTCCAATCGCTGAAGTATTACCCGAAGTTGACCAGCCAGAGGTGGAACTACCGATTGCTCCGCCGCCAGAAGAGGTGATCCCACCTGAAGAAATATTGCCACCTATCATTGTGCTACCACCACCGATATATTGGTTAGATGATCCTTGGGACTATTGGTATCCACATGACTATCCGCGCCATTACTACCGCCCAGCGACTATTAGCGTGAGGGTGAATGGTGAGCTTAAGTTGCGGATTGTGGATAGCCAGCAGCGTACTTTAGTTAATCAAACCTTAGAAGCTGGCACTTACCAGCAATGGCAGGGGCAAGCTCCATTTGCTGTCACTGTTAGTGAGCCGGCGCAAATATCGCTGAGCTACCAAGGTAAAGAAGTGGATTTAAGCGCTTACCAAGACACTGAAAATGCCTATTTTCAAGTGCCGCCTAATCGTTAAACTGTAGGGTCTGTTGATCTTTGCTGATGGTTTTTGCAGCAATTTCTTAGCCCACTAGGCTTCTAAGTGCTCGCCGCGATTAAAACCCGCTTATCTCGAACAACATTTCAACACCAAAGATCAACAGACCCTAATTACTAGAAATAAAAAAACAGAGCTGGTGCTCTGTTTTTTTGGGTTTAGCCTCGGAGTTTATTGGCTTGGTGGTGTGTAACCTTCAATATCCACTTCACCGTCTTCAAACAGATACTTAACCATTTCTGCTTGCAGTAGCTCGCGGTCATCTTGATTCATCAAGTTAAGCTTTTTCTCATTGATGAACATGGTTTGTTTTTTCTGCCACTCGGTCCAGGCTTCTTTGCTGATGTTGTCAAAAACGCGCTTGCCCACATCACCAGGAATCAGTTGAAAATCTAAGCCTTCGGCTTCTTTTTTTAAACGTTGGCAAAATACGGTTCTAGCCATAATAGGTCCTTTTTCCTTGCTTTGCCAAAGGGAGGCAAAGGCTAAATTAAAGTGCTTGTTGCGCTATTTTTAACAGCTTTTCTGTAACGGCAGCTAAGCCAACTTTGGGTGCTTGTTGCATGTTATACCAAAGTTGTTGATTGTCTGCCATGACTTGTAAGTTAGGCGCTTCGCTAAGCTCGATGAGCGAAGGTTGAATGTCTAAATGGTAGTGGCTAAAGGTGTGCCTTAGCGGCGAGAGCTCATAAATGGCATCGGCGCTCATTTGATGCTGATTTAGCCAATCACTAATGCTGTCTTCAATATTAATTTCAGGGAAGCAATATAGGCCTCCCCAAAGCCCTTGCATGGGGCGTTGATAAAGTAAAAACTGCTGCTGCCAATGCAAAATCAGCATTTGAGTGGGTTTTTCTGGCAATACTTTTTTGGGCTTTTTACCGGGGAAGTCGCCTTGACGCTGATACTTAAGCGCTTGGCAGTCTTCGGCTACAGGACAAACCTCGCAACTAGGTTTGCTGCGAGTGCAGACCATGGCGCCTAAATCCATCATTGCTTGATTGTATTCGGTAGTTTGTTGCTCTGGCGTATTGGCTTCGGCCAGTTCCCATAGTTGGTTTTCCACTGGCTTTTTACCTGGCCAACCTGCTATCGCTTGGTGACGAGCGAGTACTCGTTTAACGTTGCCATCTAAAATGGCATGGCGTTGCCCTAAGGATAAAGACAATACCGCGCCAGCGGTTGAACGCCCAATGCCTGGTAGAGCAATAACTTGGTCGATATCTTCGGGGAATCGCCCATTATGTTGCTCGGCAATCTCTTTAGCGGCTTTGTGTAAATTACGCGCTCGTGCGTAATAACCGAGGCCGGTCCAAAGGTGCAGCACTTCATCGGTATCGGCTTTAGCTAAGTCACTCACCGTAGGGAAACGTTGCATAAAACGTTCAAAGTAGGGAATAACCGTAGCCACTTGAGTTTGCTGCAGCATGATTTCCGACAGCCAAACTTTATAGGGGGTTTTGTCTTGCTGCCAAGGCAGGTGTTTACGCCCAGCTTGGTGATACCAAGTAACCACTCGGCTGGAAAAGTTTGCGAGATTGTTGGTCATTAAAAGTGCTTAGTTTAAATAGTGGGTTGGCAGCGAGGTTGTCGATTTCATGACTTCCATAGAAAAGGCAGAGCTTACATCGGTAAAGGCTAAGCGTTCGATCAGTTGCTTATATACTTTGTCGTAGTCGTCGATACTAGGCACAACAACCTGTAACAAGTAGTCGATACTGCCACTCATGCGGTGAGCTTCAATGATCTCTGGAATATCTTGAATGGCTTGCTTGAATTGATCCAACCATTGTTGGTCGTGCTGCGAGGTGCGCACACTTACAAACACGGTTACGCCTAGGTTGAGCTTAGCCCTATCGAGTAAGGCGACCTTGTGGCGAATAAAGCCTGCTTGCTCTAGTTTTTGCACTCTACGCCAGCAAGGGGTTGCCGATAAACCCACCCGTTCAGCGATGTCGTTGAGCGGGATGCTTACGTCTCGTTGCAGCAAATCGAGTATTAACTTGTCTTTACTATCGAGTTTCATTTTTCACACTTTGCTCAAATAATGAAAGTTGCTGCTATTTTCCCGCGCTTAAGCCTAAGAAACAACCGCTATCTTTGTGTGGCTACTCGCCCATTAGGCTTTGTTCTAACCAAAGCGCTTTATTGGGGCTAAATCCGCCAGCAGCGAGTAGTTCCTGTTTACTTATGTGGCCACGTAGGTGTTCTATGATGGCAGATGTTGATCGATGATTAGCTTGTAACCAACAATCCTGCGGATGATATTCCCCTTGATTTTGTGCTACTCCATTTAACAACACCGGCGCAAAACGCCAAGCATGACCAGGTACATATTCGCCTTGCAACTCAATGTTATTGTCGCCTTGCGTTAAGCGTATTTGATGAAAGATGCCTGGTGATCCACCCAAACTAAAATCCACCTCAATCTGATGCTGCTTGCATGCGAGATTTAAGCTTAAGTGTTGATTGTCATGCTGCCCCTGGCATTTTGTAGAAGAGAGCTGCTTTGGTTCGCCGAGTTTATGGAGTAACCAAGATAGGGGATGGCTGGCTGTCTCTAAAAACCACTGTTCTAAGGTAAAGTTAAGTGGCAAGTTTACCTGTGAGCTTAAATGCGCCTTAACTGGTTGTTCGGGTTCCAACAAGCTATTGATAAGCTGGGCGCTTGCTAAGCAATTAAAGGCATAGTTCACCCATAGGCTTTGCGGCCAGCTCGATAAGGCCTGGGTTGCACTTAAGCCCATTAGTGGCTTTTCACAAATGATCGCGGTGTTCTTAAAATGCTCGATAAGCGTTAAATGCGAGGCTGCTGGGCTGGCAATAACCACTAAATCTACTGGTGGCAATTGGTTGATGTTATTGCAAGCTGCAGCAATGCCATGTTGCTTTGCAAGGTGCTGGGCTTTGTTTATGTCTAAATCAAGTAAGGCTTTAACCTCTACTTGGCTTTGCTGCAAAGCGCCTAAGTGTACTAAACCCCAGTTGCAGCCAATAATCGCTGCGCTGTTAATGGCGGGCGTGTTGTTGAAAAGCAATTTACGAAGTCCTAATTGTTAACTTTGGCGGCAACCACAATAAAGCGTGCGCCAGTAGAGCCAGCTTGCACAAAGTGACTTTGTCCAGGGTGAATACAGTGGGAGTCGCCAACTTTAAGGGTTTGGGTTTGCTGCTCCTCTCCTTCAACCACGGTAATAACAAGCTCCCCACTGAGCAGATAATAAAGCTCTTCGGTATGAGTATGCTGATGCAAACCGATACTGCCATTGGCTTCTAGGCTTGAATCCATCACCAGCTCTATACCACTGGCTAAAATGCCTTCGGCTTTGTCTGGCTCTTCACTGTAAATCCACGTGCCATCTAAACGTCCTTTGCCTTGCATGCCCGCGGGAGCTGAAGGATTAAGGTGGGCAGGTTGATAAACCACGGTAGCCATATGCTGTGCTTGTTTAAAACTATAGCCTTGGCCCTCGTAGAGAGGAGCATCACCGCCATGAAACTCTTGGTCAATAAATTGCCGAGATTTTGGTTTGGAGGTCATTCAATTATCCTAAATGTTTTGCTTAGTACTTTAATTAATGTTTTTTGCTCAACAATCTGATGTTTTAACAGTAACGCTAGGGCCGTTGCCATTCTCTTGATTGGTATATAAAACATGGCAATCAAAGAATACACTTTTATCGGCTAAATCATCAGAAAAGAAGATGTAAATTCGATTCAATGCAGTCGATTTGTCCACAAAAAAGGGAGCGGCATCATTATTGGCAATGATCGAAGGTAAGGCCACAGAATCTATATCCAACCATGCTTGCACTTGAGTATTCAGTTGCTGAAAGCTATCGCTGCCATCTACCGCAGGATAGCCTTGATAAACAGGAAGCTGAGTACCCAAATAGTCTATTTCGCTGTTGCCATTGGTTTTATTTTGCAAGGCTGCTTCACTATAGACCAAATGCAAGCCTTCTCTCATTGCTCCACCAATAGTTTCTAATGTGGCAGCTTTACTATCGAAGCGTAAGTTGAGGAATTTCGGCAATGCTACTACACCTAATATGGCTAAAATCACAATAACCATCACTAGCTCGATTAGGGTAAAACCGTTTTGTTTGGAGATAGCCAACATTGTGAATAATCAACCCTCTTTGCTTGGGCTTTAACATCATTACCTGTTTATTATAGGAAACCTAACAGTAGGAGGCGCTATGTTAGAACTTAGACCTTGTTGCGAGCACTGCGAAACACCCTTAGCAGCCAATGCAACCAACGCGATGATTTGCTCCTTTGAGTGCACTTTTTGTAAAGAATGTGTGGAAACCGTTTTAGCTAATGTTTGCCCAAATTGCGGTGGCGGGTTTTGTTCTAGGCCTATTCGGCCAGAAGCTGATTGGGTGAATGGCAATAACTTGAGCCATTACCCGGCGGGTAAGCGAGTGGTGATTAAAGCGGTAAACCTCAGTCAGCAAAAAAGTTTAATTGAGCGAGTAGGGACGCTAGCGCCAAATAAACGCTAGGGGCTGTTTACCTTTCGAGCTGATTTTTGCTGCAAAACATTGCAAGCTTTAGCGTGCAAAGCTTGCACAACGGCGAGAACTTTGGATAATGCCAGCCCTGTTCTACATTTAGAATGTCCCTGCAATATCTAGTCTGGAAATATCATGAGCGAGCAAGACCAAAACCAAGCACCTGAGGCTTCTCAAGAGCAAGTTGAAGATAAACGTCTTCGTAAAATTCGCAGCTTTGTTAAGCGCGAAGGCCGTTTAACTAAACGCCAAGAAAAGGCATTAACAGAGTTTTGGCCGCAAATGGGCTTAGACCACCAAGCCAGCAACTACTCACTGGCGGATGTGTTTGGTCGCGAGGCAAAAACCGTACTAGAAATTGGTTTTGGTATGGGAGCGTCTTTGGTAGAGATGGCCAAGGCCGCCCCAGAAACCAACTTTATTGGTATTGAAGTGCATCGCCCCGGAGTTGGCGCTTGCATGGCCGATGCTGTTGAAGCGGGCATTACTAACTTGCGCGTATTTGAACACGACGCAGTAGAAATACTGAATGACAGTATTCCAGACAATAGTTTAGATACTGTTCAATTATTTTTCCCAGACCCATGGCACAAAGCGCGTCACCACAAACGCCGTATAGTGCAACTTGAGTTTGTTGAAGTGCTACGCAAGAAGCTAAAGATTGGTGGTGTATTCCACATGGCGACAGACTGGGAAAACTACGCTGAGCACATGTTAGAAGTCATGCAAGCTGCACCGGGTTATAGCAATACCTCTGACACTAATGATTATGTGCCACGCCCAGAATGGCGCCCATTAACTAAATTTGAAAACCGCGGCCATCGCTTAGGCCACGGTGTGTGGGATTTGATATTCGCTCGCGAGTCTTAATTACCCGCTTAATCGGTAAAGCAATTGAGAAGGTCGTTTAGAAATAAACGGCCTTTTTTTGTTACCGCCCAATGCTGATCATGTTCATCTAATAGCTCTTGTTGCCTTGCCTCTTTAAGCGATGAGTCAAGCTTGCTAAGCGGCAAACCACTTAAGTTAATAAACTCAGCCTTGGGAATATCTTCAAACAAACGTAAGCGGTTTAAGAAATACTCAAAGGCTAAATCATCTTGCTCCACTGCCCAGTGCTTAAACATAAATTCGCGCTCTGGAGCTAAATAACCCTTAGGGTGTTTAACTTTTTCTGTTCGTATGATGGCTTGTTGAGTTAGGTCGCTTATTTTGCCGTGTGCGCCACAGCCAATGCCTAGGTAGTCGCCAAAACGCCAATAATTAAGATTGTGTTGTGAGCGGTCGCCATTTTTACAGTAGGCCGAGACTTCGTATTGCTCGAAGCCTGCTTGTTGCAGTAGCTGGTGGCCTTGCTCATAAATATCCCATAACAGATCCTCGTTGGGCAGTTTGGGAGGGCGAGAAGCAAAGGCGGTATTGGCTTCAATCGTTAGTTGATACCAAGATAAATGGCTTGGGCCAAGGGCAAACGCTTGCTGCAAGTCGCTCATAGCTTGCTCGAGGCTTTGATTTGGCAAGCCGTGCATTAAATCAAGGTTAATGCGTTTAAAACCGGCTTGCTGGGCAAACTCAAAGGCTTTGATGGCCTCGTCACCGCTGTGAATCCGGCCAAGCTTGGTGAGGTGCTCAGCTTGAAAGCTTTGTACGCCAATGGATAAGCGGTTTACCCCTGCTTGAAAATAACCCGCGAAGCGCTCTGCCTCGGCGGTACCGGGGTTGGCTTCCATGGTAACTTCGGTCTCAGGGCTTAAAACCAAGCGCTGTTTGATGCCTTGCAATAAATCGCTGATAGCTTGGGCAGACAGCAGGCTAGGGGTGCCTCCGCCAATGAAAATACTGTGCAAGGCTCGGCCATGTAAGGCCGGAAAGCGGGCTAAGTCTGCATCTAAGTCGGCCAGCAGGGCTTGTATGTAGTCGGCTTCAGGTAAGTCTTGTTTGAGGCCATGGGAGTTAAAATCGCAATAGGGGCATTTTTGCACGCACCAAGGCACGTGAACGTAAAGGCTAAGTGCTGGGCTAAGCCTTAGCATGCTTGCGCTTCCATTTGCGCCAACAACTGGCGTAACGCAATACCGCGATGGCTAAGGGCGTTTTTTTCTGCCTTGCTGATTTGAGCAGACGTTGCTTGATGTTGTTCAACCCAAAATACCGGGTCATAGCCAAAGCCGCCAGCACCATGAATTTCTTCGGTTATGCTACCGCGCCATTTACCGTGGCAAATTAGCGGCGCTGGGTCATCGGCATGGCGCAAGTAAACCAATACGCAGTGAAACTCTGCGCCGCGCTGGGCTGGCGGCACCTGCTTCATTGCGTCTAACAGTTTAAGCACGTTGTCATGGTCATTTGCATCTTCGCCAGCGTAGCGAGACGAGTATAAACCGGGGGCTCCATTTAAGTAGTCTACGGCTAAACCTGAATCGTCAGCAATGGCAGCGAGCCCAGTAATCTTAGCCGCGTGTCGGGCTTTAATAATGGCATTTTCCACAAAGGTGGTGCCGGTCTCGGCGGCGTCTTCTATGGCAAATTCACTTTGGGCAATAATTTGCTTGTTTAGTGGTTTAAGTAATTCCGAAAGCTCGGCCACTTTGCCGGGGTTGCCGGTGGCAAGTACAACTTTTTGCATACTGAGTCCTAGAGTAACAAGAGGCTGGTGTAGTTTAATCGAAGGGGCTGTGCTGAAACAGCCTTATCTAACAGCTAAGGCTGGGTATTTTAGATTGTTTAGGGGTTGTTGATCTTTGGTGTTGAAATTTTATTCGAGATAAGCGGGCTTTAATCGCGGCGAGCACTTAGAAGCCTAGTGGGCTAAGCGAGAAGTGTTCAACAAAGAGTAAAGTTCGTTTATCTGAACCCTTCGGGCAGCATTTCTTAGCCATTTATTCTGCGTTAGCGAACGATTATTAAGCCCACTTAACTTCACACTCACTGCCTTGCTTAAATGGCTAATAAATTGCTGTAAAAACCATCAGCAAAGATTAACAGCCCCTAATCTACGTAGAACTTCTGTTGAAACTCTAGCAGCTGTTGGCTTTTGCCATCATCAATAGTGAGCTTGAAACGAAAGGTCTCTTCGTTGCTGTGACGTAATTCGGCAATGTAGTAAATCGACTCGCCTTCGCGAATTTCTTTAAACTCTAGGTTTTTTTGATTACCAATTAAGTTACGCGCTGTTCCTGATATGTTTACTGCAACTGGAGTCTTGTTAGCCGATTTGCTGTCGAGCACGGTAATGTTAATCAGGCCGTTATATCGGCTACGCTGCAAACCGTAAATTTTGGCGACTTCCGCTGGAATAAAGGTGGAGTTAAAAGCCACATAGTGCACTTCATAGTTACCCAGTTGAGCTTTTTGTTCCGCCTGACTGGGTAGAGAAAATAGCATTATGCTGGCGATCAAGTTGACCAAGAAAAACTTACTCATGAGGGCGACCTTTTTTACATGCATGGTTTAAGTATAGAAAGATTCTGCGCGATAAAAGTTACAGCAAACCAGCGATTATCTCAGGGATTTGTTTTGGCTGAGCAATGCTAATGGTTTTGTGGCGACCTAGTTCTCCGCGAAGGATAGAGATTTGGGACTTGGCCACTTTACATTGTTTCGCTAAAAACTTGCTCAAGTGCTGATTGGCTTTTCCATCAACCGGTGGAGCAGTAATAGCGATTTTAAGCTCTTCACCGTGCAAGCCAATAATTGCATCACGGCTGGCTTTGGGTTGCACGTAAACCTGCAACAGCAGGTTTACGTCATCAAAGCTAACGGGCTTAGGCAATTACAAAGAGCTCCAGAATGGCACCCAACCAGCGATTAACAAATTAAGAAAGTTAAGCGCAATAAATAGCACCAATACAGATAAATCCAATCCTCCCATGGAAGGAAGAATTCGGCGGATCGGTGAAAGTAGCGGTTCAGTTAATTGGCCTAATACATACTCTATTGGGCTGCGACCTTGGCTTACCCAGCTTAGGATAGCGCGCAGTAACAACACCCAGAACAACAACATTCCTGCTTCTTTTAGGGTGCTAAACAAGGCGAGAATCGCTACCGCAGTTAAATCAAAACCGCCACGTAGCTGCATTAAAATAGCCCATTTGGCAAAGGATATGACTAATGCCAAGAACACTGCTGCCCAATCTACTCCAGCGAATCCTGGGATAACCCGGCGTAGCGGAACGACAATGGGGTTGGTTGCTTTAACCACAAATTGGCTAAGCGGGTTGTAAAAATCGGCGCGCGCCATTTGTAGCCACACACGCAGTAAAACCACCATCAAGTAGAGGTTGAATACAACTTCAATCAAGTAACTAAGCGCTTGCATAAGGTCCTCAGAATAATTTAAAACAAACTTTCCATTTCGCGTCCGCGTTCAACGGCGGCGTCCATGGCATTGGCGACTACTTTACGTAAGCCTTGCTCTTCAAAAACACGAATCGCCTCGGCAGTCGTTCCTCCCTTAGAAGTAACATTGGCCCGAAGTGTCGCTAAATCAAGGTCTGGATTAGCGGCAACCAGTTCGGCACTGCCTAAAGCTGATTGTTGAACCAAGCTTCGCGCTTGTTCAGGGCTAAAGCCTAGTTGCTCTGCCTGCTGCTGCATAGCTTCCATGAATAGGAAAAAGTAAGCGGGGGCACTGCCTGCTGCTGCAATGATATGGTTGATATCATCTTCGTTTGCCACCCAGCAGGTTTCACCTACTGCTTGCATTAGCTGCTCAGCGCTAGCAATTTGCTCTTCGCTTACATCTGCTGGAGCAAATAAACCCGTCATACCGCGGCCAACCAATGCAGGAGTATTAGGCATGGTGCGCACAATGGCAACCTGCTCGCCCAGTAAACCTTTCAAGCGTTTAACGCTGACACCTGCAGCAATAGAGACAAACAGTTTTCTGCTTAAGTCATTGCCTGCATCGGCAATGGCTTGGCAAACCACTGCCATAAGTTGCGGTTTTACCGCCAATACAATCACATCGCTTTGGGCAATGGCTTGATTGTTATCACCAGTTACATTTACTGAAAATTGCTGCTTAAGATTTTGCTGCTGCTCAGTATTAGGATCACTAGCGGTAATGTTGCTTGGGTTTGCGCCATTAGCGAGTAAGCCGCCAATCAAACTGCTGGCCATGTTACCACCGCCAATAAACGCAATTCGAGCTGTCATGTTCAATTTTCCTTATTATTGTTCTTATACCAATCGTACTAAGTCACTGTTCATTCTAGCTGGTTAAAATACTCGATAATTGCGTTAGCATTTTTGATTGTAGAATAACTACTTATCGAAAAATCCTGTCTTATTCTCGAGTATTTTTCCTGCGCTATTTCTGATCACTTACTTAGTGTGATTGGTATTAGTTTCGTTGGCCAAATATCGCGCTGCCCACCCTAACCATGGTACTGCCGTTATTGATTGCCATTTGCATGTCGCCACTCATCCCCATGGAAAGAGTATCAACACTAGAATATTGTTGCTGTAATTCGCTAAATTTTTGTTGCATGGCAGCAAATTGAGTTGCCAGTTCTTGGCCTTGCTCAAGCTTTTGCGGAATGGCCATTAAACCGCGCAAGGTTAAGGCTGGCTGTTTCGCAATGTGTGCAGCCAATGCAAAGACATCTTCCAGTAACACTCCAGATTTAGCCGGTTCTTGGCTAATATTGACTTGAATACACACTTGCAAGGGCGCCATATTGCTAGGACGCTGCGCTGCTAAGCGATCGGCAATTTTGGCCCGCTCTAGGGTTTGCATCCAATCAAAGTGCTCCGCCACAAGGCGAGTTTTGTTGGACTGCAAGGGGCCAATAAAGTGCCATTCTATGGGCTCTTTTAACCAGCTTTGCTGTTGGCTTTCGATGATTTTATCTACGCCTTCTTGCACATAGTTTTCACCAAAGCTGCGCTGGCCCGCCTGATAGGCGCTGGCAATATCACTCAAGGGTTTGGTTTTACTAACGGCTAACAAATCAACAGCATCTGCGGGGCGATGTGCTTTAGCTAACGCTTGCTGAATTTCTTGGTTAACAAATTGAAGTGCTTGGGTAATACTGCTCATAGACTCACATTGAGGAAACAATTAAATGGATGTTACTGAATTACTGGCCTTTAGTGTAAAACATAACGCGTCGGATCTACACCTATCTGCAGAATTGCCACCGATGATTCGGGTAGACGGCGAAGTACGTAAAATTAACGTACCGGCATTAGAGCACAAACAAGTTCATAGTCTGATCTACGACATTATGAACGATAAGCAACGTAAAGAGTATGAAGAAAACCTCGAGATTGACTTCTCGTTTGAGGTACCTGGTGTAGCGCGTTTTCGTGTGAACGCCTTCCAACAAAGCCGCGGCGCGGCAGCGGTATTTCGTACCATTCCTTCAGAAGTATTGAGTTTAGAGCAACTAGGTGCACCGGCCATTTTTAGGCAAATCGCTGAACACCCACGTGGTTTAGTGCTAGTAACTGGCCCAACTGGTTCAGGTAAATCAACCACATTGGCGGCGATGATCGATTACATTAATGAGCAGCGCCATGAGCACATCCTTACTATTGAAGACCCGATAGAATTTGTGCACAAAAACAAAAACTGTCTGATTAACCAACGTGAAGTGCACCGCGATACCCACAGCTTTAACAATGCGCTACGTTCAGCGCTTCGTGAAGACCCGGATATTATTCTGGTTGGTGAATTACGTGACTTAGAAACCATTCGTTTAGCACTCACCGCAGCCGAAACCGGTCACTTAGTATTTGGCACCTTGCACACCACCTCAGCAGCTAAAACCATTGACCGTGTGATTGACGTATTCCCAGCAGCAGAAAAAGACATGGTACGTTCCATGTTGTCGGAATCGCTGCGTGCGGTAATTGCTCAAACTCTGCTTAAAAAACTGGGCGGCGGACGAGTGGCTGCTCACGAGATCATGACTGGTATTCCAGCTATTCGTAACTTGATTCGTGAAGACAAAGTGGCGCAAATGTACTCGGTTATTCAAACCGGTATGGCGCACGGCATGCAGACCTTGGATCAAAACTTAAAAGAGTTAGTAAACCAAGGCATGGTGTCTTATGAAGACGCTAAACTTAAAGCTGCAGATCCGAATAACTTCTAGGAGGGTTTATGTTACTCGATGAGCTATTAAGCGACATGTCGGAGCGTAAAGCATCCGATTTGTATCTATCAGTTGGGGTGCCACCTAGCGCTAAAGTGAGTGGCCGTTTAATGCCACTGAATGAGCAAAAACTAATGCCAGAACATGTCATGGATATGCTAGCTGCCATTCGCACAGAGGCTCAGCTAGAAGCTTTTGTTACTGGTCGTGAGGCAAACTTTGCCATCGCTCGCCAAGGCTTGGGCCGTTACCGTGTGAGTGCTTTTTATCAACGCGAACAGCCAAGCATGGTAATTCGTCGTATTGAAACTGATATTCCAAGTTTTGAGCAGCTTCAGTTGCCGCAAATTCTCAAAGAAGTAGGTATGTCGAAACGTGGTTTGATTCTGTTTGTTGGTGCTACCGGTGCCGGTAAGTCAACCACTCAGGCCAGTATGATTGATTATCGTAATCACAATTCAAGTGGGCATATTCTTACCATTGAAGACCCGGTGGAATTTATGCACAAACATGCTGGCTGTATTGTTAATCAGCGTGAAGTGGGCATTGACACGCCATCGTTTGATGAAGCCTTGAAAAACTCATTGCGCCAAGCACCCGATGTGATTTTGATTGGTGAGATCCGTACTCGTGAGACCATGGAGTTTGCTTTGCAATTCTCTGAAACGGGTCACTTATGTATGGCTACCTTGCACGCCAACAATGCTAACCAAGCCCTAGACCGGATTATGCACTTGGTGCCAGAAGAGCGTCATCGCCAACTGTGTTTTGACTTATCATTCAACCTACGTGCGATTGTGGCTCAGCAGTTAGTGCCAACCAAAGATGGTAATGGCCGTCGCGGGGTATTTGAAATTTTACTTAATACACCTTTAGCCGCGGATCTAATTCGTAAAGGTGATATGCATAAGCTCAAAGAGTTAATGAGTAAATCTCGCGAGCAGGGCATGTTAACCTTTGACCAAAGTTTGTTTGAGTTGTTTGAAAGTGGCGTAATTGGCTATACCGAAGCTATTGCCCATGCTGATTCACCTAACGATCTTCGTTTGATGATTAAATTGCATGGCACCGAAAAATCGAATAATTTAGACAGCGGAATGTTAGACGGTGTTACCGTCGATTTTTAACTCTTGAAAGGAGCATTATGTTAGCGGTTATTTCACCAGCTAAAACCTTGGATTTTAGTTCTGAGTTAGCGAGTTACTCATCTTCTCGCCCTGAGCTGCTTGAGCATAGTGCCGAGCTAATCGATGTGGCTAGGCAGTTAAGCCCAGCCGACATCGCTAGCTTAATGAAAATTAGTGATAAGTTGGCAGGCTTAAACGCTGCCCGTTTTGCTGAATGGACCAAGGACTTACCAGAAGATTTGGCTCGCCCAGCGGTGTTTGCCTTTAAAGGTGATGTATACACGGGCTTAGATGCAGCCAGCTTAAGCGCTGAGCAATTAGACTATGCTCAGCAGCATTTGCGGATCTTGTCCGGCCTTTATGGTTTGTTGCGTCCCATGGATTTGATGATGGCTTATCGCTTAGAAATGGGAATTAAGCTTGCCAACGAAAGAGGGGCAAACCTGTATCAGTTTTGGGGCGAGATTATCACCGATAAACTGAATCAAGCCTTAGCCGAGCAGGGCGACAATATTCTGGTTAACTTAGCCTCTAATGAGTACTTTAAAGCGGTTAAACCCAAGCTTTTAAATGGTACGGTTATTACCCCAGTGTTTAAAGATCAAAAGAACGGTCAGTATAAGATCATTAGCTTTTACGCCAAAAAAGCCCGTGGCTTAATGGCTCGCTATATGTTCGATAAGCAGGTCACCAGCTTAGAACAACTGAGCCAGTTTGATTATCAAGGTTACTATTTTGATGAAGCTAGCTCGGATGCTAGCACTTTGGTCTTTTTACGTGACGAAGCGTAAGACCTAAGGCGGTTTACAGCCTGAGAAAGCCCCACTTAGTTGGGGCTTTTTTATGCGCATAATTGTTTACGGCGCAATCGAGGGAGATTAAGGCTTTTAGCCACTAAAACAAATCGTCTTTACTAGGCTTAGCTTTTCACTTATCAGTAAGGAAAGCTAATATGTTAGACGCAATCTTAGAACACTATTCACAGTATCTTTATCTAAGCGCTGAAGTGACTAAAACCAATGGGCAACATGTTAATGTGAGTGAGCTGTTCACGGTTAAATTTACCTTGCTCAATACCGCCCCAACCATTCGAAGCACCCGCCAAGCTAAAATAGTTTTTTTAAACCCGTACTTACAGATTATTAAGACTGACTATGCCGCACCTTGGGGGCCAGATAATGAAGCTTGGGATTCTATGGGTTTGAACTTTCGTCGAGATCTCAAGCCCGGAGAAAGTGCTAACTTAGAAGTTGAATTTGTAGCCCTTCGCTCGATGGACCGCCGTAGATTCATTGTGGAAGAACCCTATACTTCGGTGTCGGTTAAAGCGCCATTGGACGTGAATGAACTCTTTTTTACACATCAACAGTTTGAGTTTTCACATGACATTCGTCTTCGCTCACCTACAGATAGAGAGTAAGTGAAAAGTAAAACTATATGATGATTTTAGGCGATTTATAGTAAGGACTTGTAAAGCTTTTAACTTTTTATTCACTTGAGTTTTTGCTCCAGCCTTGTCAATATCACAAAAAAGCCTACATAGAATAGGTTTAATTGGTAAATGGGTGACTTATTTTTTACTCAAGGTAATCGACATGAATAGTCGAGTTAGGCCATATGGAGATAATATGAAAAATAAGATTGCAGTGGTATTAGCGCTAGTTGGCGCAGCTTCATTATCAGGGTGTTCAACTCCTCCTGAAGGAGATATTAGGGTTTTGTGTCCGATTATCGGTGGTGCCTTTGGCTCTGTTGCTGGTGGTGGTGGCATGGTTGCCGGTGTTATCGGTGGCGCGTTGGTTTGTTCTAATCCAGATTTAGACGGTGATGGTGTGGCTAATAGCGTTGATGAGTGCCCCGATACACCAGCAGGCGCAATAGTCGACGAACGCGGTTGCGAAATTGTCGAAGAAGTTGTTGTAGAAGAAGTGGTTGTTGTTGAGGAAGAGATTGTAGAAGAGGTGGTCGTGGTTGCTGCAGCAGCTGCAGTACTAATTCCTGAGTCTTGCGAACAATATGTCATGGTTGAAGATGACAAAGTGGTTGGCTTTGAACATATCTTATTTGGCTTCAACAAAGACGAATACGATGCTGATGAACAAGCTAAAGTTGATTGTATCGCTAAAACCGTTATAGCAAATGACTTAAAAATTGATGTAGCGGGTCATACCGACAACATTGGTAGTGATGAATACAATTATGAGCTTAGCAAACGCCGTGCACATAATGTTGGAGTTGCTTTACTTGCTGCAGGTGTAACCAGAGATGCAGCGGTTGAAGAAGGCAAAGGCATTGCTGCACCAATTGCTTCTAACGCTACCGAAGAAGGTCGCGCGCATAACCGCCGAGTAGAAGTGCGAGTTTATAACTAATACGACGTTATAACAGTCACAAAAAAGCCACGCACTGCGTGGCTTTCGTTTTAATTACTTGGCTATTTCTTCGCTTTTTTAGCTAGCTTCTTAGCGCGACCCTTAGCCTTTTTCTTGGCGGCTTTTTTAGCTTCCGCCGTTTTAGGTTTTTTCTTCTTAGCCGGTGGCGCTGCAACACGGTGAGTTGGACGTAAGCCATCAATTACTCGGCGTTTAATTGGCTCTTCGGTATAACGTTCTGCTTTGGCCAACGCTCCCATATCATGTGCTTCAACCAGGTTTACAGCCATGCCTTTGCGTCCTGCACGGGCGGTGCGGCCAATACGGTGAACATAAACATCAGGGGTACGTGGCATATCATAGTTAAATACATGGCTAATTTCAGGTACATCTAAACCTCGGGCAGCCACGTCGGTGGCGATGAGTATGTTTACCTCGCCCTCTCTAAAGGCTTGCATGGCTTGGTTGCGTTTATCTTGAGCCATTTCGCCACGCAAATAAGATGCTTTAATCTCATCGCTTTGTAGCTGTTCTGCTAAGGCATATAAACGCTCACGGGTTTTTACAAATACTACACAACGCTCAATCTCTTCGTTAAGCAGGTAGTGGCGCAATAATTGGTATTTATGGGCAGCATCATCACAGAAGTGCAAAATTTGTAGAATCTTAGCGCGCTCACGACGAGGTGGTTCTACTTCAATTTGCACCGGATCTTGCATTACTTTGTCGGCAAATCGCAATAATCCTGAGCCTTCTAAAGTGGCAGAAAACAAGGCGGTTTGACTACGCTCACTGGTAGCGTCGCTAATCGTTTCCATGTCTTTAATAAAGCCCATGTCTAACATTCGGTCGGCTTCGTCTAGAATCAATACCTCAATGGCTTGGGTATCAAACACCTTATAGGTGATGTACTCCATTAAGCGGCCAGGAGTGGCGATCACGATATCAATATTGCCTTTAAGCTGTTCAGCGTGAACATCGTATTTAACCCCACCTGTGATATCGATGGTAGTGAGTTTGGTGTGCGCTGTTGCTAAACGAGCCTGTTCGGCGACTTGCATGGCAAGCTCACGGGTAGGCGTCAGAATTAATACTCGACCGGGCCCGGCTTTACGGCGAGGGTAGTCCAACAAATGTTGAATCGCCGGCAGCAAAAAGCCTAGGGTTTTGCCTGTGCCAGTAGGCGCAGAAGCCAGTACATCTCGACCATCAAGCATGGCCGGAATGGTTTGCTGCTGAATAGTTGTGGCTTTTTGTAAGCTCATATCGCTTACTGCAGCTAGGATCTGCGGGTCTAGGTCGAGGTCTTCGAAGGTCATAAATCTACCAAGTTGTGAGGCGCCATCGACTTGAACCAAAAGCGCGGGTCATTTACATTCGCGGCATAGTATAGCGCCAAACAGAGGCAAGCAAGAAGTGATCGATCATAATCAGCGTCCTGGATTCACCTTTAAGCGGTTTCATGTGGCGCACGATCAATGTGCAATGAAGGTGGGTACCGACGGGATCTTATTAGCGGCGTGGCTTAACCTGGCAAATGCTAAGCGTATATTGGATGTAGGAACAGGCACCGGATTAATTAGCTTAATCATGGCTCAACGTGGTGAAGGCAAGCTCAGTATTGATGCCATTGATATTGACGCTGATGCCTGTGAGCAAGCTAAATTAAATGTGGCGAACTCTCCATGGGCAGGAACTATCAATGTAACTTTAAGCAGTATGCAAACTCACCAACCACCTTATGCCTATGATCTTATTGTTTCTAACCCGCCGTATTTTCCTGCCGGACAGCAATTCGATGAAAAGCGCCAGCTGGCTAGGCACAGTGGCTCGCTCAATGCCGAGCAGTTTTTTGCTGCCTTGAAAAAGTTATGCCATGCAAACACTGAATTAGCGTTAGTGCTACCGTGTGATGTAGCAGACTTGTGGCAACAGCATGCCTTAAGCAACAATTGGTGTTTAATACATCAAGCTGAGGTGCAATCACTCCCCAATAAACCAGCCATTCGTCGTTTGATGCGCTTCTCTCAACACGCTTCGTTATCACCTAAGCAAGAGCAAATCCTTATCTATCAGGAGGATAGAACTTACTCTAAACAATATGTTGAGTTGTGTAGAGAATTGTACTTAAAAATGTAGATTTGTTTACTGTTGAGTTGGATCAATTATCCTTTATGTAGATTTATTCACTGGTTTTATGTTTTAAAGCCATGCTATATACTTCACCGCTTAAAAATATAATCAATTGCAATCTACAACGGGGATAACACGTGACCAAACCTCTTGGATCATGGAATACAATCAGCTTAGGGATGATGGTTTTTGCCTTTTTTTTAGGCGCAGGTAATTTAATTTTTCCACCTATGGCAGGCATGTTAGCTGGCGACAATTTAGCGATGTCGATGCTTGGCTTTCTGGCCACTGCGGTAGGTTTGCCTTTACTGGGTTTATTAGCGATTGCTAAAGCCGGCGGGGGTATTGTTCACTTAGGTCGTTATTTGCCCAGTAAAGTCGCCAACTTTATTGCGCTTGCCATTTATTTGGTATTAGTTCCGATGTTCGGTATTCCCCGTACATGTTTGGTAGCTTACGAGCTTGGCTTGGTACCGCTGGTTGAAAGCGCTAGCCAACTCACTTTAATTGCTTACTCGTTGTTCTATTTTGTGGCGGCTTTGTTTTTTATTCTGCGCCGTGGCGGTTTAATCGATACTGTTGGCAAAATAATCACTCCTTTGTTGGTAATTTGTATTGCGGTTATCGGTGTAAGTGTATTTAGTAATCCTTTTGCAGAGATTGCTGAAGCACAAAAAGGCTTTGCTGACATGCCTTTTGGTCAAGGCTTTATCGACGGCTATAACACTATGGACGCACTTGCAGCATTGATGTTTGGTGTGTTGATGATAGATGCGCTTAACGGTAAGGGTGTAAGCGGTAAAGGCGAGCAATTTGGCTACTTGGTTAAGGCCAGCATTATAGCAGCAATTGGCCTAACCCTATTTTATGTAGTGCTGTTTTACTTAGGTGCTACCGCAACTGGCGTAGCGCCAGAGGCGCAAAATGGTGGCGAAATTATTGTTGCCTACGTAGCAGTATTGTTTGGCGCTAAAGGCCAACTATTGTTATCTACCATTGTAAGTTTAGCCTGTTTTACAACGGCTATTGGTGGTATCTCGTCGTTCTCAACTTACGTGAGTGATAACAGCAAGTTCTCTTATAAACTTACCGCTATTGTTACAGCCGCCTGCTGTGCATTAGTGGCTAACATTGGTTTGAACCAGCTGTTGGTGGTTTCTATTCCAATTCTTATTGGTATTTACCCGGTAGCAGTGGCATTGATTGCATTTAACCTGTTAGTGGATTGGTTTAATCGACCTCAAATGGCGGCTCGATTAATTATTGGTGTAGCGGCTATTTTTGGCGTGCTCGATGCAATCAAAGCAACTGGTGTGAACATGGAAGCCTTTAATGTATTACCGGGCTTCTCACAAGGTTTTGCTTGGCTGTTGCCTACTCTAGCCGCAGTATTGGTTAGTGTGTTTGCTCGCTCAAGTAAGCAAACAGTAGCCGAAACCGCATAAGTTTAATTAGCGCCAACAACAAGTTGGCGCTGCTTTTCTTTAGTAAAAACAACATAACAGGTTAATACCTGTTTTTTTTGATTTTCTCCTTGAGATCTTGACGCGCAATCCCTCGTATTCCCCCGCCACGCGCAATACCATAGCCCGCTAATTGTTCGATTGTTGCAATGCAAAATGGAGTTTGTCATGAAAGAAGTCCCATTTAGGTGGATTGATCGCTTTAATATTCACCTTACCTTGCAGGAAAAGTTTCTACTTATGTTCGCTTTTCCTATGTTGGCATTGCTCGCGATCTTATTGATTGTGTCTAGTAATGTAGAGCACCATTTGCAACAGCTTGATCAGCAACAAGCCCAGCTAGTAAACCAAATTATTCAAGCTGAGCCCGAGCAATTGCGTACTGTATTGTCAAAAGCTGGTTATGAATTACGTGGCAACCGAGTAAGCTCTCAGCATCAGCAAACGTCAATATTTACGCTGTTTTCGGGGCTGCAATACGCCAGCGTTGCAGCGATATTGTTTGTTGCCGGTTTACTGTTTTACTACGTAATGACCTTTATTGGTGGGGCAATGTATCAAATTCACAATGCATTGGACTTGCTAGCTAAGGGCGATTTAACCAATCGACTTAACTACTTTCCGGTGCGAGATGAGTTCAGCTCTATCGCCATTATTATCGATAAAGTGGCGGAACGAGAACACCAGCTGGTGAGCGAAACCAATGCCAGTAACGCGATGGTTAAAGATCTTTGCCATCAACTCAACCAAACCAGCGAGCAATGTAACAGCCTAAGTGTGCAACAGCAGGATCGGGTTGATTCCTTAGCTAGTGCCATTGAGCAAATGGTGGTAACCATTCGTAACGTGGCTGCTAATGCTAGCGACACTGCCGAGCAAACAGGCCAAGCTAATCAAGCCACCAGTGAAGGCCAGCAAAAGGTGGAGTTAACAGTAGAGGCGATTGACCACTTGATGGGGGACGTACAGCGTGCCGAGCAAGCGGTCACTCAATTGGAAAAGCGTACTCAAGATATCGGTGCGGTGGTGACCACCATTAACTCCATTTCTGTACAAACTAATCTTTTGGCATTAAATGCCGCCATTGAAGCGGCTCGAGCTGGTGAACAAGGTCGCGGTTTTGCGGTTGTGGCAGACGAGGTGCGCAGCCTAGCTGGGCGAGCTCAGCAAGCCACTGTAGAGATTCAATCGATGATTGAAGAACTACAATCTACCAGCCTTGGTTTAAGCTCAACGGTTAAAGAAAGCGTGCAGCGTGGTGAAACCAGTAAAGAAATGATGGGTGGTGTGCATCAAACCATCGCGGATATTCATCAGCGTACCGATACGGTTTCGGCAAAAATTTCAGAAATTGCCACGGCCTCGGAACAGCAAGGGGTCGTTGCTACGGGTATCTCGGATGATACACACCAGCTGCGCGACCAAACCGTGTTAGTCACCGAGTTAGTGCAAGGCTCCGATCAAGCCATTAAATCGCTGCTGGAGCGAGTAGAAGTTTTGGAGTTGTTAACTAAAGAGTTAACGGTGTAGGCCAATATTGTTGTTGCAGCTAGTGTGATGGCTTTAATCACATTAGCTCGTTTAGCAAAATTTGCAGGGCTTTAAGTATCTTTTAACTCTGCCAATTCCTGCTTTAACTGGCCACACCATTGTTGAATACGCTGGTCGCTTAATTCGTATTGATGTTCATCGTCTAGCGCTAAGCCATAAAAGAATTCGCCGTCTTCGGTGAGTGCTTTAGAGGCTTCAAACTCATAGCCTTGGTTTGGCCAAAAGCCTATAAAGTTAGCGCCAGAGGGCGCCAGTTGCTCAAACAATAATCCCATAGCATCCAAAAACCATTCGCTATAACCCACTTGGTCACCTAGGCCAAACAGTGCGATGGTTTTGTTCTTAAAATCAAGCCCTTCAAGGTTATCCCATACGGCTTCCCAATCTTCCTGTAATTCGCCATAATCCCAAGTAGAAATGCCAAGAATAAGCAGCGAATAGTCGTGCATTTGGCTTATGTCGCAATCTTTAATATTGAACATGTCGATATCATGGTCGGCAAATTCAGCGAGAATTTTCTCCGCTGCCATTTCGGTGTAACAGGTAGACGAGCCAAAGAACAGGCCAATGCGCATGTAAAACTTCCTTAAGCGTTGCAGTGTGCGCGGGCAGTTTATCAAAAGCGCTAACTAACACCAATAAACCAAGTGTTAGCCCGATTAATTAGTGAGAAATATGCCAAGCAAGCAAAGCAAACCTAAAGCCAGCGAGATTGATAATCCACATATCAATCGCTTTATTGAACAGTTGTGGTTTGAGCACAGCCTTGCAGAGAACACCCTTAATTCTTATCGCAATGATTTAAACCAGCTGGCGAGTTTTTTGTTGCAGAAAGAAGTCCCGCTAGAACAAGCTGAAGCCTTAGACTTGCAGGGCTTTATCGCTTATCGCTATGAGCAAGGGCAAAAGCCAGCAAGCGCAGCTAGACAACTTTCCACCCTGAAGCGTTTTTACCGCTTTTTAATTCAAGAAAAAAGCCGAGAAGATGATCCCTGCGCGCTGTTAGCACAACCTAAATTAGAGAAAAAACTACCGGGTACCCTAAGCGAAGCCGAGGTAGATGCCTTGCTAAATGAGCCGCAGCTGGATGATCCCATTCAACATCGTGACTTGGCCATGCTAGAAGTTTTATATGCCACTGGGTTGCGAGTGACCGAGTTAGTTAGCCTGCAAATAGAGCAAGTGAGCTTGCGCCAAGGTTTGGTAAGGGTTGTGGGTAAAGGTGGAAAAGAGCGCTTAGTTCCTTTGGGGGAGCAAGCGGTAGATGTATTAGAACGCTACTTAAAGCAAGCGAGACCATTGTTACTAAAACAAGAGAGCGATGTATTATTTCCAAGCTCACGTGGTAGCCAAATGACCCGGCAAACTTTTTGGCATCGAATTAAGCGCTATGCCAGCTTAGCAGGGATTAACAACCACTTATCACCGCATACCTTACGTCATGCTTTTGCCACTCACTTGCTTAACCACGGCGCTGATTTAAGGGTGGTGCAAATGTTATTGGGGCATAGTGATTTGTCTACAACTCAAATCTATACCCACGTAGCAAACGAGCGTTTACGCAGTGTTTACCAGCAACATCACCCGCGCGCTTAGGCGACCTACTAAGCAGTTTATAACTAAATTTTTTGCATTTACTGCCTATAGGCGGTAAGTTTTGCAAGCTTTTCACGGTCTGCTTGTATACCCCTAATTCGGAGAAAATTTAATGAAATTATCCAAGGCCTTATTGTTGTCGATGAGTTTATTCGGCCTAAGCTTAAACACTGCCTGGAGTGACGATGCCAGTGAGCAGCCTGAAACTAAGGTGGCTCAAGCAGACATGACCAACAAATTGGATACTACAAAAACCAAACAGGTGATTGAAGCGCGTTTGGGTGTAAAAGTAGATGCGGTAGCCGAAACGCCATTAGCTGGTATTTATGAAGTGGCCACCAGCCAGGGCATGTTTTATGTGAGCCAAGACGGTCGTTATTTAATTCAAGGCAGCTTGTTTGATTTAGTTAATCGAGTGAACCTAACGGATGCAAGCATGGCTAAGGTTCGAATTAAGCAGTTAGCTAGTTTTGAAAACGACATGATTGTATTCAAAGCAAAAGATGAAAAATACGTTGTGACAGTGTTTACCGATACCAGCTGTGGTTACTGTCGCAAGTTGCATAATGAAATGTACACTTACAAAGAAAAAAACCAGCAGACTCAAAAAGTTGAGACCTTAGCGGGTTATACCGATTTAGGCATTACTGTGCGTTACTTGGCCTTCCCACGCGGTGGAGTAGATTCTCCCGTTTATGGTGAAATGCAAAGCGTATGGTGTGCTGATGATAAAGCCGGTGCCATGAGTGCAGCTAAAAACGGCAGCTCTGTGGCCAAAGCCAGCTGTGACAACACGGTGCTTAAACAGTACCAGTTAGGTGAAGCGTTCGGTGTACGTGGTACGCCAGCTATGGTGCTAGAAGATGGCACTATGTTGCCGGGATATCGCCCACCGGCTGCCTTGTTAGAGTTTTTAGAGCGTAGCTAGCTTTCACTGCTGTAAATAGGCTCCTACTTTTGTTAAAAAGGGGAGCCTTTTTTATTTCACCATCCTAGAGAAACCAATACGTGTTATTACGCCGCCGCGAAAATCTCGATACCCAAGCGCTACCAGCCGAATGGCCAGAGCTAATAAAACAAGTTTATGTGCGACGCGGAGTAAAAACCGCGGCCGATGTTGAACGGCGCGCTCAAGCTCTTTTGCCATTTCAAGGTTTGCAAGGCATGGATGATGCGGTCAACTTACTTATAAGCAATCTGCAGCAACGAAAGAAGATCCTGATTGTTGGTGACTTTGATGCCGATGGTGCAACCAGCACTGCACTATTAATGGCTGGTTTGCCGCAGTTTGGCTTTCGGTCTGTAGATTTTTTAGTGCCTAACCGTTTTGAGTACGGCTATGGCTTAAGCCCAGAGATTGTAGAGCTAGCCGCAGCCAAAGGTGCTGAGCTTATTATTACCGTGGATAATGGCATTTCCAGTATCAATGGCGTTGATAAGGCGCAGTCTCTTGGTATTCCGGTACTTATCACCGATCACCACCTGCCTGGTGAGCAATTACCCAAAGCGGCGGCTATTGTTAATCCAAATCTGTCGGCCTGCGCGTTTCCTAGCAAAAATTTGGCTGGCGTAGGTGTAGCGTTTTACTTGCTTATGGCGCTGCGAAGCAAAATGCGTGAACAAGATTTATTTGCCCAGCAAGGCTTGGTAGAGCCCAATATTGCCAGTTTATTGGATTTGGTAGCGCTAGGTACTGTGGCGGATGTAGTGCCGCTAGACAGTAATAACCGAATTTTAGTTCACCAAGGGCTGCAGCGTATTCGAGCAGGTGCCTGTAGGCCCGGCATTCAAGCGCTTATTGAAGTGTCTGGCCGCAATAAAGCCAGTATGGTGGCCAGTGACTTAGGTTTTGCAATTGGTCCGCGCCTTAACGCGGTTGGCCGCTTAGACGATATGAGCTTAGGCATTCACTGTTTGCTTAGTGACGACATTCACCACGCCCGCCAATTGGCCAGTGAAATGGATAGCTTGAATAGTGAGCGCAAAGATATTGAAGCCAGTATGCAGCAAGAGGCCCAGCAAAGCGTGAGCAAGTTGAGTTTAGATACTCAAAGCCTGCCCAAAGCACTGTGTTTGTATCAGGCCGATTGGCATCAAGGCGTAGTAGGGCTAGTGGCTTCACGCATTAAAGAAAAATATTATCGCCCAGTGTTTGCTTTTGCTGATGGCGATAATGGCGAGGTAAAAGGCTCGGGGCGCTCGGTGGCTGGAGTGCATCTTCGTGATTTACTGGAACGTATAGATACCCAAAACCCAGGTTTAATTGCTAAATTTGGTGGCCATGCAATGGCTGCGGGTTTGTCTTTATCGCAATCGCGATTTAGCGAATTTCAAGCTTGTTTAGAAAACACCGCCAAAGATTTTATTGATGAAGAGTGCCTCACTCACACCTTACTTAGTGACGGGGAACTATCACCAGAGCAATTGGTGTTGGAGTTTGCCGAAATGCTGCGTGAATCGGGACCTTGGGGCCAAGGTTTTCCCGAGCCTTTGTTTGACGGTGAGTTTGAGCTCTGTGCGCAGCGAGTTGTGGGCGAAAAGCATTTAAAGATGAGTGTGAAGCTACCGGGCATGAGCCAAGAAGTGGATGCCATTGCTTTTAATGTGGATCGTAGCATTTGGCCAAATGCCAGCCTCAAGCATGTGCAACTGGTTTATAAGCTGGACGTAAATGAATTTAGAGGGCGGCGGAGCGTACAACTTATGGTTGAACATTTAGCCCCCTTATAAACCTTATAGGAGTAGATAGATGTCTGAATCACTGATTGTGGTATGCCCTAGTTGCCAAGCAGGCAATCGCTTACCTGTGGCGCGAGTTGCTGAGCAAGCCAAATGTGGCAAATGTAAGCAAGCCTTATTTAGTGGTGAGCCGATTGATGTTACCGAAACAAGCTTTAGTAAGCACCTTGGTGGCCAGTTACCGGTGGTTGTCGATTTTTGGGCATCGTGGTGTGGCCCTTGTAAAAGCATGGCACCGGCCTACCAGCAAGCTGCCCAGCAGTTTGCCCATCGTGCACAATTTTTAAAAGTGAATACCGAGGAGCAACAAGCGCTAGCGCAGCGTTATCAAATTCGTTCTATTCCTACTTTAATGGTATTCAAAAATGGCAAATTATTAAGCCAACAAGCGGGGGCTTTACCGGCTCAAGCAATGCAGCAGTGGCTTGAACAGCATATTTAGCTAAATCCAATATCTTTAAAACTTTAGGGCTTATTCTTAGCGCTAAAGTTTTTGCTCTATCCTTCGCATTTTCTACAGCCTAATATTGTGTTGCTTACTCAAATAGAGATAATCCAAAAAGTTATGTTTTTTAAGTGTTTGTTGTTGGCGAGTTATCTATTTGTTGTCAATAATTTATAAACACATCAACTAAAAATAAGCCAAACACACGGCTAGTGATTAAAGGATTGTTTATGCCTAGGGGAACCTCTCTTACTGGAAATGAGCGCAAGATGGTTGAGCATCAACACATCGTTTCAACTACCGATCCTCGAGGCGTAATTACCTACGCTAATCAAGACTTTGTCGACATTAGCGGTTATAGCAACGATGAGCTGGTGACTCATGGACACAACATTGTTCGCCATCCTGCGATGCCAAAAGTGGCCTTTAAAATGCTTTGGGATCGAATTGAAAGCGGCAAACCATGGATGGGGATTGTGAATAATCGCTGCAAAAACGGTGACAACTACTGGGTAGATGCTTTTGTCACTCCGATGCTCTCTAACAAAGGAGAGATAGAGGGTTACCAGTCGGTGAGGGTAAAACCTAATGCCGAGGCAGTAAAACGCGCTGATCGTTTGTATCAACGCATCAATCAAGGTCAGGCACCTATTTCCCGCTTGGAGCGCGGGCTGAATATATTGAGCCGCTATAGCTTAAGTTTCGCCTTACCTGGATTATTGGTGTTGGCATTTTGCCTATTTAACTCGCTATTGTCTTTGGGTAGTGGGCTCATCGCAGCCTTGGTTATTATTGGGCTAAGCGTGTTGTTAGCCACTATGCTAAGTGCGTCGATCCGCAGTTTAGCCGCCAGCAGTAAACAAACTATTGATGATCCCGTGGCGCAATGGATTTACACCGGGCGCTGCGATGAACTAGGGCAATTGCAATTAGCCAATATTTTATTGGATCATCAACAACAAACCTTAATTTGGCGAGTCAGTGATTCTGCTCAGCAACTGGATAAGGTGGCGGCTCAGGCATCTAGCGCAACCGAAGGTGTATACACCGATATGGACTCGCAGCAAAATGAGGTTGAGCAAGTCGCTAGCGCCATTGGCCAAATGGCGAGTAGTGTTGAAGAGGTATCGTCGAGCGTCCAGCAAACCGTGGAGCAAACCAGCCAAGCCGATCAGCAAGTGCGCCAAGGCCACCAAGAAGTTAACGACACCATCGCCCAAATAAACCTGCTGGCTAAAGAAATTGATACCGCCAGCGAAGTGATCGCGTCGCTAGCTCAAGAAAGTGAGCAAATTGGCTCCTTTGTAACGGTTATTCAAGGCATTGCCGAACAAACCAATTTACTGGCGTTAAATGCTGCCATCGAAGCAGCTAGAGCGGGCGAACAGGGGCGAGGGTTTGCGGTGGTGGCTGATGAAGTGCGAACCTTAGCTAGCCGCACGCAAAGCTCTACCGAAGAAATTCAAAGCATAGTAGCAACGCTACAAACCGGGGCAGAAAGAGCGGTGAAAGTGATGCAACAAGGTAGCAAGGCGGCTCAGGGCAGTGTTGATCAAGCTGCTCATGCCGGCGATGCAATTATGCAGATTACCCAAACAGTGGAAGAAATTCGCAGCCGCATTAGTCAAATTGCCAATGCGACTGAGGAGCAGGCTTCTGTTGCCAGTGAAATTGGTGGCAATGTTTCTGCCATTAGCCAGCAAACTCAGCAAACCTTGCAGCGTTGCCAGCATACTAGCGAAGCCAATCATCTGTTGGCTGAACAAAGTGGCAAGTTGCGGGCAATGGTCGAGTTGTTTGCTCGCTGATCTAGCCTATAAATCAACAATAGATAACTGGGCTTAGCTTTTTGATTTTGCTTTCATCAGTATTAGGGTGAGGATAATTTTGCTGGGCACCATTAACAGCAAGCCTAAGCCAATAATACCTGCGATTATTTGTACCCCAGTTACGCCCATGGAAACGCTGATATTAGAGAACATAGCTAAAGCTACTCCCACTAGCACCAATAATAAACCTATGCATATAACGGCATATAATAGGTACTTTCCTTGTTGCTGAGTCATCATATAGCCCTTTTTAATAACGACTTAAGCCATTATTAAGCACATGCTTATATACAACCTTGCGTTAGCGCAGTTTATTGTGAATCTGCTGATTGTTTTGTTGGGTTACTTGCTTGAGATACTTTGAGTAAGGGGGCGTTTTCGGGCCAGCTGAGCATGCCTTTTACCTGCCAAAAACTACCAATAGTGGGTGTTGGTTGTTGATTGAAGTTGATAGTGAGTAAATTGCCTTCAGCACTTTTAGCTAAGACCTCTTGCTGGTTATTGGTGGTGCCAATAACCAGAATATCGCCTTCAACCAAAGCTGATTGTTGATGCGCTAGGGCGTGTTCTAAAGACAGGCTTTCTATCTGTTTAAAAGGGCTATTAGGCGCCCAGGTGTAGTAACAAAAAAGGCCAATCAGTAAAGCCATTACGAGAGGAATGCGTTTATCGATTATTCGAGGATCTTTGGCCATTTAATGGTCCTTGTTAGTGTTATTAAGCACTTAGCATTTCAGTGTTTTATCGCCCGCCAGCAACGTCGACAATACTACCCGTGATATAAGAAGCTTGTTCTGAGAGCAGCCAAGCAATGGCTTCGGCAACTTCGCTGGGCTGACCGGCGCGCTGCATGGGAATGGCACTACGGACACGTTCAATTCGGTTGGGTTCGCCGCCATCGGCATGCATGTCGGTATCAATAAAGCCTGGCCGCACCCCATTCACTCTAATCTTTTGCTCGGCTAATTCTAAGGAAAGCCCTTTAGTGAGAGTATCAATGGCACCTTTACTGGCTGCATAATCGATGTATTCGAAGGGAGAACCTATGCGAGCTGCGGCTGAAGATACATTAACAATGGCCCCTCCAGCCCCACCATAACTGCTGCCCATGCGCTTAATGGCGTATTTACAGCACAAAAAAGCACTGGTTACGTTAGTCGTGAGCAGCTGATTGATCCGGCTCTGGTCCATATTTACCAACGAGCTTTGTGGTAGCAACATGGCAGCATTGTTAACTAAGGCGGTAATGGGGCCGAGTTGTTGGTCAATGGCAGCGAACAGCTTATCAACTTGCTGCTCTTGGCTTACATCAGCAGCATAAGCCATTGCAGGAACACCTAAGGCATGGATTTGCTTCAGTAGCGTGTTAGCAGCCACTTGGTTTTGTTTGTAGTTAATACAAACGGCATAGCCTTGTTGCGCCAGCAGCAAAGCGGTAGCAGCGCCAATGCCACGACTAGAACCGGTGACGAGTGCAACTTTATTCATCGTTGTCCCTGCTATGTGAAGAAAGACCATGCTAGCAATATCACCCGCCTACAGAAAGCCTTTATGTTACGAATTAAATGACTATATTCCATACTATAGTGCGATAAACTTGCGCCCTAAGCGTTGGCTTTAAGCACTAATCTTTCTAGACTCTGGAATAACTTAACTATCACTTTTGAGATTATTTATGGATATTACCTTTGAATTAGCCAGTGCTTTAAATGTGCAAGCCTTACGTTTAGCTGACGAAAAACAAGTGAGCATTGCAGTTGCAGTGGTTGATGCTCACGGCGAGTTAGTAAGCTTTTCTCGAATGAACAATGTGGCTTTTCATGCCGCTGTACTAGCCCAGAACAAAGCGTATACCGCAGCGCGTGATCGCCAACCTACAGCCAACTTAGCAGCATGGGCAAAAGAAACTGGTAAAGACATGGGTTATTGGACGGATCCTCGTTTTACCGGTATTCAGGGTGGTGTGCCGATTTACCAAGATGGAAATGTGATCGGCGCCATTGGTATTAGCGGCATGAGTGAGCAAGACGATGCTGCTCTAGCGCAAGCTGCAATAGATGCTATGGTATAACCAAGATCAAATTTTCATCACTGGCGTAAACCTTTGGTTTGCGCTATTGACTTATCTCTCATATCATCCCTGTTCACCTTAACATTAGTTATTACGCGGTATTAGGCAATCACTAATGATTATCAGTTCATCTGAAAGTTTTTTAGTAAAAACTCCGTCAACTGTTCGGTACGTTTAGAGTGTTTTGTTAATAATTTGTTTTTAGCAAAGTTTGATGTTTGATTCGCTAAATGTTGCTATTGGAGTGGCAAGAGAGCTCTAGTCATATTATTCATGATGGCTTGGTTAGCAATTTTTTAACATTGTTGAGTCATAGTTGGCGACAGCATTAGTTATAAAAGGTAAACAGGGAAGTTATATGATTTTTCAAGTCAGCAAGCCTTTGGCACATTGTATTAGAGTTGCTGCGTTAGCTTGCTCGCCACTGTTACTTTTGGCATGTGGAGGTGGTGGAGATGAGCCATCTGCTCAACAGCAAACTCCAGACACGGGGGCTGCTGCTGTGGCACAAGCTATTGTGCTGCGAGCAGGGGAAACAAACCTAGCCGAAGGCGCGACTAGCCAATTGGAATTGGACTTAGTTTACGACAATGGTGTTACTCGAAATCTCACCCCATTCAAGCTTAACTGGCAATGTAACTCTGAAGCAGTAAGCATTAGTGAATCTAGTTATGTGACAGCAAATTCAGAAGGTGAAGCAAACTGCAGCCTTGCTTGGTCGTCATTGAGTTTGGTAGTGGATTTTACGGTTCGCTCTGATGAGATTATTGCTGAAAGCCTTACTATTTCCCCAGTTAGTCCGGTTGCTCTAACGCTTAACGATCAACAAGCTTTAGAAGTTATCGCCAGTTTTAATGACGGCTCTCAACAAGCAGTGAGCAGTGATGCGCAGTGGCTTTGTGATAGCAATGTAGTAAGTATTAATGCCCAGCAACTTACCGCCGAACAAGCAGGACAAGCCACGTGCAGCGTTACTTGGAAAAACCTGAGTGCTGATCTTGAGGTTGTCGTGTCTGCGCCCGCTACCTTAAGCAGTATTAGCATTAACCCTGCAGGACCCATTGATATTCCTTTAGCATCGAAGCAAAGCTTACAAGTTAACGCTAGCTACAGTGATGGCTCTGTGAAAGCGTCACTAAGCGATGTGCAGTGGGCTTGCGATAGCAGTGTAGTATCAGTAGATGCTCAACAGCTTCTAGTCACCAATCAGGTTGGCCAATCCATTTGCACTGCCAGCTGGCAGGGCCAGCAAGCAGATATTCAAGTTGAAGTATTAGCGCCAGCTGCCACTAACCACAAACTGTCTCTGGCATCGATAGAACACTTACGCTTTGCCGGGCAAGATTATAGCCGCTTTGCAAGTTGGGTCGACCAAGCGGTTGATGGTAATCCGGGATATGGATTTTCGCCTACCGATGCGGTTTACATGTATTACCTAACTCAAGATAAAAAATACATTGAGTTAGCAATTGAAGATGTAGAAGAGCAAGTCGTTGCGGCAGAAGCCCTGATTGCTGCAAACGACAAACCAAAAACTTCGTTTGATTCTTATCTTTACGTAGGCGATTTTATATCTGAGCTGGCTTACGTTTACGACTATGGTTATGACTTGCTTAGCGATAGCCAAAAAACGCGTTGGAAAAACTACGCTGAGCAGGCTATTTGGAATGTGTGGAACCATGCAGATGCACAGTGGGGCGGTAATAGCTTCCCTTGGAGCGGCTGGGCCACCACTAATCCAGGCAACAATTATCACTTCAGTTTCTTAAAAGCCACCATGACTTGGGGTTTAGTGGACGAAAACGAAACTTGGCTCAATCTACTCAGAGATGACAAACTGCCGAAGCTAGTGGAGTATTATGCGCAGTTTGCTGGTGGTGGTAGCCGTGAAGGGACTGGCTATGGAGTAGCTCAGGGTAAGCTATTTGAGCTGTACATCATTTGGCGAGACTCTACCGGGGAAGACTTATCACTTGAGTCTTTGCATACAAAACAAACCATCGATTACTGGATCCACGCTACTACTCCAGACTTAACGCATTTTGCGCCAATTGGCGACCAATCTCGGGTCTCATTCCCGGTACTGTTCGATTATCACGAAAGCTTAATGCAGCGTGCTGCCTCGTTAAATATTGGCAGTGACGCAGCGAAGCGTGGCAGTTGGTGGTTAGCTAATAATTCCGTTGACCCAATGCGTTTTGGCTTCAATCTGCATACTACTTTGTTGCAGCAAGAGCTCAATCAAATAGTGCCAAGTGATTTGCTGTATTACTCTTCTAGCGCTGGCCACCTGTTTGTTCGCTCCTCTTGGGATGCCGATGCAACATGGTTATCTGCCGTTGCAGGTATTTACGATGAATCGCATGCTCATCAAGACCAAGGCTCATTCACTTTGTTTAAAGATGAGTTTTTAGCAGTAACCCAAAATATTTGGTCACACAGCGGAATTCATCAACTTAGTGATCAGCACAACATCCTACGTTTTGAAGAGGCTGGAGAAATCATTCCGCAGAAGCGCGGTACCGAGGGCAGTATGACTCATCAGGTTGATGGTGATGTTACTACCATCAATATGGACCTAACCGGTGTGTATCCCGCCTACGATTCAATTACCTCGTGGCAGCGTGAGATTCGTTTTAGTGCTGACCAAGTTATGGTCACTGACCAATGTGTTGTAGCCGACACGGTTTCTGCTATTTGGCAAATTAACCTGCCAGAAGAGCCGATTGTACAAGCCGACGGTTCTATTATTGCGGGTAACTTAAAAATCACCCCAATAGCGCCTGCAACACCAAGTATTAGTATCATTAACTGGAATGACATTGATGCGGTTGAATACAAAGAAGACCGTTATAGGTTAGATCTAGAGGGTGGCGCTTGTAACTATCAAGTGCAATTGGATGTTCTAAACTAGAGCTGTGAGCAGATTTAAAAGGGAGCCTTGTGCTCCCTTTTTTGTATGTTAGTAGTACGACTTGTTAGAGGTTATCTTCGCTAGGCCTTTAATGATTCGGTAGATTGACCAAATCCAAACTCCTAACAGTACAAAATACCCTATGATTACAAATGCTAATACAAAGCCAATAATCGACAGGCCAAAACCCCACCAAAAGGTTTTAATAATATTTGAGTAGTGATCCTCAAACAGGGTACCTGCTGCATCCGCTTTTTTCACCATGGCCCAAATAGCGCCCACGATCCAAAACAGACCGGTAAACAAACCTAGAATCATTAAACCATAGCCTATTAATGCGCTGGTTTTTGCAGCTTCATCGCTAGCAGATAGAGGCGCTTCGGTGACTGCATTTTGCATTTCTGACATTATTTACTCCTTAAATTGTCAGTGAGTTTAGAACTGGTTAAATTGCCAAAGGCTTAGCGGGTATTTGAAAGTACGAGATTGCTTGTTCCCGATTTACTGAATACCTCTAAAGAGGTGAATATGACATAGAGAAAAGTGGAAAGCTTTAGCAGACAAGCTAGTTTTGCGTTAAATAATATTAATATAATCTTTTATATATTAATGCTTTAGCTAAAAGATGGTGAGAGCGGCATATTCAGAGGTTTAGGCTATTTGTAACCTGATTCTCGTAAGCGCTTGTATACCGTATTGCGGCTGATACCAAGCTGCTGAGCTGTCTTGGATATATTGCAAGAAAGTGACTGATAAACCGCGACTATGTCATCACTATTTGGCTGCTTAACTTGTTCTGGCTCAGAGTTAGTTTGCGAAGAGCTTGGAGTAAACTGTTCTACGTTAGTGACTTGGCCATCAAGGTCGGCAAAAAAGTCGTCGGGTAGATGTTGTAAATCGATGGCTTGGTTATCCGACATCGCTTGGGCGATTTGAATAACACTTACTAGCTGGCGAATGTTGCCAGGCCAAGGGTGCTGGCAAAAGCTATGCATTGCACGCTCTGTAATTAAGGCGTCTTGCGGTGTTTCTGCATAGTAATTTAGCAAAAACTGGATCAGGTGTTGTCGGTCACTTCGATGACGAAGCGCCGGTAGCTCAATGTTTAAACCGCTCACGCGGTAGTATAAATCTTGGCGAAAACTGCCTGCTTCTACATCATCTTTTAAGTTTCGGTTAGTCGCTGACACTAGCTTAAAATCTACCGGGTAAGACTCGGTACTGCCCAAGGGGTTTACTCTGCGCTCCTGCAATACTCTTAGTAAGCGCGCTTGTACATTCAATGGCATGTCGCCAATTTCATCTAAAAAGAGGGTGCCTTTATCTGCCTTGCGGATCAGCCCTATATAGCCTTTGCTGCTAGAGCCAGTAAACGCGCCTTTTTCATAACCAAACAGTTCCGATTCCACCAACTCTTGGGGAATCGCCGCGCAGTTTACCGTTACCATATTTTGTTTGCTGCGTTGGCTTGAGTGGTGCAGCGCTTTTACAAACACCTCTTTTCCTACCCCTGTTTCTCCGCGGATCAAAATGGGGATCTCTTTATCTACAATGCGTTTGCTTTGTGCCACGGCCTTAGCCATTACCGGGTCGCCTAAATTAAGGTCGTCAAGCAAGAATGCTTGTTTTTCTGAAAAGTGTTGCGCTTTGTTCTGCTCGGGCTTAAGCAAGGTTCTAAAATCTAATACTCGTGGTTTTGCTTGCTTAGGTTTATGTAAAACCCCATGCACCCTAAACTGCTGACGTGTAATCAGCGGAACTTGAAAGCTCTCAGGCTGGTTAATCAATTGGTTAACGCTTACTTCAAATAGCTCGTTTATATTCACTAACTTCAAGTCGGTGGCTAGCACTAGTTCTGCACGGCGATTGGCCGAAATCACTAAGCCGGTTTCATCAAATACAATCAGTGCTGACCATTGGCTATCGATGTTTTCCGGGCTGGTATTAAAACGCAGCAAAAAGTGCTCGCTATTGAAGTGCGAAATAATTAGCTGATTTTCAACCGCTTGCGACATGATCTTAACCATGCCTAAGGTATGAGATTCCGGCAGGTAAGTATCGCTAGAGATATCAATCACTCCCACCATCTCTCTATCAACCCCATAAATGGGTGCTGCAGAACCGGTCATAAAGCGGTTGGCCACTAAAAAGTGCTCGTCATGATGAATTTGCACCACGCTACCGGTTTTTAAGGCGGTGCCAATGGCGTTGGTGCCTAGCACTGGTTCTTGCCAGCCAGTGCCTGGTGAGAAGATTTCTTGATGCTGCTGTTTAAAGCGTTGCTCCCCCCAACTTTTTAATACATAGCCTTGATGGTCTGCCAGCATTACTTGGCTATTGCTGTTGCTTAGCAAGTTCTCGTAATACGGCAGTACTTGATGGTGGGTTGTCTCGAGTAATTGATGATGCTGTTCCAATAGGCACGACAAATCCCCCGCAGATTTATGCTCTACGTTTGGCTCACTATGATGGGTTAAGCCAGATTCTCGACAGCGCTGCCAAGAACTCTTAATTAGGGCTTCATGCTCTATATACCACTGTGATTTCTCGCTCATCTCAATCCTTAAATCAGCATCACATTGTTTAGTAGTGAACAGTGTTAGGCAGGCACTTTCGCATACGAACATTAATTGGTCAAAATCGATTAACAAAATGTTCACATTGATCACACTAAATGAACATTTTTTTATTAAAGTAAATGCTGTTGTGTTTATTAGGTTCAATTAAAACAATGAGTTAGATTTTGTTGGTGAGCTTGGCATAACTCTGGCAATAAGCTTCGTAGATTTGCGAATTTGAACAGAGTGCGAACATTGTTCAGCACAGAACAATAAGGAGAGCCCCCGCCCATGTCACTGACATTGGAAAACGTAACAAGGATGGTCGATGGCCAGTATTACATTAACCAAGCCAATCTCAATTTTGAGCCCGGCTCGTTTAACGTATTACTGGGCCGCACCTTATCAGGCAAAACCAGTTTAATGCGGCTAATGGCCGGATTAGACAAACCTAATACCGGCCGAGTGTTAATGAATGGCCTAGATGTTACCGGCGTGTCGGTGCAAGAGCGCAATGTATCGATGGTCTATCAGCAGTTTATTAACTACCCCAACATGAGCGTTTACGACAACATTGCCTCGCCTTTGCGCTTAGCCAATGAGTCGGAAACCACCATTAAGAAGCGGGTAATTGAAACGGCCGAAATGCTGCGTATTACGCCATTTTTGTCTCGCTTGCCTTTGGAGCTCTCTGGTGGACAGCAGCAACGTACCGCCATGGCGCGCGCCTTAATTAAAGATGCAGACATCATTTTATTTGATGAGCCCTTGGTGAACTTAGATTACAAGTTACGCGAAGAGCTGCGCCAAGAAATGCGCGAGTTATTTGCGCAGCGTAATACCATTGCGGTGTATGCCACCACCGAGCCTAACGAAGCACTCGCACTAGGTGGCACCACCACTATCTTGCATGAAGGCAGGGTGATTCAAAGTGGCCCAACGGCCGATACCTACCATTCGCCTCGCAATGTTACGGCAGCAGCTTTGTTTAACGAGCCGCCCATTAACCTTATTGCCGGCAAAATGAGCGCTACCGAAGTGACCTTTGATGACAAAGTGCACTTCCCGCTAAATGCCGACTTAAAAGCCTTGGGAGAGGGCAACTACCAGTTTGGTATTCGCCCTAGCCATTTAAGTTTACTGCCCAAAAATGATGACGATTTAGAGATTTCGGTTCAAGTTGAGCTAGCAGAAATCTCCGGCTCTGAAACCTTTTTGCACGTACGTAACGAGCACTTCCAATTAGTGCTGCATCTCTCTGGCGTTCATTCCTACCACGTAGACGAAAAAATAAAAATTTATGTGCCAACCCATAAGTTGCATGTATTCGACCATGCCGGTGAGCTTATTCAAGCATCAAGCCGCCGTATAGAGGATCATTATCATGGCTGAGATCCAACTTAAGTCTTTAGCGCATTGTTACGACAAGCAGGTCGAACAACCGCAATATGCGATTCGCGAAATGAATCATGTGTGGCAAAAGGGCGGTGCATACGCCTTGCTGGGTCCATCTGGTTGCGGCAAATCTACCCTATTAAACATTATCTCTGGCTTGCTAGAACCTTCAGACGGAGAGGTCTTGTTTGATGGGGTAAGAGTAAACGACATTCCGCCGCAAGAGCGCAACATTGCCCAAGTATTCCAGTTTCCGGTGGTGTACGACACCATGACGGTGTTCGATAACTTGGCCTTTCCACTGCGCAACATGGGCGCCAGTAAAGCCAAGGTGCAGTCTAAAGTGGGCGAAATTGCCGAAATCCTCGATCTCACCGCCGTACTCAATAAAAAGGCTGCCAACTTAAGCGCCGACGAAAAACAAAAAGTCTCGATGGGCCGAGGCTTAGTGCGAGACGACGTATCGGCCATTTTGTTTGATGAACCACTCACGGTTATCGACCCCCACCTTAAATGGAAGCTACGCCGCAAGCTCAAGCAAATTCATGAGCAGTTTAATATCACCATGGTGTACGTCACCCACGATCAGCTAGAGGCTTCTACTTTTGCCGACAAAATTGCGGTGATGTACAACGGCCAAGTAGTGCAGTTTGGCACCCCTCGAGAGCTGTTCGAACAGCCCAATCATACTTTTGTGGGCTACTTTATTGGCAGCCCAGGTATGAACTTAATGGAAGTTGAGCGCTGTGAGCAGGGCGTATGTTTTGGTGAGCAAAGTATCGCTTTAAATGAACACGAACTAAACGCGGTTAATGCTAGCCAATCTACCAACTTAAAAGTGGGTATTCGTCCCGAGTTTGTGCATGTATGGGATAAACCCAATGGCGATGCCTACCAAGCAGAGGTGCTGTTTGTTGAAGACCTAGGCACCTACAAAATCCTAAGTTTAAAACTGGGTGAGCAGGTGATTAAAGCTCGCTTGCAAGAAGACCAAAAAGTCCCTCATCAAACCGCCTATATCAGTTTTCCCGAGCAATGGTTGATGCTCTATATCGACGAATACTTGATCGCCAAGGAAGCACATCATGATTAAACCCTATACCAATAAAGCGTGGTACTTGGTACTGCCTGTGTTTGCGCTGGTGGCCTTTAGCGCCATTGTGCCCTTAATGACCGTGGTGAACTATTCAATACAGGATATTTTTGATGCCAATACCCGCTACTTTGTGGGCACCGAATGGTATCGCGAAATTCTTAACGATACCCGTTTGCACGACTCCTTAATTCGCCAATTTATCTTCTCTGGTTCGGTGTTATTAATCGAAATTCCCTTAGGTATTTTGGTGGCCTTAATGATGCCCTCCCGTGGCCCCGGCTCGGTAGTGTGTTTGTTGGTGTTAGCCTTACCACTGCTGGTACCACTAAATGTTGTGGGTACTATTTGGCAAATTTTTGGTCGCGCCGATATTGGCCTATTTGGTTGGGCACTTAATAGCCTAGGCATCGATTATAACTATGCCGCCAACCCCATGGATGCGTGGTTTACCGTATTGCTTATGGATGTATGGCATTGGACATCGCTGGTTGCCTTGCTGTGTTACTCCGGCTTACGGGCGATTCCCGATGCCTACTATCAAGCTGCGCGAATAGACCGCGCCTCTAACTGGGCAGTATTTCGTTTTATCCAGCTTCCCAAGCTTAAAAACGTATTGCTAATTGGCGTGCTGCTGCGCTTTATGGACAGCTTTATGATTTACACCGAGCCCTTTGTACTTACTGGCGGCGGGCCGGGTAACTCAACCACCTTCCTCAGCCAAACCCTCACCAAAATGGCGGTAGGCCAATTTGATATTGGGCCAGCAGGGGCGTTCTCGATCATTTATTTCTTAATCATTTTGTTAGTCAGCTGGCTGTTTTACACCGCTATGACTCATAACGACAGCAAGTAAGTACTGCGAAAGGATGCAATTATGAATATGAAAAAAACACTAGGGATGAGTGCCTATATCTTGTTCCTGCTGTTACCGATTTATTGGCTGGTGATTATGTCGTTTAAGAGTAATCAAGAAATACTCGGCGGGCTTAGTTTTTGGCCAGAGCATTTTACCTTTGCCAACTATGCCACCATTTTTAGCGACGCCAGCTGGTACATGGGTTATGTGAACTCGATTTACTACGTGTCACTCAATATGGTGATTACCTTGGCGGTAGCGCTGCCGGCTGCTTACGCCTTTTCGCGCTTTCGTTTTATTGGCGACAAACACCTGTTCTTTTGGTTGCTAACTAACCGAATGGCGCCGCCAGCGGTATTTTTGCTGCCGTTTTTCCAACTTTACTCATCGGTCGGTTTGTTTGATACCCACATTGCTGTGGCTCTCGCGCATTGTTTGTTTAACGTGCCGTTAGCGGTGTGGATCCTCGAAGGCTTTATGTCGGGCGTGCCACGCGAGATAGACGAAACTGCCTACATCGACGGTTACAGCTTTCCACGCTTCTTCGCCAAAATTTTTATTCCGCTTATTCGCTCGGGCATTGGGGTAACCGCCTTTTTCTGCTTCATGTTTAGTTGGGTAGAGCTGCTGTTGGCCAGAACCTTAACCTCGGTAGACGCTAAACCGATTGCCGCAGTAATGACCAGAACAGTGAGTGCCTCGGGCATTGATTGGGGCGTATTAGCAGCAGCAGGGGTGCTCACTATTTTGCCGGGAGTATTAGTAATTTGGTTTGTTAGAAATCACGTAGCCAAGGGCTTTGCCCTCGGACGGGTATAGGAGAAACAACATGAACTGGATGGCATGGACAACTCCATCAGCATTATTTTTTACCGGCATCGCCTGCATTTTGTTTGTGATGACCTGTTGGGAGCTAAAAAGTCCCTGCGTGGCGCGAAAAGGTTTTTTACCGATAGCTACTACCCGTGGCGATCGATTGTTTATTGGCTTGTTAAGCAGTGCGTTTATTCATCTTGGTTTTATCGGGATGACCGAACTCAGCATTTGGCTGCCCTTTGCGGTAGCTGTGGTGTGGCTGTTTATCGTAATGAGATGGGGGTAAGTAACACAAAACTCGAGAGCAAAAATGGATGTGCAAAGGCATCAAAAGGTGCCTTAAAAAACAACATGCACTTTAAAAAAACAAAAGGAATGAAGAAATGCCCTACAACAAAAAATCAGTGTTTAAGCTAGCTCGCCTTAGTGTAGCAATGGTCATTGCCGGATGTAGTAGCTTAGCCTTAGCAGATCAATACAGTGATGCCGCTAAACAATGGGTGGGAGAAGAGTTTACGCCTTCTACCTTGAGCCAGCAGCAGCAAATGGATGAGATGGCATGGTTTACAGAAGCGGCAAAACCATTTCGTGGTATGGAAATTAATGTAGCCTCAGAAACCATTACCACCCATGAATATGAAAGTAAGACCTTAGCCAAGGCATTTTTTGAGATAACCGGTATTAAGGTTAATCATGATTTGATCCAAGAAGGCGATGTAGTAGAAAAACTGCAAACGCAAATGCAGTCGGGTCGTAATATTTATGATGCCTACGTAAACGATTCAGACTTAATTGGTACTCACTTTCGCTACGGCAAAGTAGTTCCCATTAGTGACTTTATAAAAGGCGAGGGTAAAGACGTAACCCTGCCAACCTTAGATTTAGAAGATTTTATTGGTTTAAGTTTTACCACTGGGCCAGATGGAAAAATCTACCAGCTGCCAGACCAACAGTTTGCTAACTTATATTGGTTCCGCGCCGACTGGTTTGAACGCGCCGATCTAAAAGAGAAATTTAAAGCCGAATACGGTTACGAGTTAGGAGTACCGCTTAACTGGTCGGCTTATGAAGACATCGCCGAATTCTTCTCAGAAAAAGTAAAAACCATTGATGGCGAGCGCGTTTACGGCCACATGGATTACGGCAAAAAAGATCCATCGCTAGGTTGGCGCTTTACCGATGCGTGGTTATCTATGGCGGGTGCGGGCGACAAAGGCATTCCTAATGGTGTTCCGGTTGATGAATGGGGCATTCGTGTCGAAGGCTGTAACCCTGTAGGCTCAAGCGTAGAACGTGGTGGTGCCACCAATGGCCCTGCGGCAGTTTATGCCACCGCTAAATACGTAGAATGGCTTAAAAAATACGCGCCACCAGAAGCCCCAGGCATGACCTTTGGCGAAGCTGGTCCAGTGCCCGCACAAGGTAGCGTAGCCCAGCAAATCTTCTGGTACACCGCCTTTACCGCCGATATGACCAAACCTGGGTTACCGGTAGTGAATGAAGATGGCACGCCAAAATGGCGCATGGCACCTTCGCCACGCGGCCCATACTGGGAAGAGGGCATGAAGCTGGGTTATCAAGATACCGGCTCGTGGACGTTCTTAAACTCTACCCCGTTAGACAGACGCCAAGCCGCTTGGTTGTATGCTCAGTTTGTAGTGTCTAAATCAGTATCGCTTAAGAAAACATTGGTGGGCTTAACGCCTATTCGTGAGTCAGACATTAACTCACAAGCGATGACCGACGCCGCACCTAAACTAGGCGGTTTGGTGGAGTTTTACCGCAGTGATGCACGGGTACAATGGACACCAACCGGTACCAACGTGCCAGACTATCCAAAACTGGCACAGCTTTGGTGGCAATACGTGGCAGAAGCGGCCAGTGGTGAGAAAACCCCACAACAAGCAATGGATGGCCTAGCCGCCGCCCAAGACAAAGTGCTAACACGCTTAGAACGCAGTGGCGCGCAAGGCGAGTGTGGTCCTAAGCTTAACCCTAAGCAAGACGCCTCTTACTGGCTAAACCAACCTGGCTCACCTAAAGCCAAGTTAGCCAACGAGAAGCCACAAGGTAAAACCATCGCTTATAAAGATTTAATCGCCCAATAAGCAAACCAGTAAATAAAAAGACCCAGCCTCGGCTGGGTCTTTTTATTAGCAGTTAAGTTCAAACTGTAGGCCGCTTGTTTGCAGAAAGAAGGTCTTAGATAACGAAGTGAGGGCGCTTAAAGTGACTCTGCCCCCTTTTTTTTAGGCTTAGCTTTCCGATATAGCTGCAATACTGCCAGCCTCTTTATTTCTGATTCTATGCCAGACCAGCCAAGATAATAATTGCCGCCACTTGAGTATGATTTATATGCCAACAAGCTATCACCGGAGACTTTTTCTACCGACATAGCAGGGTTCTTGGACGCTAGAATAATTACTGAATCTCTTGGCCCTGGCCTCACATTCCAAAACCGACTATTTGGAAGAAACGACATTGCTACACCATTGATTGGGGCACCAATCTTCAAATAGTTATTAAGCGCTCCATCTATTTTATTGAGATCATAAGCTACGTTGTCGGTTGTTGCGTCAGGAGAATAACCGGATAGAGGATTTCTGTTGTTGATTTCAGTTACCAATACACAGGTGTTTTGACTTCGAAATATTAAGCAGGGTAATTGCTTGATATAAAATACAGTTCCTCTAGTTCTTCTTTTCTCTGCGTGTTCTTTAGCGGATTCGAAAGTAGTGTGCATGCAACCGTTTGCATACTGAGTTACCCATGTACTATGCCAAGCATTCCTTCCTGTATGAACGTAATAAATCAGTCCCCTAGAAATTCCTTTTAGAGGACTGCTATCAAGTAGATGTGTAGATGCTTGTACGAGTTCCATGATAGAGCCTAAAGCCTCATTAAGAGGCAATAAAATTGTTGGCTAAAATTAGCGACGAAGGAGCAAAAGCCAACTGTTGTTTGTCCTTTTAAACGACTTGTTAAGTCTCGATTTCTGCCGACTCTTCGTCTTTAGTAAGAAGCTCAGTCATAAATTTTACTGGTGATGCCAAAGCCTTCTTAATTTTTAAAGCTTTTGATGCAAATGAGTCCATTTTCTCAATTAATTCACCTAAACGTTTGATCACATCTTTATCGGTTTTGGATGCTTCTTTAAGTTCTTCTTGATTCGATACTACAGCTCCGAGAGTCCCTTGAAGTGCTTCCTTTAAACCTTTTGCGCCCTTTATTTTATATAAGTTTATTGCATTTCGAATTCTTTCAACCTCTTCCAAGAGCGAAAGTCGTAAGGCTTCTGGTAAATTGGACTTGTAAAGACTCTCAAATAATTCTTCTGTTTTTTGAATTATATCTTTAAGATCTTCTTCGGATAGAGATTCTTCTGAATAGAAACGCGATAGTTCTTCCGCGCAAAATTGTAACCTTGTTAAAGCCTCAGGTGTTAAGTGTGGCTTTACCGTACTCCACTGAGTTCCAAGGTTTAGAGGGAAAAATGCTCGCTCTATTTGGGCAAATGATGAAAGGTATAATTCATGGTTTAAACCCTCATTCATTTTAATAAGTGATTGTATTTCTTGAGATAGAGAATAAAGTTCAACAACAGACTTGGTAACCAATACATCATTTTCTTCTATCCCTAAAACTGTAGCCCAAGCTTTCTTTACTGGCGCTTTATCGTTTTGGTTTCTTACTTCGGCTAATATTTTATGAAGTCTTCCTGCTGGGTTTGATTCATCTATCAATTTACTCTACTCCTTCAAAGAGACTTAATAGTTTATTAATAGGAAAGTTTCCTTGTTTAAACACGGAATTTTTCCTCTTTTTACGCATTTGATAAATCCAATATTACCACCATTCCTAAACTACATCAGCCATCTAGCTCTAAAGGTAATAAAAATATCAGCACGAAAGGCGGAATGCATTTGGGGAAAGAAGAAAAAGTAATTTTTAGGTGTAAAATCACAGTACTTTTTTGGTCTGAACTTACTAAAGCTAAGAATAAACAGACGTAGGTTTGCAGCTTCGTGCCGCCGAAGCTGCATGCGTTTAATCAAAAATACTGCCGATGTTAGCGCTAGAGATAAACCGGGGGTTTTGCTTTATTCGCTGATGCAAGCGCTCTAGTTGGATGGCGTCACTGTATTTGGGAAATACGTTTACGTCGGCCAGTTGATGATGGGCTATTTTCTTTTGTCGCCACTTGCTGCAAACAGAATGCAATATCAGGCGGTCGGTTTCGCGTGCAAAGGCTTTGGCGCGATAACGCCAAATTATCTTACGTAGTACTTGGCTTAATTGGCGGTTGTGCTGCTTTATTGCCAGTTGGTAGAGGTATTCGTAAAAGGAGAGGTCTTCGTCACTTTTGGGGCTGAGTTTGTTTAGTGCAGAAAACTCGACTTCTTGGGAGAACTGAAAGTGGGAAATGTTATTGAGCTGCAGAGCCATGTAGGTGCGATGGCATTTGGAGCAGCGCCCACAGTTGCTGCTTGGGTCTTCCCAGCATACCCATAGGTTGTCTAAGGCTTCTGGGTAGTGTTTGATGAGCGCTATTTTGGCTGCTCGGTCGGCTTCTAACCCAAGGTGTGAAATTTGGCAGGACTCGCTAGACCATAAGGGATCTAACAACGGGTGGCTGTTAGAAGGGTTAATCGCATCGTAGGTAACTGCCCCACTAATTGCCATGCTTTTGGGGTTTAGCAGCAAGCTAACACTGGCTAAGGATGCGCCAAAGTTGGCAAAGCGGGCTAGGCCTGTCCAACCGGTAAACTCTTTTAAGTTACTTTCTACGCAAATTAGCCTTTTGTTAAACAGCTTGGCGGTTTTTTGGCAGCGGGCGACTAGCTGTTGCCAAGCTGGCTGGGGCATAGAGAAGTCGAAGCCATTAATAAGCACTAAGTTGTCTAGTTGCTCTTGGTGCTTAATCAGGTTGTAGGTGCCATCTACCCCGCCAGAGAAAAAGGCGCTGTGGCCTAATTGGCTAGCTGATGGCTTAAAGGTTTGGGTATTAACGTTTACCTTAATGCACTTAAAAATGGGGTTCCAAGCGTGCATCATGGTTTGAATAAGCGGCAGTTTTTCTAACAAGCTTGCCGATACGTAATACCGACGGTCGATCTCTATGTCTTCGCCCAAAAACATAGCCGGTATAAGTGCCGAGCACAAAAACGGGCTAGCGTCGTTACAGGCTATTAAGCACTCACTGCTGGTTTTAAACCACAGCGGGAAAGGTCCCAGCATGGCCGATATTTTGTGGTAATTGTTATGTTTTTCTAAGTTGAGCTGGTGGATTTTCATCGATTTTAATGCCGCACGAATAATTGTTTTAGCTTGTGGGCATAGCCATGCAAGATAAGTTCGTCGGCTTGTTTGATTAAAGCGCGCATATCAAAATCATGTTTGATGTGCTGCAGTGCTTCGATCATCACTGTGTCGTTTACCGCGATGGCTTGGTCGAGGTTTTCTTCAAGAAACTGTACATCGTGAATGTTATAAAGCTTTTGGTCTCGCAGTTTTTGTTTAACTAATTGGTCGCTAAGTGGGGGAAAGGAATCGGTCTTTATGCCTAATAAACGCAGGCTGCTCATGGTGCGAAGGCACTTTTCACATTCTCCGCAGTTGTAGCCATGGTCGTGCCAGCAAACCCTTAAAATTTTTAGAAAGTCTTGGTCTTTAGTGAGTTGTTTAAGTTTGTCGATACGCCTCACTTCGGCGCCATGATGGACAATTTGGGTGTGGTGATTACTCCATAAATGGTCGGTAATGTAGTTAGAGCCTTCGGGAACATTGTTTTGGTAGGTTAATCCCGCGGCAATAAAACACTTCTTTACCCCCAAGGCGAGCGCAATGCTGGACAGGCCGCCACCAAAACATACGCCCCATTTTAGTTGGTTGTGGTAACCCAAAAATCTAACGTTAGTTTCGATTGGATAAAGTAGCTTGTGGTGTTTTTCCAAATACTGTTGATTACACGCAAAGGCTTGTTGGTATAGCTCGTCGCTAGACAGCTGCATATCAATGCCTTTGGCAAATAGAAGGTAATCGATGTCTTGCTGGTTTTGTTGGTAAGTATGGTAACCGTCGACCCCTCCAGAGAAAAACGACACTTTATCATTGCAAGGAAACGGCTCTTCCTTAGCGGTGCCGCCCTTTATCTTAATATGGTGCATGTTGTGGCCAAGGTAGTCTTGCCAATAAGCAAAAATGTCCTGCAGCTGTTCGAGGTTGCGTAGCAAGGTAGGGGAATAGGTTGCGCTGTCTTCTAGCTGCAAGTCTTGGTTTTTTGCCATGCAAATCAGTAAACAAGCGGCAATAAATGGGTCGGCACTTAAGCGAGGCTGTAGCGGGGCGGGGAACTTGTACCATAAGTCGAAGCCAGCGCAATCGGCCCGAAGAATAGCGTGGTCGGGTTGCTGCTCAATGCGGATTTGGGAAATCTTCATAAAGCCTCCTTGCTGACTAGGGTCTGTGGATCTTTCGAGCTGATGTTTGCAGCAGTTTGTGGCTTATTTATTCAGCCAGATGCTTTGATGTATAGCTAAGCTACATGAGTAGCCGATAACGCAGTAGAAATGAGCCACAAACACTGCCCGAAGGGTTCGGCTAAAACCGCTTTATGCTTTGTTAAGGAGTATTAGCTTAGAATAACTAGGCAGCACACCCCTTGCCGCGCCTAAAACGATTTTATCTCGAACAAAATTTAACCGCGAAAGTTCAACAGACCCTAGTAAGCGTAGTGCGGGCAGGGAGATTTTAAAAATTCAAGTGCACAAAAATGACTATTTAGCTGCTAGAGAGTTGCTGTGTGTAGTCTGCATTTGTTTACAACAAAGCAGTTATAGAGAGCCCTAGCGCAAGGGTAATTAGGCTATTTTAGGCGCGATAAAGCGTTCGAATAGCCGCAAGGCTTAAGTTAGCTGTCGTTTAAGTGGGCCAAACAAACGGCTGTTGCACTGGTTCTGTTTTCTACTGCTAGTTTGGTAAATACCGCTTCAAGGTGTTTGTTTACGGTACGTGGGCTCATGTCTAAAATTTGTGCAATTTCTCGATTGGTTTTCCCTCTAGCTAACCACAGCACAACTTCTGATTCGCGCTCGGTTAAGCTGAATCGCTGGCGCAAGGAGTCGCGCTGGCTTTGGTCGTCGTTATTTACCAAGCGAAGTAAGTGCTCACCTGGTGACGATTGCCCCAAGTAGCGAACTTGCAACGCTGTGTTGAGGTTTTTAAGTGACAGCATGCTGTGTTTAGCTGGGGTATGGGCTAGCCACTGCTTAAGTTGAGGGCAAATCACCTCGGCTGCTGGGGTGGGTAAATCTTTTTGTGATTCCAGTGTTTCGCTTGCTTTGGCGCTTACCCAAATCATTTCGCCTCGGCTATTGGCGGTAAAGCTAGCTTGGCCTATTTCATCTAGGGCGCCATGAGCACTGCGGGTGAGGCGAGAATTGCTAATATGTACTTTTATCCGAGCAAACAGTTCATCAAGTTTTACTGGTTTATTGATGTAGTCTACCCCGCCAGATTCTAGGCCCTTAACCACCGACTCACTGCTGCTTAATCCGGTCATGAAAATTACTGGAATATCGCTAAGTTGAGTATTTTGTTTAAGTTGCTGGCAGGCTTCAAAACCGTCCATATTTGGCATTAATGCATCCATGAGTACTAAGTCTGGAGTAATGCGTTGGCTAATGTTGAGTGCTTGTTGCCCGTCCATGGCAATTAACACGGTGTAGCCTTGTTCAATTAAAGCGGTGTTAAGCATCGCCACCGATTCGGTAGCATCGTCAACAACGAGGATTAGTCCCTTTGAGTTTGTGGCGTTCATTAGATTACGACCTTTTCACAATAAGCGGTAATGCTGGCAAATTGATACTGTTCTAATTCCTTTCTTAGGGCGCGAGTTATGGTGTGTAACGCGCTGTCTTTCTCTAGGTTTTTTATTAGTCTATCAATCCCTTGTACAAAGCCTAGTTGCGCCATTTCGGCGATTTCTTGCAGCTGTTCGCGTTGGCTTTGGTTTAGTTGAATGTTTAGCGCTTGCGGCTCGGGCGAGGCGCTTTGCGTGCTGGTGTTTTGGTAGTTCCAATCTATGGCTAAGGCTTTGGCAACTTTTTCCAGTAGCGCGTTATCGCGCATGGGCTTAGCTAGGTAGTCATTGTGTAATGCTGGCTCGTGAATTTCTTCAGCGGCATTGAAATAAGGCGCTTCTGTGGCATCGGCTGACACCATGATGATCGGTACACTAATGCCATTGCTGCGAAGTTTTTTAAGCAGTTGCCAGCCATTCATATCGGGCATGGAGATGTCGAGTAAAAACAGATCAATGGCACTTAAGTAGGTATTGCTTAAACAAACTAATGCATCGTTGGCTTCATGAACCACAAAACCCAGTGGCGAGAGGATTTCTGATACTAAGTTACGGTGATTAGGGTCATCGTCTACCACCATTACGGTTTTGCTAGGGCCTTTGATAGAGTTTACTGGCGCTTGCACAGATTGCGGCTGCTGCTCTTTGTTTAAGCTAGCCAGCATGATGCTCAGTTTGAAGCTGCTACCTTTGCCAATCTCGCTGCTTACACTAATGTTTCCACCCATTATGTCGGTAAGCAACTGCGTAATAGTTAAGCCTAAGCCAGTGCCGGGAGAGCTGGGTATGTCCCTTTTCTCTACTCGCTCAAAGGGTTTGAATATTCGCTCGATATCTTGTTCGCTAATGCCTACGCCGCTGTCGGTAATGGTGAATTCTGCGACTTGATTACGGTAATAAACGTCTAAGGTTACCGAGCCTTGTTGGGTAAATTTAACCGCGTTGGACAACAGGTTAATGAGTATTTGCCGCAATTGAGTTTCGTCTGCGGTTACCCAGTTGGGCAGGTAAGGGCTGGGATTGTAAACGAAGGAAATGCCTTTGCTTTTGGCTTGAAGGCTGAACATATCTACCAAGTCATCCAGCAATTCACCAATGGCCACTTCATCACGTTGTAATTCGATGCGGCCTGCCTCGATGCGCGAGATATCTAATAGGCCTTCAATTATGTCGGCGAGGTGTTCTCCGCTGCGTTTGATAAGCGAGACTTTAGCGCTGTGCTCGGGCGCTAAACTTGGCGATTTTTCTAAGAGCTGTGCGTAACCCAGCACCGAGTTAAGCGGGGTGCGAAGCTCATGACTAATGCCAGTGAGGTAGCGGCTTTTAGCTTGGTTGGCTGATTCGGCGGTTTCTTTGGCCTGCTGCAAGGCTTGGTCGGTCACCTCGTGGGCAGATATTTCGCGGCTAAGTAACTCGGTTTGGCGCTGCGATTCATCTAATGCAAATTGGCGGCTGTCGTTGGCTAAAACAAATAGCCAAACCAGCACGCCAACAATAATCATCAATAAGAAAAATACGTGGCTTAAGGTTGCTGAAACTGCCGCTTTAGTGGCAAATTCGGTAACCGGGATCCGCGAATAGACTAGGTAAAACAAGCTGGCAATGAGCAAGGCAATGAGCGCCATTAAGCCAGAGAAATTTAACAGCCGAGTATTCATTAAGGATGACACGGCTTTAGGAAGTACTAGGCTAACAAATTGACTTAGTTGCTGACCAAAGCGAGCGTTTTCTTTGCATTGATCATGGCAGCGCGCATCTAGGGTGCAACATAGCGAGCATATTGCGCCGCCATAGGCTGGGCAGCTGGCAAGGTCTTCAATTTCAAAGTGATTTTGGCAAACCGTGCATTCTCCTTGGTGGGCCTGCAGTAGATTGGGCTCTCTTGCTAGGTAGTAGCGGCCTTTGGTTAAAATGGCGATGATAGGAGAGCACACAAAAGCGGTGCTTAAGCCGATGTAAGGCGCCAGAGCTTGGGCTGTGTCGCCGGCATTTCCGGTATAACAATAGATACTTAAAACAGATGCAATCACCATGGAACCGACCCCAACAGGGTTAATGTCGTAGAGGTGGGCGCGTTTAAACTCAATGTGCTTGGGGCTATAACCCAAGGGTTTGTTGATCACTAAATCGGCCACCAGTGCGCCAACCCAAGCAACCGCTACATTCGAGTAAATGCCGAGGATGTCTTCTAAAGCGGCGTAGATGCCTAGCTCCATAATCAGCAGGGCAATAATCACGTTAAATACCAGCCACACTACGCGGCCTGGGTGGCTATGGGTTAAGCGAGAGAAAAAGTTTGACCAGGCGATAGAGCCAGCATAGGCGTTCGTTACGTTAATTTTAAGCTGACAAACCAAAACAAAAATACCCGCCAAGGAGAGCGCAAGCAGTGGGGATTGAGCCATGTAGGAAAAGGCCACTTGATACATTTGAATAGGATCTCCGGCCACATCTTCGGCCACTCCGGCATTAATGGCTAGTACCACTAAAAACGATCCTAAGAGTATTTTAAGTGCACCAACAATAATCCAACCTGGACCTGCCGATAACAAGGCTACCCACCAACAGGCCCGGTGTTTTTTCTTGGCCTCGGGCATAAAACGTAAGAAGTCTACTTGCTCTCCAATTTGCGCCATTAACGAGAAAAGGATCCCCGACGCTGCACCAAATAAATGCAGGTTAAACTCACCTGAATTACCGCTCTCTAGCTTGCCTTCAAACTGTAGCCAGTTGTTAATTGCACTGGATTCATGCCACAAAATAAAAATGAGTGGAGCCAGCTGTAGTACCAGCCATATGGGTTGGCTCCACAGTTGAAAACGGCTAATGAAGGTGATCCCATGTGTTACTAGGGGGATCACCACAATGGCACTAATTAAGTAGCCAATGCTTAAGGGAATGTTAAATAACAGCTCTAAAGCCGAGGCCATAATGGCCGCCTCAATGGCAAAAAAGATAAAGGTAAACGAGGCGTAAATGAGAGAGGTAATGGTAGAGCCAATGTAGCCAAAGCCCGCGCCGCGCGTAAGCAAATCGATATCGACGCCATAGCGTGCAGCATAGTAAGAAATAGGCAGCCCACAGAAAAATATAATTGCCGAAACCAGCAATATGGCGATTAAAGAATTGTTGAAACCAAAGTTAAGAATTAGCGCGCCACCAATGGCTTCTAGGGCTAAAAAAGAGATTGCGCCCAAGGCGGTATTGGAGACGCGTGCAACCGACCACTTACGGGCATTTTTAGAGGTAAACCTTAGCGCATAATCTTCTAAAGTTTGGTTGGCTACCCAGCGGTTATAGTTTCTACGGGCTTTAAATACATGCTGGTCTTTCATCCCTTAAACGCCTTCCTTTGCGAATTCACAGGTTTTATAAGCATTTTTCGCGCCGTGGCTTTATCACCCTTTTGTTAAAATGGTTATTAAAATCAGACTGTTATGCTTGTTTAACTGAGTTATTTGTTGGTAGCGGTTTGCCACTCTCTTTAATATCTTGACCCTAAATCAATCTCTTATTCACCGCTATGCGTCAAATGACGTAGGTCGCTAGGGTGAACGGCGAATTTTGCTCAGCCTTGCAATTACGCATCATGGTATTCACCAAGTACGGACACTTTGTCTTACACACTCAGTAGGGATACCACTATGCAAAATCTCAAGAAAACAGGCTTAAGCAATTCGCTACGCCGTAATCTGCTAAAAGGAATGATGGCCTTGCCTGCCGCAATGCTGGTTTCACAACTAAGCTTTGCTGCAGCGCCTAGCACCGCTGAAGTAAATACTACCGGCTTAGCCGTAACCGACGATACGGTGAAGGTAGGTATTCTGCACTCGGTAACTGGCACCATGGCCATTAGTGAAACTGGCTCGGTGCAAGCTGAGATGCTAGCCATTGAGCAAATCAACGCAATGGGCGGCGTATTAGGGCGCCAGATTGAATACATTCAAGAAGATGGTGCCAGTGACTGGCCAACCTTTGCCGAAAAATCGAAGAAGTTATTAGTTAAAGATAAAGCAGCGGCGGTATTTGGTTGCTGGACTTCTGCTTCTCGTAAAGCGGTATTGCCGGTGTTTGAGCAATATAACGGCATGCTTTACTACCCAACGTTTTATGAAGGTTTAGAGCAATCTCCTAACGTAATTTACACCGGCCAAGAAGCTACTCAGCAAATTATTGCAGGGATTGATTGGGTAACCGATACCAAAGATGCCAAAAGCTTTTTCTTACTAGGGTCTGACTACATTTGGCCACGTACTTCTAACAAAATTGCCCGCAAACACATTGAAAAACTGGGTTTAAAAGTAGTGGGCGAAGAGTACTACCCACTGGGTCATACTCAGTTCAACTCGGTTATCAACAAAATTAAACTTAAAAAGCCTGATGTGATTTACGCCATTGTAGTAGGTGGCTCTAACGTTGCCTTCTACAAGCAGCTTAAAGCTGCGGGCATCGATATGAACAAAGAGAAGCCACTGGTATTAACTATTTCGGTGACTGAAGACGAGATCTTGGGCATTGGCGGTGAAAACATTCAAGGTGCTTACGCTGCCATGAAGTACTTCCAAAGCTTAACCAACCAAAACAATGAAGAGTTTGTAGCAGCTTTTAAAAAGCGCTGGGGCGACGACATTGTAATTGGCGACGTGACTCAAGCTGCCTACTTAGGCCCATGGTTGTGGAAAGCCGCGGTAGAAAAAGCCGGCTCGTTTGATATCGATAAAGTACGTGCTGCTTCGCCAAACCTAGAGCTAACCACTGCGCCAGAAGGTTATGTGAAAGTTCACGAAAACCATCACCTATGGTCTAAAACGCGAATTGGTCACGCTCAAGCCGATGGTCAATACGACATTGTTTATGAAACCGCAGACTTAATTGAACCAAACCCATTCCCTAAAGGTTATCAGTAACCGCTGTAGGTGGCTCAGCTCGCTGGGCCACTTGTTCTTTCGCTAGCTTTTAAGAGGGACTGAATATGTTTGCCGATTATACCAGCTCAGAGCTAACCGCCATTTTCGCCATGCAGGGATTTGCCGGTCTTATTTTGTTTTCTGTATTTGTTCTTATGGCCCTAGGTCTAGCCATTATATTCGGTCAAATGGGCGTAATTAATATGGCCCATGGCGAGTTTATGATCCTAGGAGCTTACATTACTTACCTTACTTCACAGCTATTTAGCAATTACCTTCCGGGTCTATTTGATGGCTACTTTTTTGTGGCAATGCTGCTGGCGTTTATTGTCACTGCTGCGCTGGGTGCGCTGGTGGAGTGGGCGATGATTCGCCATTTGTACAAGCGTCCACTAGATACCTTACTAGCGACTTGGGGTTTAAGCCTTATTTTACAGCAACTCTATCGCACCGTGTTTGGCGCTCGAGAAGTGGGAGTGAGCCTACCTGATTGGCTAATGGGCTCTTACGCCATTACCGACATTATTGAAGTGCCAATTAACGGCATATTTGTGATGGCATTAACCATCATGATCACCATTGGCGTGTACTTGCTAATGCAAAAATCTCGCTTAGGTAAACAAACTCGAGCGGTGGTGCAAAACCGCGCAATGGCGGGCGCTGTTGGTATTAATACCGAGAAGGTTGACCGTTACACCTTTGCCTTAGGTTGCGGTATTGCCGGTATTGCTGGCTCGGCCTTTACCATGGTGGGTTCTACCGGCCCAACAGCAGGGCAGCTCTACATTGTAGACACCTTCTTAGTGGTGGTATTTGGTGGCGCGTCAAGCTTGCTTGGTACCGTTGCATCGGCCTTTACCATCTCACAAGCGCAATCAACCATGGAGTTTTTCCTTAGTGGTTCGATGGCCAAAGTTCTCACCTTATTGACCGTGGTAGGCATTTTAATGCTGCGCCCTCAAGGTCTGTTTTCGCTCAAGGTTCGTCGTTAGGGAGAATGATGATGTTATCTCAACTTAGTGCTACTGCAGCACAAAATACCAGTAAGGTTGATTGGTGGAAGTATCTACTGTTGGCCGCGATTATTTTCATTGTGTTGCCTTTGTCCTTGGATATTTTCCGACTCAACTTAATTGGCAAGTATTTAACCTACGCCTTTGTGGCGATTGGCTTAGTGCTGTGCTGGGGGTGTGGCGGTATTTTAAGCCTAGGCCAAGGCGTGTTTTTTGGCTTAGGTGGTTATTGTATGGCGATGTTCTTGAAGCTGGAAGCCTCAAGCCCCGAAGCCACCGCGATTCAATCAACGCCAGGCATTCCTGATTTTATGGATTGGAATCAGCTCACCGAGTTGCCCTGGTTTTGGCAGCCCTTCGATAGCTTAGCCTTTACCTTGGTGGCGGTGATTGCAGTGCCGGTTTTGTTCGCCTTTATTATTGGTGTAGCTATGTTTACCCGCCGGGTAGGTGGGGTGTACTTCGCCATTATTACTCAGGCTATTGCTGCCATTCTCACCATCTTGATCATTGGCCAGCAAGGCTATACCGGTGGGGTAAACGGCATTACCGATTTACGCACCTTTTTAGGTTGGGATATACGCACCGAGTCGGCGCAGTACCTGCTCTACTTTATTAATGCTGTGTTGCTGTTCGGCTGTCTGTTTGCTGCCTTATACATCAAGCGTTGTAAGTTAGGCCGTTTGCTGGTGGCGATGCGTGAGAAAGAAGATCGAGTGCGCTTTTCTGGCTATAACGTTGCCAGTTTCAAAATCTTCATCTTTTGTGTTGGTGCAGCCTTTGCCGCCATTGGTGGAGCTATGTTTACCCTGCAAGTGGGCTTTATGTCGCCCTCCTTTGTGGGCATTGTTCCTTCCATCGAAATGGTGATTTTTTGTGCCGTGGGTGGGCGTTTATCCTTGCTTGGTGCGGTATATGGCACTTTGCTGGTAAACCTCGCTAAAACCAGCTTCTCTGAGTCTTTCCCTCAATTGTGGTTATTTGCCATGGGCGCGCTATTCATTGGTGTGGTGTTAGCCTTTCCCGATGGTTTAGCCGGTCTCTATCAATCTTACATTCAGCCTTGGTTTAAGCGCGTGTTCAAACCTAAAGCCAGCAAACCCGATGTGCCAAAGCAGGCGGTTCAGGCTGCAGAGCCTGAGGCTGATAGTGCTTCGCCATCTCTAAAGGAGAGCCCAAATGCCCCAGCCTAATTCATCAAAGAACAAAGATTTTGTACTCAGCGTTGAAGGTTTAACCGTGTCTTTTGATGGCTTTAAGGCCGTTGATGACTTGTCGCTATACGTTGAAGAGCAGGAGATTAGGGTGATTATTGGCCCTAATGGCGCCGGTAAAACCACGGTATTGGATCTGATATGTGGCCGAACTAAAGCCACCAATGGCTCGATTAAGTTCAAACAAAAGGAGCTTACCAAGCTTAAAGAACACCAAATTGTGCATGCCGGGGTAGGGCGTAAGTTTCAAAACCCTTCCATTTATGAAGATCTGAGTGTTTTTGAAAACTTGGAAATCTCTTACCCGCGCGGTCGCAATGTGTGGGGAGCCTTGACCTTTAAACGTGATGAAGCGGTGCACGCCAAGATCATGGAAATTGCCGAGATGGTATTTCTTAGCGACAAACTTAACGACCAAGCTGACTTGCTTAGCCATGGCCAAAAGCAGTGGTTAGAGATAGGCATGCTGCTTATTCAAGATCCAGAGCTGCTGATGTTAGACGAACCGGTGGCGGGTATGTCGGTAGCCGAGCGCAAACAAACCGCGCAGTTGCTGCAAAGCATTACCAAGCAACGCTCGGTATTAGTGATTGAACACGACATGCAGTTTGTTGAAGACATCGCCGACCGAGTGACGGTATTACACCAAGGAAAGGTGTTGTCTGAGGGCTCGATGCAGCGGGTGAAGAACGACCCTAAAGTGGTCGAAGTTTACCTAGGCCATTAAGGAGAAAGTGATGTTAGAACTAACAGATTACCACGTGGCCTATGGCCAGAGCGAAGTGATAAGTGGCATGAATTTTAGCCTCAAAGAAAATGAGATTGTGGCGATTCTTGGCCGTAATGGCATGGGCAAAACCACTTTAATGAAATCGCTGATTGGCATGATTCCGAGCAAAAGTGGTGAAGCCAATTTAGATGGAGAGCCCTTAGCAGAGAAAAAGAGCCATCAGCGGGTGGCTTCTGGTTTGGGCTTTGTGCCACAGGGCCGGATGATTTTCTCCACCATGACGGTGCAAGAAAACATTGAAACCGGCTTAACCAGCACTGGTGAAAACAAAGTACCCGATGACTTATACAGCATTTTCCCTGTGTTATGGGAAATGCGCCACCGCCGAGGCGGCAACCTTTCTGGCGGACAGCAACAACAGTTGGCGATTGCTCGTGCTTTGGCGAGCAACCCCAGCGTACTGCTACTGGATGAGCCCACTGAAGGTATTCAACCTTCAATTATTAAAGATATGGCAAAAACCCTAAAACAAATTCGCGACCAGCGTGGTTTGTCGATAGTGGTGTCGGAACAGGTATTGAGCTTCGCCCTTGATGTGGCGGACCGAATACTGGTGATTGAAAAAGGACAAATCGTGCATGACGTACAGCGCGATGACGTTGATGAACAGCAAGTGGCCGCGTACTTGTCGGTATAGCTTGCTGGGGAATTTACATTCAAGGAGAAAGACCATGGCAGAAACAATTATCAAGATTGACTTAAACAAATCGGCGTATGAAAACGAGAAGTTACATAATCGCTGGCACCCCGATATTCCTATGGCGGCTACCGTAAAACCAGGGGACGATTTCATTTTGGAATGTGTAGATTGGACTGGCGGACAAATCAAAAACGACGACGACGCCTCTGATGTGCGTGATGTTGATTTATCTCAGGTGCACTTTCTTTCTGGGCCGGTTGGGGTAGAGGGAGCAGAGCCAGGTGATTTGTTAGAAGTGGATATCTTAGATATTGGCACCTTTGATGATTCACAATGGGGCTTTAACGGCTTCTTCTCTAAGCAAAATGGTGGCGGCTTTTTAACTGAGCATTTTCCTGAAGCGCAAAAATCGATTTGGGACTTTAATGGCATGTTCACTAAATCTCGTCATGTTCCCGGTGTCGAGTTTGCTGGCCTGATTCACCCCGGCCTGATTGGCTGCTTGCCCGACAAAAAGATGCTAGATGAGTGGAACCGCCGAGAGAAAGAACTGTTTGATACCGACCCTGAGCGGGTACCAATGTTAGCGGCACTGCCTTACGCACCTACTGCTCACATGGGGAAAATGAAGCCCGATGATGCCAAAGTAGCGGCTGAAGAAGGTGCTAGAACTGTTCCGCCGCGTGAACACGGCGGTAACTGTGACATTAAAGATTTATCGCGTGGTTCGAAAATCTACTTCCCGGTTTATGTAAAAGGCGCGGGTTTGTCGGTAGGCGATTTACACTTTAGCCAAGGTGACGGCGAAATCACCTTCTGTGGTGCTATTGAAATGGCTGGCTGGATTCACTTAAGGGTTAATTTGATTAAAGACGGTATGTCTAAATATGCGATTAAAAACCCGATCTTTAAACCAAGCCCAATTACGCCACGCTACGATGACTACCTAATCTTTGAAGGTATTTCGGTTGATGAAGATGGCAAGCAACATTACTTGGATGCCAACGTGGCTTATCGCCAAGCCTGTTTAAATGCCATTGAATACCTCAAGAAATTTGGTTATAGCGGCGCGCAGGCTTATTCATTGCTTGGTACTGCGCCAGTACAAGGCCACTTAAGCGGGGTAGTGGACGTACCTAACTCCTGTGCGACGTTATGGTTACCTACCGATATCTTTGAGTTTGACATTAAGCCGAATGCAGATGGGCCAACTAAGTATTTAGATGGCAGTGTCGATATGCCTTTGGCTCCAGACTTAGATAAATAGAGAGGTGAGCTATGCCAGTTTATGACTATAAATGTGCCGAACATGGTTTGTTCTACGAACTAGCCACTATGGCAGATAGCGCTAAACCTGCTAAGTGCCCAAAGTGTGAGGCTTTGTCCGCTAGGGTTATCGTGTTGCCACCTGAGATATTGGATATGGCCGCCGAAACCAAGCAGGCGATTGAGCGTAATGAGAAAGCGCGGCATGAGCCGCAGCATTCAACGGTGGATACGCGGGCCGAAAATGCCGAAAAGCTTAAAAAAGGCTGCGGCTGTAAGCATACCAAGCGCGGTGGTTCTAAGCTGCTGTATACCGCTAACGGCGAGAAAATGTTCCCGTCTATGCGGCCTTGGATGATTAGCCATTAAGCTGGTATAGGATAAACCAAGAAGTTGGCGAGTGCTGGCTTCTTGGTTGGGCTGTTTTACCTAGGGGCTATTAATTTGCGATGTTTAAAAAATATACAGTGTGTATTTGGCTTAACTTGGTTTACACTAGCCCCCCAAGTGGCTATAGGAGCTGCTGGGCAAATGAGAGAAAGATTATGGCTAAGAAAAAAGTCGCTAAGTTGTTAGCGCATGAGCATGGTCGTGGGCAAATAAACGACAATGCAATTAAGGCGCTGGTTACCAGCCAGTTATTTAAAGCAAAAGTTGAACGGCCGAAAAAAGGCAAAGGTTCATACACTAGAAAGGGGCATAAGCTGAAGGGCAATGCCCCTTTCGACTTTTTGGGATTAACTCAAACTAAGCAGCTTCTAATAGGGTTTGCAGTTGCTTAAGCGAACTCACCTCATAGTGGGGCTCTATTCCCTCTGGCCTTTTTTCTCCGTGACGATTTAACCAGCAAGTTCTAATCCCCGCATTAATACCACCTTGTATATCTGAATGTGGATTGTCTCCTACCATTAATACCCGATGTTTCTCTGGTTGCTGCATTTGAGCAAAGGCATGCTCAAATATATCTTTATGCGGTTTTGCAACGCCCACTTGCTCAGAGATAACCAAAGGTGAGAAATAGCCGCTCAACCCGGTGCGTTCTAAACGAATTTTTTGCAAAGCGGTAAAACCGTTGGTAATAATGCCCATCTTCACTTTGCTCTTAAGTGCATCTAGCAAGTCTTTAGCGCCAGGTAATAGGCTGCATATGTCTGCCATTGCCTCTAGGAAGGCGTCATTGAGCGCTTGCGGGTGTTGTTCAAGCTGCTTGGCCCAATGCTCAAAGCGTTGCTGTTGAAGCTGCTCTGCATTCACCTGGCCGGCTTGATAGGCTTCCCATAAGGGCAGGTTGCGGGTTTGGTAATGTTGATAGTCTTGTTGCTCAAATTTAACCCCATAGCGAGAGAACATTAACTGTAAGCCGGCAAAAGCGTCAAAATGAAACAGGGTCTCATCGGCATCAAACAATATCCATTGGTACTTCATAAACAAATGGCTCGGTGATCAGTATAGTTAAACGCCTATGTTGGTAGAAGCTTGCAGCTAAGTCAAAGCGTGCGTTAGTAGCTTGAGTCACTTAGCTTTTTTAGCAGCAAAAACAAGCATAGAAAGTATTGGCCATTTTGCGCCGATAAGCGCTAGCAATTTAGATGCTCGCCAAAGCGGGTTATAGCTTGCAATTAAGCAAAAAAGGAGTACAATTCCGCGGCTTCAATTAGCGGGGATCCCATTTTGGGACCTTAAATTTTTTAACTAGTATGAGGACGATATGGTTACCATTCGTTTGCAACGTGGCGGCGCTAAGAAGCGTCCATTCTATCAAGTAGTTGTTACTGATAGCCGTAATTCACGTGACGGTCGCTTCATTGAAAAATTAGGTTTTTTCAATCCGATCGCAAAAGGTCAAGAAGAGCGTATTCGCTTGGAACAAGACCGCATTGATCACTGGGTTGGCCAAGGCGCTGCGGTTTCTAACCGTGTAGCTAAGCTAATCAAAGATTCAAAAGCAGCTTAATTTAGCCTTTTTAGTGGAGTTAAGATGAGCAATAAAGAACAGCCCATCGTACTGGGTCGCCTCGGTGCCGTTTACGGTATTAAAGGATGGCTAAAAGTTAACTCATTCACTGAAGATGCAGAAGCTGTATTTAACTATCAACCTTGGTTGATAGGTCGTTCTGGCGAATATACTTCAATTGAAGTGACAGAATGGCGGCGACACAGCAAATCTTTCATCGTTAAGCTTGAGGGCTACGATGTAAGAGAACAAGCACAGAGTTTAACCGGAATGGATATTGCGGCTTTGCCGGAAGTCCTACCGGAGCTTGCTGAAGATGAATATTACTGGCGTGACCTAATGGGCATGCAAGTGGTTAATCGTAGCGGCTATAACTTCGGGCATGTGACCGATTTAATGGAAACAGGCTCTAATGATGTTTTGGTTGTGAAAGCCAATTTAAAAGATGCCTTTGGCAAAAAGGAACGGTTAATCCCGTTCATAGAGTCTCAGATAATTGATAACGTCGATCGCGAGTCTCAAACTATTACTGTTGATTGGGACCCTAGTTTCTAGGTTCCTTTATGGCTGAGCAAATACCACAATTGTGGGTGGGAATAGTAAGTCTATTTCCTGAAATGTTTTCTGCCATAAGCGAGTACGGTGTAACTGGGCGTGCGGTAAAACGCGGCCTGATTAAGATTGAGTGTTGGAATCCTCGTGATTTTACTCATGACAAACATCGTACGGTGGACGACCGACCTTACGGCGGTGGCCCTGGCATGCTAATGATGGTGCAACCTTTACGGGATGCGATTCATGCTGCTAAACAGGCCGCTGGTGATGGGGTTAAGGTGATTTATATGTCACCGCAAGGGCGTACCTTGAAGCAAGATGGAGTAATAGAGTTAGCTCAACAGCAAAAGCTGATTATTGTTGCTGGTCGCTATGAAGGCATTGACGAACGCTTGATTCAAGCGGAAGTTGATGAAGAATGGTCGATTGGTGATTATGTGTTAAGTGGTGGTGAGCTGCCAGCAATGAATATGATAGACGCCGTCTCGCGGTTAATTCCGGGAGTTCTGGGGGATAAAGCTTCAGCTGAGCAGGATTCATTCTCCGATGGATTGTTGGATTGTCCACACTATACTCGTCCAGAAGTTTTGGATGGGCAAACAGTACCCGAGGTACTGTTAAGTGGTAACCATAAAAAAATCGAAGAATGGCGCTACAAACAGGCACTTGGGCGAACTTACTTGAGGCGACCGGAGTTATTGGAGAATCTAGCTCTGACTGACAAGCAAGAAAAGATTCTTGCTGAGTTTATCCAAGAGCAAACGCCCTTGGATAGTAAATAAAGATTCAGTTAATTCTAGGAAATAGTAATGAGCAATATCATTAAACAGCTCGAAGAAGAGCAATTGAAGCAAGACGTACCTGCGTTCGCACCTGGTGACACAGTTGTAGTTCAGGTAAAAGTAAAAGAAGGTAACCGTGAGCGTCTACAGGCGTTTGAAGGTGTAGTAATTGCTAAGCGTAACCGTGGTTTACACTCTGCATTTACTGTACGTAAAATTTCAAGCGGTGAAGGCGTTGAGCGTGCATTCCAAACTCATAGCCCGCTAGTTGAGAGTATTACTGTTAAGCGTCGTGGTGACGTTCGTCGTTCTAAGCTTTACTACTTGCGTGAACTTTCTGGTAAGAAAGCACGTATTAAAGAAAAATTGGCTAAGTAAGCCCTTTTCTTCGAGAATAAAAAAGCCCGCAGTAGCGGGCTTTTTTTATGTTTGTGGTTTAAGCCACTTCAAGTACAGAGTTGTCACCATCCACGCCATTTGGCTGGTAGCTGTCTGCTGCCCAGTCATTGTCATAGGCTTCTGCACCGTCGCTCAAGCAAAGTTTGTATTTAAACTGGTAGCTGCTTTGTTGATCTGTTGGCACGTTTACCACTACTTTGAACTTACCGTTTTTTAGCTTAGTAAGTTCTATGGGTTGCCATTCGTTAAACTCAGCTAGCAAGAAAATTTGCTCCGCTTCTTGAGTGGCTTCCTTCTCAATTTCAAAGGTAACTTTTACTTCTGGCTTCGATTTTAGGTATTGCTTCTTCAACGGCATGGTTTCTCCTCCGAGAGATAATATAAATCCGTATACTATGTGACCAATATCGATTCTTTCAAAAAAGTGAGAGCTTGGTCAATAGTTGATTAATTTTTTTACAGTTGAAAGTAGTCTTGAAGCAGGGCTGCGGTGAACTTTGTTCTTAGGTAATAACCACGAGGAAGGGTTTGAATTAGTTGGCCATTTGGGCCAATTGCGCTGGTTCGAGCCTTGTTATTAGCGGCTTTAGGGCGTAACTGTAACACTTGACCATGGCGCGCGGTAATTTGTTCTATTTGACCAAAAGCAATCATTTCCATGATTTCCTCCCAATCTGATCGGAGCAGTTGTTCTTGTTGGGGATTGGGGCTCCACAGGATGGGATTGGCCACAACGCGCTGATCTAAAGGAATATGCCGCTCTGCTAAAATGGGGATCCACAATACCCTCGATAGCTTGTTATACACATTGCTATTGTGCCAAGTTGATCCGGTGACATTGCACAGAGGAGTTATGCACACGTAGGTGCTTTCTAGTGGTTTGCCCGAAGCATCAATAGGAATGGTTTTAAGTTCTATACCCAGCTCTGGAAAGTCTTGGATAGGTTTGCTACCCGCACTCGCGCCCAAGCACCATTCGAGCAATTGACCGCTCCAGCCTTTTTCTCTTTTTAGATCTTTTGGAATGGCAAATCCTTCACGATGTGCAAGTTCGCCTAAGCTTAATCCGGCTAAAGACTGAGCGCGTTCGAAGAGTTCTGTTTCACTTTGTGGTTTAGCTGTCATGCATGCCTAGCGCCAACAAAAACACCATTGTATAGAAGCTGTTCAACAATTGCAGCAAAGCTTAAATGCTTAAGTGATTATAGCTAAGGCTATGTTTAAAAAAGGTTTTTATTAGAAACTGTGTGCTTTGATAGGAAGCTGTGGGGTTTATTCATAACTAATGAGCACTTACTAACAGCTTTGTCCACACATAATAGGGATAACTATCTGTCATTGTTATTAACTTGGATTTTATACACAGAATTATACGGTTTAATCAAAAGTGGTTTATTTTTAGTCAGAAATTTTAGCCGTTTGGCTAAAAAATTAGAACTGTGTGTTTTTTAAACGCTAGGACTTATAAACAGTTTTAACTTGCTAAAAATAACGCTTACTCAAACCATGGTTTTTTAACTTGTTGTTTTTGTTGAGTTATATGTGTTGTTGTTGGTGTGTTTTTTGTTCGGCTTTGAACTGTGATTTTGTCTATAGTGGGTTTGACCCAAGTTATGCACAGGATTTCTCACAGATAAGTCGAATAACTTTAATTAAGCCTGCATTATTACAATTTATTCCCTTTGTGATAGGCGTATTTGCCGCGCTTGTGATTCTGTGAAAGAATCACTTTATCTATAGTTTTTTAGCTGAAGGTTGTTTCAGTGATTGATGGGGATGGTTATCGTCCCAACGTAGGCATCGTTATTTGTAATCAGCGTGGTCAGGTTTTATGGGCACGTAGATATGGTCAACATTCATGGCAGTTCCCTCAGGGAGGCGTAGACGAGGGAGAGTCTGCTGAACAAGCGATGTATCGTGAGTTACATGAAGAGGTCGGCTTGTTGCCGCAAGATGTAAAGATTGTAGCAACAACCAGACATTGGCTGCGTTATAAATTACCAAAGCGCTTAATTCGTTGGGATAGTCCGCCGGTTTGTATCGGACAAAAACAAAAGTGGTTTTTGCTCCGCTTAGTGGGCAAAGAATCTAATATAAAATTTGATCGCTGTGGCCATCCAGAGTTTGATGATTGGCGTTGGGTGAGTTACTGGTATCCCGTAAGACAGGTAGTGTCTTTTAAGCGGGAGGTTTATCGCCGAGCATTAAAAGAGTTTGTAACGGCGGCCATGCCGTTTAACCGCTCGGAGAAACACCAAGGCAAAGATAAACGCCGGCGTTATAAAAAGCGAAAAGGAGCTTCGTAAGTGTTAGGAGAGTTACGCGCCATTGTTGAACAGGTAAGCAATGCCGATACTCTCGACAGTGCTTTAGCTATTCTTGTCGAAAAGATTCGCCTTACCATGCATACCGACTGTTGTTCGGTGTATGTGATGGACTCGCAGCAACAAAATCTTGTTCTGCGAGCAACCCATGGCCTTGCCAGTGAAGCTGTGGGTAAAGCAATGATGCCTTTGGGAGAAGGGGTTGTTGGTCAAGTTGCCGTTCGCGAAGAGCCGATTAATTTAGCTGATGCGCGTTTAAATCCTCATTTTAAGTATTTACCCGAAACCGCAGAAGACGGTTTCTTTTCATTTCTTGGAACACCAATTACTCACCAACGAAAGGTGTTGGGAGTATTAGTTGTACAACAGTCCGAAACCCGCAGTTTTGATCAAAGTGAAGAGTCATTTTTGGTAACGCTGGCTGCGCATCTAGCCGGGGTATTAGCCAATACCGATTTTCAAACGGTGTTACAAGAACCTACTAAGCACAAGTGGACTGAAGCAATAAAAGCAGGCTCTAGCTCTAGTGGGATAGCCATTGCCAAAGCTTGGATAAATCGCTCTACCGGCGCCTTAGAGCAGCAAGCTGTAGAAAAAGCTGAGGATAGTGAGCACCAATTACAGCGCTTCGATGTTGCCTTAGAAATTACTCGAGATGAATTTCATAGTTTAGCGATTAAGCTGTCTGAGCAGTTGCCCAAAGATGTCGCCTCCATCTTCGATGTTTATCAACACATGTTGGCTGATGCTAGCTTAGCTGGCGATATTCGCCGCAAGATTAGTGAGGGCTATCAGGTTGAAGGTGCGCTGCGTTTAGTGATAGAGCACTACGTGCAGCAGTTTGAAGAAATGAACGACCCCTACTTAAAAGAGCGGGCGGTGGATGTAAAAGATGTCGGTTTACGTTTGCTGCACGCCTTGGAATTAGGTCCTAGCGCAGAAATTATTCCTAGTGAGCCGGTGATTGTGGTTGCTGAGGAAGTCACTGCCACTATGTTCGCAAAAATTCCGCGTAAGTTTTTGGCCGGGGTTGTTTCTCAGCGAGGGGCTGCAAACTCACATGCAGCCATTTTGGCACGTGCCATGGGCATTCCAGCCTTAATGGGTTTAAGTTTTAACGTTAATAAGTTGCGTGGCTGCGAGCTTATTTTAGATGGTTATTCTGGCGAACTGTTTGTTGAGCCAGACAAAATTGTTCGTGATGAGTACATCGCTTTATTGGCGCAAGAAAGCGAGCTAAATAGTTTAGTTCAACAAGATTTAGATAAACCCGCTGTTAGCATCGACGGTGAAAACGTTGAAATGTTAATTAATGCTGGCCTTAGTGCCGATAGCGACATTGCGATTAATGCGGGTGCAGATGGCGTGGGTTTGTATCGTACCGAAGTGCCATTTTTGATGCAGGATCGTTTTCCCTCTGAAGACGAACAATATACTCGTTATCGCGACATTTTAAACAGCTATCGTGGTAAAGAAGTGTGTATGCGCACCCTTGATGTGGGCGGGGATAAACAGCTTCCCTATTTTCCTATTGTGGAAGAGAACCCATTTTTAGGTTGGCGCGGTATTCGCCTAACTCTCGATCATCCCGAGATATTTTTGGTACAGGCAAGGGCGATGTATCGCTCGGCTATCGAGTGTGGCAATTTATGTATTATGTTGCCGATGATCAGTTGCCTTAATGAGGTAGATGAAGCCTCGCGCTTGCTCGAGCAAGCTTGGGCGGAAGTGGTTGACGAATTAGATTTAACCGAACCACCAGAGCGGCCTAAACACGGGGTGATGCTAGAAGTACCCTCGGTACTATTTTTGTTGCCAGAATTAGCCCAGCGAGTGGACTTTTGGTCGGTGGGCAGCAACGACTTAACCCAGTACTTGTTAGCAGTAGACCGAAACAATACCCGCGTCGCAGAGCTGTTTGATACTTTTCACCCGTCTGTTGTGCGCGCATTAAATCAAATTATTGAACAAGCTAATCTGCACAATACTCCCGTTAGTTTTTGTGGTGAGTTGGCTGGCGAGCCGGTAGGGGCCTTGTTGGTATTAGCCTTAGGTTACCGTCGTTTAAGTATGTCTAGTTTTAACCTGGCTAAAATTAAATACATAATACGCCATGTGAACCTGAGTGAATTAGCGGCTTTGCGTGAGCAAATCCTACAAAGCCAAAGTGGTTCAGCGATATACAGCTTGTTGTATGAATATTTGCAGCAACAGAACTTGTCGCAGTTGGTTCGTGTTAGTAAACATTAATGAATTTGCCATGAGTCAGAGCTTGTTTCATGGCTGATTTAACTGCAAAATGCCCATTCTTTTTATTCCCTAAATAGAGCAAATTATCGTGTCTACACCTTTGCAATTTCCTGAAATTGATCCGATTGCGATTAGCATCGGTCCATTGGACGTACGTTGGTACGGTTTAATGTATTTGTTTGGCTTTTTATTTGCGATGTGGTTGGGTAACCGTATGGCCGATAAGCCTGGCAGCGGTTGGACACGCGCCGAAGTGAGCGATTTGCTGTTTTATGGATTTGTAGGGGTAATCATTGGTGGCCGAATTGGTTATGTGTTGTTTTATCAGTTCCCACAGTTTTTAGATGACCCCTTATATTTATTTAAAATTTGGACCGGCGGAATGTCGTTCCATGGAGGCTTGTTAGGTGTAATTGCGGCGATGATGTGGTTTGCGCGCCGAACCAAACGCCATTTTTTCACCGTAGCCGATTTTATTGCGCCACTCATTCCATTTGGTTTAGCCACGGGACGCTTAGGTAATTTTATGAATGGCGAGCTGTGGGGGCGCGCAACCGACATGCCTTGGGGAATGGTGTTCCCAACAGGTGGCCTAGTAGCAAGACACCCTTCACAGCTTTATGAGTTTGCCCTAGAAGGCGTATTGTTGCTGGTTATTTTGTTGGTTTATGCCAAGCGTAAGCCGCCAATGGGCGCTATCTCTGGTGCCTTTTTGTTAGGCTATGGTAGTTTCCGCTTTATTATTGAATTTTTCCGAGAGCCAGACAGCCACTTAGGCTTGTTAAGTTTAGGCATGAGCATGGGACAAATCTTGTCTTTGCCTATGATTATATTTGGCGTTTTATTTATTCGCTGGGCTTATCGACGCAACACCAAAGAGAGTAACGCATGAAACAGTATTTAGACCTATGCCAACGCATTGTTGATGAAGGCACTTGGATTGAAAATGAACGCACCGGTAAGCGTTGTTTAACCATTATTAATGCTGATCTTGAATATGATGTTGCCAACAACGAATTCCCATTAGTTACAACACGCAAAAGCTATTGGAAAGCCGCCATTGCCGAGTTACTGGGTTACATTCGTGGCCTAGATAATGCGGCTGATTTCAAAGCACTAGGCACGCCTACGTGGTTGGCTAATGCAAATGAGAACGAAGCGTGGTTAAACAACCCGGCACGTAAAGGCGACAACGATATGGGTCGGGTTTACGGCGTGCAGGGGCGTTCTTGGCGTAAGCCAGAAGGCGGGTCGGTTGATCAGCTGAAGAAGATCGTAGATGACCTATCAAAAGGCATTGATGATCGCGGAGAAATTTTGTCGTTCTATAACCCGGGTGAGTTTCACTTAGGCTGCTTACGACCATGTATGCATACTCATACTTTTTCTTTATTGGGCGATAGGCTTTACCTTACTTCGTCACAACGCTCGTGTGATGTACCGCTGGGGCAAAATTTTAACCAAATTCAAGTGTTCACGTTTTTGGCCTTGATGGCGCAAATCACCGGCCACAAACCGGGTAAGGCTTACCACAAAATTGTTAATGCCCACATCTATGAAGATCAGTTGGAATTGATGAGAGATGTTCAGCTTAAGCGCGAACCGTTTGCCGCCCCTAAGTTACATATCAATCCAAAGATTAAGTCTTTAGAAGACTTAGAAACTTGGGTAACACTTGACGACTTTGAAGTGACTGATTACCAATATCACGACCCTATCGCTTACCCATTCTCGGTATAGTTATCCAATTAACCCTGCTAGAAAGTGTGATTTCTAGCAGGGTTAAATATTCGACCCTTCTGTTAATCAATGGTTAAACCATTGTTTTTCCAATTTATCATCGGTTTTTCCGATGGTAAGTTCAGCTACAAGTGAATATGTTTTGTTCACACTCTCAGTAAAATGACTTTTTATTTTTCTCAGTGAGCTGTTATGAAATCATTTCTTGAACGTTTTTTAAGAATGGAAGCTGCTGGCGGTATCTTGCTAATGCTTGCCGCTGTGGTGGCACTGTTTATGGCAAACAGTGCGTGGTTGTCTCCTGCATATTTCGCTTTTCTCGATACGCCGTTTCAAGTTCGTATCGCGGAACTAGATATTAATAAACCATTGTTGCTGTGGATTAACGACGGCTTAATGGCCATCTTTTTCTTAGTGATTGGCTTAGAAGTAAAACGCGAGATGGTAGAAGGCGCGTTGTCGTCTAAAGAGCGAGCGTTATTGCCGGTAGTTGCGGCTATTGGTGGCATGGTTGTGCCTGCTGCTGTTTACCTACTATTTAACATCGGTGATGGAGAGCTAGCCAAAGGTTGGGCTATTCCTGCTGCTACTGATATTGCATTTGCACTAGGCGTTATGGCCTTACTAGGCAAACGTGTTCCAGCTAGTTTAAAGGTATTCTTACTGGCTCTTGCTATTGCTGATGACCTAGGCGTAATTGTTGTTATTGCGCTGTTCTATACCAGTGAAGTTGCGATTATGCCGTTGGTGTGGGCGGTTGCGGCTACCATTGGTTTATGGATGCTAAATCGTCGAGGTCACGCTGGCTTAAGTGCATATATGTTACTTGGCCTAGTGCTTTGGGTAGCGGTACTTAAATCTGGCGTTCATGCTACTTTGGCCGGTGTAATTGTAGGATTCATGATCCCTATTAAAGCTAAGGTAGGCGGGTCACCGCTTAAAAAGTTAGAGCATGCTTTGCATCCTGCTTCTAGCTTTATCATTGTGCCAATTTTTGCTTTTGCCAATGCTGGTGTTCCGTTAGACGGCATTAGCTTCGAGAGCTTCCAAAGCCCATTAGCTTTAGGAGTTATTCTTGGTTTATTGGTGGGCAAACCTTTAGGTATTTACACCTGCAGCCGTTTAGCTATACGAGCCGGCTGGGCTAAGTTACCTGAGGGATCCAACAATATGCAATTGCTGGCGACTTCAATGCTATGTGGTATTGGTTTCACTATGTCTATTTTCATCTCGTCGTTAGCCTTTGCGGGGCAAACGGATTTGATAGGCTTGTCGCGATTAGCTATATTGGCGGGGTCGGTAACTGCAGCCCTTATTGGCTATGGTTTACTTCATTGGTCTACCCGTGAAGAGGCGGCAAAAATTGCTGAGCAAGAGCAAGGCAAAACCAATACATTGAGTACGTCTTCGGTTTAACCATTAAGTGAAGGCTGTACCCTGTTTAAGCAAACCCCGTAAAGGGGTTTGCTATTAGGTAAGGCATGTCACACTTAAACTACAACCACCTTTACTACTTCTGGATGACCTACAAGCGCGGTTCTGTAACCGCTGCAGCAGAAGCATTATTCCTTACTCCGCAAACTGTGACAGGCCAAATTAAGCAATTAGAACAGCGTTTAGCTGGAGAGTTGTTTATTCGCCGTGGCCCAAAAATCACTCCTACCGAATTAGGCCAATTGGTCTACAAATATGCTGACCGAATGTTTAGCCTCAGCTACGAAATGCTAGATATTGTGAATTACTCTCAGCAAGAAAAACTGCTGTTTGAGGTTGGGGTTGCAGATGCTTTATCTAAGCGTTTAGCGAGCCGTATTTTGTTGTCAGCTGTGCCACCCGACGGCAATATTCGCTTACGTTGTGTTGAGTCAACGCATGAACTGTTGTTATCTCAATTGGCCGAACATAAGCTTGATATGATTTTGTCCGATTGTGGTTTAGATAATGCGCAGCAAGATGGCGTGTTGAGTAAAAAGCTAGGCGAGAGTGGTATAGCTTTTTTTGCCAATGAGCCAATGTCGTTGTTGCCATTTCCTGCATGTTTAGAGCAGCGCAGCTTATTATTACCGGGACGGCGCAGCTCCTTAGGGCGGAAGTTATGGACTTGGTTTGATGAGCTGGGGCTAAAAGTATCAGTACTTGGGGAGTTTGATGACGCCGCCTTAATGAAAGCGTTTGGCGCATATACCGATGGTATTTTTGTTGCGCCAGCCATTTATACCGAAGAAATCTTGGCTAACCCTAATACTCGCTTGCTTGGGGTTACTCACGACTTAACCGAGGAGTATCACGTATTGTTTGCTGAGCGAATGATTCAACACCCCTCTGTTAAACAGCTCTGTAACAGCGATTTTTCTCCTTTGTTTTCTGGAGAGCAACAGCTGCAAAATGTTGATGCTATTTTAAATTTCAATTCAAAATAAGCGCTAAGGCTAAGTAGTAAGATTCATAATATTTAACTATTTAGCGTAGATTTTATGTTTATTCGCTGATCAGCTTTCTTGTTGTGATTTATATCAAATAAAACGGTTTGACCACGCATTTAGTTTGAACTGACGCATGTTTACCGCTCTGGTTGCTTAATTATTCATCGGGTTAGCGCTACGCTATCTCTCATAGATTACAGAATATCATTCTGAGCTAAAGCAAATATCAAAAATTATCTTTAAGTTCAGCGTGTAAACAATAATAAGGGTTAGCAAGTACTAACCTAATAAATGTTTCTGGTAACTCTTTGTCGCGGTAGCAAAAATAAGCCTCCTTTCATCGAGCTGTTGTACAGAAGCCTCGTTAAACCAGATCATCTCAACTGTGTTTGGCGAGTGATGCTATTTAGCATCTGAGCGCAGAAACAAACGGTAGTAGGGCAATATAAATACGGTTAACACTAAACTTCCCATGTTTGGCTTCTGCATTTTTATCAGCGAGTAAAGCGTATTAGTGGCTTGAGAGCTACGAGTGCGGGAAAGGAAGCAATCATGAAAAAGGTGTTCGCCTTAAGTATGGTGGCTGCGTCGATCTCTGCGCAAGCGGAAATTGCAGCAACTCATATTTATCATAACCACATGCCAAACTTTTGGCCTTACTACGACGTAAGCAAATACGAAGGTCTAGCAGTAGGTGATCCAATTCGTTATACCTATGACGGCCAAGTTATTAACCTTAAGAATAACCCTCCAGCAAATTACACATTCTATATTCCTGGCAGCGGTGCGCCGATGCCGCATGATGACTTGGTATCTTATTATCAACATCATGCCAAAAAAGGCGCTTACTTAAGCTGGCCAATGGACACGGCTAGAAACAACAATGGTAATCATCCACAAAGCCAAACGCATGTCACCATGTCGGCATCAGTTATTAACAACGTGCAGAGTTTCGGCGAGTTAGGTAATTTGGATGGTTACAATTTAGGGTGGGGCGCTTATTGGCGCGATACCCAAAACGGTACAAAAACCAGCGGTGGTTTTAACGCTTTAGACACGATTCACTTCTCTGGTCACCATACTATGGGGCCATTGGTGGGTAATGACTATTTCTTAAAAGATTTGATTTATCAAAACGTTACTTTGGCGAAAGATTACTTCTTAGGTGACTCATTTAAATCATCGAAAGGTTTCTTCCCAACAGAGCTTGGTTTTTCAGAGCGGATTATTCCAGTACTTACCAAGTTAGGTATTGAATGGTCGGTACTTGGGAACGTGCACTATTCACGTACTTTGCGTGATTATCCTTATTTGAATGACCCCGGCAAAGATACTTTGATTTCTCCGCCTAACCGCGCAGATTTACAAAATGTTAGCGACATAGGTGCGTGGACCGAGTTACATATGTTCAATGAGCAACAGGTGACTTACAACAAGTTCCCGTTTGCTTCGATTCCTCACTGGGTTCAATACGTTGACCCTGAAACCGGTGAGCAGCACAAAGTTGCCGGTATTCCTGTTGAGCAAGCTAGCTCTTGGGAAGAAGGTTACCAAGGCTCAATTACTGCTGACGTACTAAAAGCTTTTGAAGGCGACGCTGCATCTTTAGGCCGTACCCAGTATTTCACCATTGCGCATGATGGTGATAACTCGTCAGGTAGAGCGGGTGATGGTGGCACTTGGGCTAACTCGGGCAATGTTACGTATGCCGATAGCTCGGTGCGTGGTATGGGCGTGGACGAGTACCTAAAAGCTTATCCAATTCCAGAAGACGACATTGTGCACGTACAAGATGGCTCATGGATTGATACACGAGATTCATCGGCTGATCCTACGTGGTACCACTGGCATATTCCAATGGGCGTTTGGCGTGGTCAGATGGCAGACTTTAACACGGTAAATGGCACCGATTTTGTGGCTACACGTGAGCACATGGTATCGCTTGAGTTAGGCTATCACTACCTAGAGCGTAACTTTGCTTTATTGCAAGCTGCCGAAAACTATGCAAAAACCGCTGAGCAAATTTGGTTAGACAATAACCCTAATTACTGGAGCCCAACTACCGCGCGTGATAACGAGGTAACTTACCCAGGTAACCAGCTTAATCCGTGGATGATGTCTTTCCCGGTTAAAGGTGATGCGAACAACAACTATGCTGGCGGTGCAAACCCTGCAGAGTTAGGTTGGTACTTCCTTATGGCCTCAATCGATTCTGGTTTTGGTTATTACGATGAAAACGTTGATGACGGGGTTAAACCTACTATTTCATTTAACCAGTCATTACACTTTACAACCCCGTATGTAGAAGCCAACCTTGCCCAAGATAAAACAGGTCCTTCGGTTTGGTGGCCACAGCGTTACCCATATAATCCTGGTAGTGCAAACTCAAGTAAAGCGGAAGGTTGGGCTACGGTATATGCCGATACCAAGTTTGCGATTTATACCTACGGTTATGACGTAAGCGGTATTCAAGATATCAAGGTTAAAGTACGTGTTCACAAAGATAAGTGGGCAACTGCTACCGATAAAACCTTTAAGCTCTATGATCCAAGCGCGCATGCTAGCGATCCTGATGTCGATCCTTCACGGGTTGGCGAATGGCAAACCTTTAGCATGACCGAGCGTGACTTAAACGGTGACATGAATGGTGTAGATTGGCAGCCTTCTGGTAAAGAAATGTTTGAAGTAGTGCCTGCTGAGAAAATCGGCAATATGTACTTCACCTACATTGATCAATACCAAGAGCAGCTGTTGGATTACTACATTGAAGCAACCGATAGTAAAGGCAACGTAACTCGTTCTGAGATTCAACAAGTTTACGTAGGTGCTGGTCAGTTTAGTAGCGTTGGCGGCAAAACCGTTGAAGACGTGAACGGCGCAATTGCTGGCGAAGCGATGTTCTTCACCGACAATGTTGTAGTAGGTGATAAGCGACCAACGGCCCATATTAATGCCGCAGGTGGCGAAGTAGAACTAGGCACTGTAGTAACTTTGAGCGCTGCTGGCTCAACTGACGAAGAAGGCCCAATCGCGAGCTACTTATGGAGCACTGGTGAAACCAGCCCGTCGATTACTGTTACTTTGAACGAACGTACCACTATATCGGTAACTGTTACTGACAGTGTTGGTCAGAAAGACTCTACCAGCGTGACTTACCGAATTATCGGTCAATCTGTATTGAGTACCTTGTATTACCAAGATAACAACGGTTGGGGCAAGGTATGTTTGCATTACACCGTAGACGGCGCAGTTACGTGGACTACTGCACCAGGTGAAGAAATGCAAAGCCTAGGTGACAACTGGTATAGCTTAACCGTAGATTTAGAAGACGGTAACCAGCTGGAGTTTGTGACGAATAACTGTAGTGGTGCTTGGGATAATAATGGTGGTCAAAACTATCAAATTGATGAGGGTAGTTGGAATGTAAGCGGCGGTGCAATTGCTGCAGGTATTCCAGACGGTTTAGACGGAAACAACGCACCCGTTGCCGCGATTAGCCCAGGAAGCCAGTCAGTGGCTAAAGGGTCACAGGTTGTGCTAAGCGGTGCTGGTTCAAGTGATTCTGATGGCTCTATTGCTAGTTACAGCTGGAGTACTGGTGAATCTAGTGAGTCAATCACCGTTACAGTGAATGAGACTCAAACGATTAGCCTAACGGTCACCGACAACCAAGGGAAAACCGCAACTACTTCGGTAACTCTAACGGTTATTCCAAACAAAGCGCCAGTAGCAACCATCTCTCCAGCTACTCAAACTGTAGCTGCCGGAACAACAGTAAACTTAGATGGTTCAGGCTCTAGTGATGAAGATGGTTCTATTGCTAGCTACCTATGGAGTACCGGTGAAACAACCAGCTCTATCTCTGTAGTTGTAGATGCCAGCCAAACTATTAGCTTAACCGTTACCGACAACGAAGGCGCTACTGCAACCGCAGAAGCCGTGCTAAGTGTTGAAAGTGATGAAAAAGCGAAGAACTTTAATCAGCTTTACTTCCGTGGTACAGCCAATGGTTGGGCGACAACGGCCATGGACTTAGTGGCTGATCATACTTGGCAAGTTGTGGTTGAATTTGATGGTCAAGCAGAGCAGCGCTTTAAGTTAGATGTTAATGGTGATTGGACCCAGAACTACGGTGATACCAATAGTGATGGTGTGCTAGAGCAAACCGGTGGGGATATCTTCACTGACGTGGTGGGTTCTTACTTGATAGAAGTGAATGATCAAACTTTGGCTTACAGCATTACCGAACTTAACGCTAACCAAGCTCCTACTGCAATAATTGGTGCATCGGCAACTCAGGTAGATATAGGCCAAAGCATCACCTATAGTGCAGCGGGCTCAAGTGATAGTGATGGTGTTATTGCCAGTTACTTATGGAGCAATGGTGATACGAGTGAAACCACAACAGTAACCTACAATACTGCGGGTTCACACAGTATTAGCTTAACCGTGACTGACGATGGCGGTAAAACTGCACAAGCGTCGGTAGTGGTTGAGGTGATTGATCCAAATGCTAACTTTACAGCTAACTTTGAGCAGTTGTATTTTCGTGGTACTGCTAACGGATGGCAAACTACTGCTATGACTTTAGTTGCCAACAATGTTTGGCAAGTTGGCGTGGACTTTGATGGCCAAAACAATCAGCGTTTTAAGTTTGACGTAAACGGTGACTGGTCAAATAACTACGGCGACAACAACAACGATGGCACTCTAGAACAAACTGGTGGCGATATTTTCACTGGTATTGTTGGAAGCTACATTGTTGAAGTGAATGATGCCACGATGCAATATCGGATTATTGCTCAGTAAGGTATTGGTTTAGTGACGTTAAAGCCGCTTAATTGCGGCTTTTTTGTGCTTCGCTCAAAAACCATGTGCTCAGCTTTAACCTAGCGAGCTATAGCCATTTCACGTATAGTTTGGCTTAAGTGAGTTAGTAGGTAGAAAGATGAACATTCAAGACATGCAAAAAAATGCTGAACCTGCATTAAAATTGTTAAAAGCGCTAGCAAACGAAAGCCGCTTAATGATTTTATGCCACCTAGTGGAAGGTGAGTTAACGGTAGGAGAACTGAACCAACGAGTCACTTTAAGTCAGTCTGCGTTATCTCAGCATTTAGCATGGTTACGAAAAGATCAGCTTGTGAGCACGCGTAAGGAGTCTCAAACCATTTACTACTCAATCGCTAGCGAAGAGGCTAAAGCGGTGCTAGGGAAGCTACATGAGCTTTACTGTAAGTAATTAGTACTAAATAGCAGACATAAAAAAACCGGCTTAGGCCGGTTTTTTTCATCAAGCGCTTTAAATTAAAGTGCGTTGATTTTTGCAACAATGCGGCTCTTATGACGAGCTGCTTTATTTTTGCTGATCAAACCTTTAGACGCGTAACGGTCTAAGATAGGTTGAGCTGCTTGGTATGCTGCTGTAGCTGCTTCTTTATCGCCTGCTTCGATAGCTGCAATAACTTTTTTCAAATTAGTGCGCATCATAGAGCGACGGCTAGCGTTATGTTGACGACGCTTTTCAGCTTGGATAGCGCGTTTTTTAGCTGACTTAATATTAGCCAAGTGTAACTCCTGAACTTTGTCTTGGAATTATGAATTTAAAGGCCGTGGAATATGCCCGTTTTTCATGTTTATGTCAAACAATTTTTAACCAAGTATAAATATCAAAGCAAGGAAAACCTAACTAAACGTCATGACCGTAGCATCGATCTTTATAGGCGGTTAAACTGTGCCGCGATTCTACCAGCATTTTTAATGTTAGGGCAGAGGAATTTGTGTAATTTAGCAACAGGACAGTGCATTGAGTAAAACCTTGTTAAAATCTGGCGCCATTGTTAGCGCTATGACCCTGATTTCCCGCATATTAGGTTTGGCTCGTGATGTGGTCATTGCTAATTTAATGGGAGCGGGTGTTGCTGCCGACGTATTTTTCTTTGCCAACAAAATTCCTAACTTTTTGCGCCGCTTATTCGCCGAGGGCGCGTTTGCCCAAGCATTTGTACCGGTACTTACCGAATACAAGCAAAAGAGTTCTGAAGACGAAGTAAGAGAGCTTATCGCCAAAGTTAGCGGTACGCTGGGCTTAGCCGTTACCATAGTTACCTTGTTTGGCATTATTGGTTCGCCTTTAATTGCAGCACTATTTGGCACGGGGTGGTTTATATCGTGGTTAAACGACGGCCCCGATGCTGCTAAGTTTGAACTGTCGGCCTTTCTACTTAAAATTACTTTTCCCTATTTATGGTTTGTCACCTTTACCGGTTTATCGGGCGCGATTCTTAACGCATTTGGTCGTTTTGCCGTGGCGGCATTCACGCCTGTATTGCTAAATGTGGCAGTGATTAGTTTTGCGATATTTGTTTCTCCAAACCTAGAACAACCTGAGGTTGGTTTGGCCATGGGGGTTTTCTTCGGCGGCTTAATTCAGTTTCTATTTCAATTACCCTTCTTGTTTAGGCTTAAGTTGTTGCAAAAGCCAAGTTGGGGCTGGAAACATCCTGGAGTGGTAAAAATTCGCACCCTAATGATCCCTGCATTGTTTGGTGTATCGGTCAGTCAAATAAACTTGCTATTGGATACCCTAATCGCCAGTTTCCTAATCACCGGCTCTATATCGTGGCTGTACTACTCCGACCGCTTGTTGGAGTTTCCGCTAGGTTTGTTTGGCATCGCCATTGCCACCGTGATTTTGCCAAGCTTATCGCAGCGTCATGTTGATAAAAGCCCGCAGCAGTTTCAGCAAACCATGGACTGGGCAGTGCGCATGGTGTGTTTTTTGGGCATACCCGCCACAGTAGGTTTGGCCTTACTTGGTCAGCCAATTTTACAAGTGTTGTTTATGCGTGGCGCTTTTGACCAACAAGATGTGTTAAACGCCTCCTACAGCTTAATGGCTTATAGCGGTGGCTTGTTGTTTTTCATGCTAGTGAAGGTATTAGCGCCAGGATATTACTCGCGCCAAGATACCAAAACGCCGGTGAAAATTGGCATTATCGCCATGGCAAGCAACATGGGCTTTAACCTTATCTTCGCGATTCCTTATGGTTATATTGGGTTAGCTATTGCCACTGCTTTATCGGCGTTGCTTAATGCCAGCCTGCTTTATCGCGGTTTACATAAACAAGGTGTTTACAAACTCGGCTCTCCTACCTTGGTATGTATTGTTAAAATTTTAGTGGCATCGACATTGATGGGGGGGCTCATTGTGTGGCTTTCTCCCCTTGCTGAACAATGGTTTGCGTTGTCTTGGATAGACAGTGTTTGGCAACTTTTAATCTGTGTAGCAGCGGCCGTGATTAGCTACTTGGTTTTGCTATTTTGCTTGGGGATAAGATTAGCTCACTTGAAAAGCAGTTTCGGGGCTGTAACTGCGGACTAAACAAGCTATAATCCGTCGGTTTTTGACGAAATAGGCGCGGGAATGGAGTTAATTCGCGGAATACGCAACATTAAAGCGCGTCACTATGGCTGTGCATTAAGTATTGGTAATTTTGATGGCGTGCATTTAGGCCATCAACAAGTAATTAAGCGTTTAGTTGAACAGGCTCGCCAGCGGAGTTTACCCGCTGTGGTGATGATTTTTGAGCCACAACCGCTTGAGGTGTTTGCTAAAGATAAAGCGCCCGCTCGAATTAGCCGATTTCGCGATAAGTATCAGCAACTAAAAAGCTTAGGTGTAGACCGCTTGTTGGTGGTGCGTTTTAGTCATGAGTTTGCTCAACAAAGTGCCGACTATTTTGTTCGCCAGTTATTGGTTGAATTGCTGGGAGTAAAATACCTAGCAGTGGGAGATGACTTCCACTTTGGTAAAGGCCGAGAAGGTAATTTCGCAAGCTTACAAGCGGCCAAAAAACAGTACGGTTTTGAGCTTACAGCAACCGATTCGTTTTGCTTAAATCAGCAGCGTGTGAGCAGTACGTTATTACGTCAGCATTTAGCCGGGGCCGATTTCTCAACGGTGGCTCAATTGTTAGGCAGAAAATTTAGCTTTAATGGCAAAGTCATTCATGGCCAAAAGTTGGGGCGTCAACTGGGCTTTGCTACGGCAAATTTAAAAGTTGCCCGCCATGTATGCCCCTTGCATGGGGTGTTTGCAGTTAAAGCCTATATACAAGAACAGCCAGGGCATCGCTTTTCAGGCATTGCTAACATAGGCTGGCGGCCAACCGCCGCAGGAAAAGATTTATTGGTAGAAGCTCATTTGTTTGAGTTTGACGCCAATCTGTATGGCCAACGATTAGTGGTTGAACCGCAGTTAAAAATACGAGATGAACAAAAATTTGATTCGCTTGATGCGCTTAAAGCTCAGGTGAATCTCGATATTAAGCGTGCAAAAGCCTACTATGGCCTTGCAGAGTAATTGACTGGAAAAGTGATTCGATGAGCGACTATAAAGATACTCTTAATCTACCTGATACTGAATTCCCGATGCGTGGTAATTTAGCCAACCGCGAACCTGCAATGCTTAAGCGTTGGAGCGAAAAGGATCTGTACGGCCAAATTAGACAGGCCAAAAAAGGTAAGAAGAGCTTTATTTTGCACGATGGCCCTCCATACGCCAACGGCAATATTCACCTTGGCCATGCGGTTAATAAGGTGCTTAAAGACATCATTATTAAGTCGAAGACTTTATCTGACTACGATTCTCCTTATGTGCCTGGTTGGGACTGTCACGGTTTACCTATCGAGCTACAAGTAGAAAAGAAAGTTGGCAAGCCGGGCAAAAAAGTAACCGCTGCTGAATTTCGTCAAAAGTGTCGCGATTACGCCGCTAAGCAAATTGATGGTCAGCGCAACGACTTTATCCGCATGGGCATTTTAGGTGATTGGCAAAACCCTTACCTAACCATGAACTTCGATACTGAAGCAAACATCATCCGTGCCTTGGCAAAAATCATCGATAATGGCCACCTATTGCAAGGTTCTAAACCTGTGCACTGGTGTACCGATTGTGGCAGTGCTCTTGCTGAAGCTGAAGTTGAATACGAAGATAAAACCTCTCCTGCCATTGATGTGCGTTTTACCGCTGTTGACGAAGCCGAAGTATTAGCCAAATTTGATCACCCAGAAGGCGTGACCGGTGAAGGGCCAATCTCTGCAGTTATTTGGACCACTACGCCGTGGACTTTACCTGCTAACCGAGCGGTAGCCTTAAATGCTCACCTTGAATATGTATTGGTTCAAATTGAAACTGAAACTGGCAAAGAACGTTTAATTTTGGCGCGCGATCTAATGGAAGAGTGTGTAGAGCGCTTTGGTGCAACTCACTTCCATGCTTTAGGTTACTGCCAAGGTGATGCCTTAGAGTTAGTTAAACTTAAGCACCCATTTTATGACTTTGAAGTGCCTGTTATTTTAGGTGACCACGTAACTACTGAGTCAGGTACAGGTTGTGTTCACACTGCTCCTGGTCATGGTCAAGAAGATTTCGCGGTAGGCCAGAAGTACAACTTAGAAGTGGCTAACCCGGTTGGTGATAATGGTGTTTACCTTGCCGATACCGAGTTTTTCGGTGGTCAGCATGTATTTAAAGCTAACGACAACGTAGTTGAAAAACTTAAAGAAACAGGCGCGCTTCTGCATCACCATGCTTACCGTCATAGCTACCCACATTGCTGGCGCCACAAAACCCCTATTATTTTCCGTGCTACGCCGCAGTGGTTTGTGAGCATGGACCAAAATGGTTTGCGTAAGCAAGCCATGCAAGAAATCGAGAAAACCCAGTGGATCCCAGATTGGGGCCAAAGCCGTATCGAAAGCATGGTAGAGAATCGCCCAGATTGGTGTATCTCTCGCCAACGTACTTGGGGCGTACCGATTGCATTGTTTGTGCACCGCGAATCTAACGAACTGCACCCTCGTGCGGTAGAGTTGATGGAAGACGTCGCTAAACGTGTTGAGCAAAGCGGTATTCAGGCTTGGTGGGATTTAGATGCTACTGAACTACTGGGCGATGAAGCCGAGCAGTACCGCAAAGTAGAAGACACGCTAGATGTATGGTTTGACTCTGGTTCAACTCACTCAAGTGTAGTTGCTGCACGTGAAGAGTTTAACGGTAAAGCTGCAGATATGTACTTAGAAGGCTCTGACCAACACCGCGGTTGGTTCCAGTCATCACTAATGATTGCTACTGCAATTAACGGCAAAGCGCCTTACCAGCAAGTACTTACTCATGGTTTCACCGTAGATGCTAATGGCCATAAGTTCTCTAAATCATTAGGTAATGGTATTGCTCCGCAGGATGTTTGGAACAAACTAGGTTCAGACATCTTACGTTTGTGGATTGCATCTACCAACTACACCGCTGAAATGAGCGTATCGGACGAAGTATTCAAGCGTAGCGCCGATGCTTATCGCCGTATTCGTAATACCTCGCGTTTCTTATTGGCTAACTTAGCCGGGTTTGAACCTGAGCAGCATTTAGTGGCAAGTGAAGACATGGTAGAGCTTGACCGCTGGGTAGTGGGTCGAGCCGCCGCTGTTCAACAAGAAATTGTAGAAGCCTACGAGCAATACCAGTTCCACGTTGTTTACCAAAAGCTAATGCACTTCTGTTCTATTGAACTAGGTAGTTTCTATTTAGATATCATTAAAGATCGTCAGTACACCGCAAAAGCTGATGGCCTAGCGCGACGCTCTTGTCAAACGGCACTATTCCACATCGCTGAAGCGTTAACCCGCTGGATTGCACCTATCTTAAGCTTTACCGCTGACGAGATTTGGCAAGCATTACCTGGAGAGCGTAGCGAATTTGTATTCACTGAAGCGTGGTACGAAGGCTTAACTGCGTTATCACAAGATAGCAAAATGAATGATGCATTCTGGGCTCAATTGATCACTATTCGTGATGAAGTGAACAAGAACCTTGAACAAGCACGCCGCGACAAGAAAATTGGTGGCACCTTAGAGGCTAAAGTAACGCTGTATGTAGATAGCCAGCTAGAGCAAGTGTTAAGCCAGTTGGGTGATGAGTTACGCTTTGTATTGTTAACTTCAGATGTAAGCTTACAGGCTTTAAGTGAAGCGGGTGATAATGCCGCTGCTACTGAGTTGGACAACCTTAAAGTTAAAGTAGAAGTAGCCGAAGCCGCGAAATGTGACCGCTGCTGGCACCACCGCGAAGATGTTGGTCAAAACGCTGAGCACCCAAGCTTGTGTGGTCGCTGTGTAACCAACGTCGCGGGTGAAGGTGAGTCTCGTAGCTATGCATAACGACGCTGTAGTAAGTAAAACAAATAGCACGGGTTTACGCTGGTTGTGGTTAAGTGTGGTGGTATTCATTGTTGACCAAGTTACCAAGTTTGCCATTGCTAAAACCTTCGATTTATATGAATCGGTAGCGGTAACGCCATTCTTTAATTTGGTTTCGGTTCGAAACTACGGTGCAGCTTTTAGCTTTTTAAGTGATGCCGGTGGCTGGCAACGTTGGTTTTTTACTGCCATAGCTCTTTTTGTGAGTGGTTTGCTGGTGTGGTGGATGAAAAAAACACCCGTCGAGCAAAAGTGGCCAGCCATTGCTTACGCCTTAGTATTAGGCGGAGCAATTGGTAACGTATTTGACCGCGTAGTGTTTGGCTATGTTATCGACTTCCTCGATTTTTACGTGGGCAGTTACCATTGGCCATCTTTTAACGTTGCTGACTCAGCCATTTGTGTGGGTGCGGTATTGTTAGTGTTAGATAGCTTTTTGTCGCCGCAAGCCAAGGAACCTAAATGATTCAGCAAGGAAGCAAAGTAGAACTTCATTTTGTATTGAAGTTAAGCGATGGATCGATTGCCGAAAGTACCTATAACTATCCAAAGCCAGCTCAACTGGTAATGGGTGATGGTAGCCTAACCGAAGGCTTTGAAGCGTGTTTATTGGGTTTGAAAACGGGTGATAAAAGCCAATTTGAACTTAATGCCGAGCAAGCCTTTGGCCAAAGCAATCCGGATAACATTAAGTACTTTGAGCGCAGCAAGTTTGGTGATGAAGCACCTGCCGAAGAAGGCAGTATTATTGCGTTTGCTCAGCCTGATGGTAGTGAAATTCCGGGCATTGTGCGTGAAGTAACCGGTGATTCAGTAACGGTAGATTTTAATCATCCGCTGGCTGGCCAAACGGTTATATTTGAAGTAGAAATTTTAGCGGTTAATTAAGGAGCGATAGTGGAAATACTGTTAGCGAATCCTCGCGGTTTTTGCGCTGGTGTTGACCGCGCTATTTCTATAGTTGAACGTGCTTTAGAAATGTTTGGTGCGCCTATTTATGTTCGCCATGAAGTGGTTCACAACCGCTATGTAGTAGATGGTTTACGTAAACGTGGTGCTGAGTTTGTTGATGAACTTAGCGATGTGCCCGAAGGCAGTATTTGTATCTTTAGCGCTCATGGCGTGTCTCAAGCTGTACGTGCAGAAGCCAAACAACGTGATCTTAAAATCTTCGATGCTACATGCCCACTCGTAACTAAAGTGCACATGGAAGTTACTCGTGCCAGCCGTAAAGGCATTGAGTGTATTTTGATTGGCCACCATGGCCACCCTGAAGTTAATGGCACTATGGGCCAATACGACAACGCTGACGGTGGTATTTACTTGGTAGAAACCGTAGAAGATGTTGCTAAGCTGCAGGTTAAGAAGCCTGAGCAGTTGTTTTACTGTACTCAAACTACTCTGTCGGTTGACGATACCTCCGCGATCATCGACGCATTACGTGTGACTTTTCCAGAAATTCAAGGGCCTCGTAAAGACGATATTTGTTATGCCACCCAGAACCGCCAAGATGCGGTGAAAGATTTGGCAGAAAAATCTGACGTGGTATTGGTAGTAGGATCGAAAAACTCTTCTAACTCTAACCGACTGCGTGAAAAAGCTGAGAAGTCAGGTGCAGCTGCCTACCTTATTGATGGCGTTAGCGACATTAATTGCCAATGGTTTAAAGCCGATAGTCGCATTGGTGTTACAGCTGGCGCTTCGGCCCCTGAGGTGCTGGTGGAAGAAGTGGTATCTGGTTTAAAAGCGATGGGGGGAGTAACCGTTGTTGAAAATCCTGGCCGCGAAGAAAACACCATTTTTGAAGTCCCCGCAGAGCTTAGAGTTACTCAAACCAGCTAACTGACTCATCTCTCAACTAAACCAAAAAAGAAGGCATAGCCTTCTTTTTTGCGCTATACCCTAATTAATTGCTCGCTTCGGAAGGCTCCGCTATCGAAGGCCACAAAGCATCAAGGATGGGTAGGTCGGGATGCAGCTAAAACACTCAAAAATCAGAGGGTTTACTCTGATTGAAGTTATTATCACCTCTTTTATATTGGCGGTAGGCTTGCTAGCGGTTGTTGCTATGCAAGCGGTTGCCAAGCGCTCAAGTTTCGAGACCCATCAACGTACTGTTGCCATGATTTTAGCTGAAGACATGGTGGAGCGGGTTCGCCTTAATCATATTGCTTGGCAAGCCAATAACCCCGCTACAGTTACCGTAGGTGATGGTCAAACCGCCAGAGCAAAACCCGCTTGCGCCGAGGATAGTGGTTTAATGACCGCTTGTAGCCTTGCCGATGTAGTGAATTACGATCTTTACCATTGGGAGTATGGCCTCTATGCCAAAGCAGCAGGTGCTAAGGGCGGCTTAGTTAAGCCAAACGGTTGCGTATTGTTAAGCGCTAACGGAGAGCTTACCGTGGTAGTTACTTGGTTATCGAGGCAGTCTTTTAGTGGCATTACCAGCAGTAATACGGTTACCGCCAATTGCGGAGCGCAGTCAGATAAACGCCGCAAGATGGCCTTAACGACGCGGGTGGCTTCATGATTAGGCATTCTCAGCAGGGCTTTACCCTTATTGAATGGCTAATTGCCATTGTGATCGGACTATTCTTAACTGCAGGGATTAGTAGTTTTTTGGTCGCCTCGCAGCGCAGTACCGAATCAACCTACCATAGTGAGCAATTGATGGAGAGTGGCAGAATAGCCATGCACTTGATTACTCGTGATTTAAGAATGGTGGGTTTTTTTGGGGAGTATACCGGTAATCCAATGGTTCGCGGCTCTGGCGTTGAGCTAGTCGCCACCGATATTACCGCAGCTAATGATTGCACAATAGACTGGATTGGTAGTACTCCAGAAGGTTCCTTTCCCTCTGTGGATGGCCGATTTAGCTCCTTGTTTGTAGGACAGATAAATAGCTCAAACTCTCTTAATGGCCAATACAGTTGCGTGAGTAGCCGCAGTAATTTGGTTGTAGATTCAGATGTTATTGGCATCAAAAGAGTGATTGGCTCACCCATCCAATCTGCGGGGGAATTAGATTCTGACCGCTACTACTTTGCCGCAAATGCAGCCAGTGCCCAAATATTTACCTCTGCAGACCCTTGGCCTACCGAGACAGTAATGCCTGGCAGGCAAATATGGGAATACCAGCATATTGTTTACTATCTGGATGTGAGCGCTCAGTCAGGTTTGCCGGTGCTTCGTCAGCTATACCTTGATAATAACAGCGGGATGCAAATCTTGGGATCTGGCCCCTTGGTGGAAGGCATCGAGCGGATGCGCGTATTGCTGGGAGTGGATACCGATACCACTCAAGATGGTGTGGTAAATGACTTTGTCTCCTCAGACAACGTGACACCTCAGCAATGGAGTGAAGGCAGAGTGATTGGCGCTAAAGTATTTTTGTTGGTTCGCTCCTTAACCGAGGATAAAAACTATACTAATGGGAATAGCTACGAATTAGGCGATTTGAGTGTCGCTGCTGCTAACGATCATTATCGACGGGCCTTATTTGAGTCGGTGGTATCACTAAGAAACATGGTGTATTGATGCAACTAACTGTTTTGCTTAGCCAAAATAAAGCCAAGAGCCAGCAAGGGGCCGCTTTGTTTGTGGCAATGTTATTTTTGCTCATTTTAAGCTTTTTAGGTGGGGTGTTATTAAGTAGCGCTAACCAAGGACTAAAAGTAGTGTCTGCGATGGGGGACCGGGTGGGTGCAGAGCACTTACTTGAAGGCGAAATGAATGAGTTAATTATTGAGCCTAATCTTCAAGGGGTGATTGGCGCTATGGCACCTGCTGCATCGATGGCAGTGTCAACCATGGTAACCGGGGCTGACGGTACCATGATTCATACGATAGACAGCGTGTGTGCGCGCAGTTTTACCGCCAGTAGCAATAACGCCATTACGCAGTGTCGCTACGTACGAGTAGATGCAACAAAAACATATGGAAAGGCTAATCGAGCTTCAACGTCAATAGCTGCCGGTATAGAGCAGCCGATGCTATAGCCAAAACGGTAAAGCCGCTTGCATAGTTTGCAGGCAAGGCAACAAGGAGAGAGCAGATGAACGGTCGGTTAAAGTCGGGACTGCTTGCATGGTTGTGTTCCGCAGCAGTAACTCTTCCAGTTTGGGCTGATGATACAGAGCTATTTTTATTTGATTTTAATAGCTTGAGTTCGGCTGACCCGAAGGTGTTAATTATATTTGATACTTCGGGCAGTATGGCTTGGAATATAACCACTCGCCAAGGATACAACCGAGACAGTAATGGCGATGTTAGTTACCAAGATTATCCTATTGCGGTTAGCTCTCAAAACAGCCTAGATAATGATTTCATCTATTTCACGGTTAACGGTGTTGATGGCTCGTATATTCCCACCGGGGCCAATGATGATCGGCGGTTTATTTGGGACATTAATAATTGCGCAGCATCTTATGAAGCCTTAGCTAAAAACGGTATTTTTACTGGTTACTTTCGTGAGCACCGGGTGCAAGGTGGCACTGGCTCATGGGACGATGTTCGCCTTAACAATGGGGCTAACTATACCGTTCTTGATTGCATGGATGACTATGAACTTAGTAGCGATGCGAGTGATGGTCGTTTACTGGATGATGAAGGAGACCCTCGCTCATTTACCGTAAAGCTGCAGGCTTCCGACGGGAGTTTTGTGGATAAAGTCGTTTCCACAATTAACCCTGGTCAATATCGCGAGAGTAATAACTCATATGTAGATGCACCGCAGGGCTACCCTATTAATGGTGCAGCAAATAACACTGATGACTTCTATACCCTTAATAAAACCGATGCAGAGCAAACCACCAAGGACTCATTTGATGATGGCTACTTAATTACGCTCTACTCTGCAAATTACCTACGTTGGTATCATCACTCAGATGCAACTACTACTCGACCTCGTATCGAAATTGCTCAAGAAGCAATGGAAAATGCTTTAAGTACCATTAATGGGGTTAAATTTGGCTTGATGGTGTTTAATCGCTCTAACGATGGCGGCAGGGTGATTCGGGGGATTCAAGCCTCGGATGATAATCAGGATCTTATATCAGATATTATAGAGCTCACTGCCGATGGCGGAACCCCGCTAGTAGAGACGCTAATGGAGGCCAAACATTACTTTGCTGGAGAAGCGGTAGATTATGGAGAAAGGGGGAATAACAACGAGAAAAACGATCGAGATAAAACTATTGAGACGTCCTCCGGAGGAACAAATACGTATATATCTCCCTATGAAGTGGGATGCGATAGCTCAATCAACATCATCTACGTCACCGATGGCACACCGAGTGTTGATGCTGGTGAAAATCAAAATGTTAAAAATCTGCCAATTAATACTGACAATGTATTTGGTTGTGATAATGCCACCACGGTTAATGGTTGTACTTGGAAGGATCCAGTTGGTTTTGGCACTGGCAGCGAAACCTCGTATTTACCTGTGTTATCTAAATGGATGAATACCAACGATATTAACCCCAACATGACGGGTAGGCAGTACGCAAAAATATCTACTATTGGTTTTGGTGAAGATGTTATCGAAGGCGGCACGGCAATGTTAACTGCTACTGCCGAAAATGCGCAGGGGCGCTTTTATCCTGCTGAAGATGGCGTCTCTTTAGAAGCGGCTTTTCGTCAAGCCTTAATCGGAATCTATGAAGAGAGTTCTTCTTTGGTTTCTCCCGCTGTAACTAGCAACAACTTTGACCGCACTCGTACTCTAGATAGAGTTTATTACGCCATGTTCAAGCCTTCGCTTAATCCACGTTGGCGAGGCAACTTGAAAAAGCTGGAACTGTCTTCTGAAGGCTACATGGCAGATCAAAATGGGAATCCTGCTATTGGTGCAGATGGTTCTATCATCGACGAAGCCAAAACATTTTGGTCTTTAGTCAAAGATGGCAACAACGTAGAGCTAGGAGGGGTCTCTGAAACCTTACTCAGCAATGACGCTCGAATGGTGTATTTCAATCAAACAGATAGCGGAAGCTTCACCACTTTAACTACTAACAACTTGGTCACAAAGGCGGGTAGCAATGCCGATTTGGCTAACCAACTTGGTGTTGTTGAAGACGATATTGCTGATCATGTAAGTTGGATCCGTGGTACTGATGTAGATAATGATGACGGAGATACCAGCACCACTATTCGCAGTGATTTAATGGGCGATCCGCTGCATTCTCGCCCCTTAGTCATTAACTACGGTTTACGCAGTGGCGCAGCTGCCGACAGCACAGATCCCGATGACATGGACATAAGAATCATTGTAGGTACCAATGGTGGTGCTATGCATATGTTTAAAGATACCGGATCAAGTGTTACAGAAAGCTGGGCATTTTTCCCCTATGAGCTACTAGGCAGGCAGCTTACCTTGCGCAGTAACATAGCAAGCTCGCAACATGTATATGGGATAGACGGCACTCCAACTGTATTCCTTAAAGATGCCGACAATGATGGCAAGTACAGCAGCAGTGGTGACAAAGTACTGGTGTTTACCGGACTACGCCGCGGTGGAGATGCTTATTATGCGATGGACCTTACCAAGCCTGACTTACCCAAAATGTTGTGGAGGATTGATAGTTCCAGCACCGGCATGTCTGAGCTTGGACAAAGTTGGTCTCAGCCTACAGTAGGTTATGTACCGGGCCATAGTAATCCGGTAGTTATATTTGGTGGTGGTTATGATACCAACCAAGATTTAGCCACTCCTGGTGATGATGATCGAGGCCGTGGTGTATTTATTGTTGATGCTTTAGATGGCAGTTTAGTGTGGAGCATTACACCGGGAGATGATGACCGCCTGACTCACAGCATTCCTGCTAAAGTCGCAACTTTAGATAGTGATGGCGATGGAAATATTGACCGCTTGTACTTTGGCGATACCGGAGGCCACGTATGGCGAGTGGATTTGTTTTCGGCGACGCAATCGAAGTGGAAAATGACCGCTTTAGCGAGCATTAGTGATAGCTCAGTAGTTACCGATAAACGTAAGTTTTTTACCGAACCGGTGATTGTAAGAACCTACCTGAAAAAGCTCACGCGCATCACTACCGGACAAGGGGATGACCAATTAACCATTACTGACTCTCAGCAAATTCCATACGATGCGGTATTAATCGGAACGGGTGACAGAACTAAACCGGTGAGTGATAAAGATCCCAACGGAGTAGACAACCGCTTCTATATGTTCCGTGATTATAATGTTCAAGTTACCGATTTTGGCGCGCTTGACGACGATGCTCAACCAGTAGCCATTGTTTCTAATGATTTATACAACATTACCAGTGATCCTATTGGTGCATTAAGTGATGAAACCGCCATTGAAACACAGCTCATTGCGCTGGGTGCGTCCAAAGGTTGGGTATATAACTTGGTTGAGGACGGCGAAAAGTCCTTGGGAGCGGCTTTGGTATTAGGTGGTGAGTTGTATTTCACTTCGTTCATTCCAGAAACCACTAACTCGGCAACATGTACTATCCCCACCATCGGCAAAGGTCGCACTTATGCTGTAGATATGCACATAGGTACCAGTATCAATAACAGTCGTTACTATGATGTAGACAACAAAGTACCCGATGATTTGATTATTCACTCTGGCGAGGATGAGCAAGGCGAGTCGGTGGTAAGAGTTTTTGGTGGAGATCCCGGTGAAGATCTAGAGTTTGATGATCAAGATGAAAACAATGATCATACTTGTGAAAATGCCGGCGAGTGTAAGGAAGGCTCGAGAGAAGCCAATATGGACATGAGTCCAAAACAAATTTACTTCTATTTTGATGAGGGCTAAATGAAACACTCGATGCGCGGCGTCACCTTAATGGAGCTCATGATTGCGGTAGCTATTGTCGCCATATTGGCGGCGGTAGCTTACCCTGCTTATACGTCATTTGTCGCCGAATCTCGGCGCAGTGAGGCCAAAAAAGAACTAGCCACCTTAGCGGTATTACAAGAACAGTATTACGCCGATAATGCGAGTTATGCAGCTAACCTTGCCAGCTTGAGCTTGGCTGCGTCTGGTGCAGGCTCTTATAACACCGAGAATGGCTATTATGCCATTACGCTAAGTAGTTCTGCAGCGGCTAGTACATTTACAGCTAAGGCGACTGCTTTAGGTACTCAACTTAGTGCTGATACCGACTGTAAAATTTTCTCTATCGATGATGAGGGCAGCAAGTCTGCTGAGGATTCGTCGGGAAATTCAAATGCTGATTGTTGGTGATCTTATGAAAGGTTTAGCTATTTTCTTATGTTTGATTTTGCCCATGTCTTCAAGCTGGGCGATTACCGTTAAGTGCTACATGGCTGGCTCCACAGGTTATGATCAAGTGGTAATAGCTTCGCCTAAAGATCTAGATTCAATAGCAGAGATTACAGCGGAAATTAAACAGCGGTATACCAATCACACCGCTAGTGCACAAAAGTTTGGCAGTATTTCTCAGATTGAATGTGTTGAATTTAACAGTGAGTTTAGCAGTGATATTGCGAATGTACGATTTGCAGAACTTGAATATTAATTAGAGTGGGGAGCTCAGTCACAGGCTTAGATAGGGCAGCTGCTTTTTTCACTATCGGTTATAAAACGAATATTGCCGCCTTTTGAGATAACTACACCATCAATGTAGCTATTATCATTTGAACAAAAGTATAGGCTTCCCGAAGCCCCAGCAATTAAACCATCGCTCTGAAAAGAAAATGAATCTACTGCTCCTTTAAAGTCGATATTGCCAGCCTTAGTAAATGGCTCTGCTGCCAGTAGAACTTTCTCACCACTATCCAATTTTCCATTGTTATTATCGTCGGCGAATACCGTTAAACCAGAATTCACTTCTCCGCCACAGTCGCTGCCATTGGCCTTTAGGGCACAAACAACTACACGTTGATTAAGGTTTATTGCTTGGCTGCGAGCAAAACGCACTTCTCGCATCATCCGGTTGCTTGATGCATCCGCCGCCATTGACTGAAACAAACTGTTCATACTGGGTACGCCGATACCCAGTAATACCACCGCGATTGCAATGGTTATCATTAATTCAAGTAAGGTAAATCCGGTTTGCTTAGTCAATTAAGGCACTCTTAACTCAAGTCTTTACTGTAAGTGTATACGCTTATGGCGGGTCTGCAGCTACAGAGGGATTTTTTGTACGAAGTGTGTGGTAAGTTCAATGAATAAAATCAAGGGCTGGTTGAAATGTTGAATCATTTATTCAATTGATGATTCTTGCGATGACGGTTAAGTCGAAAAAATTTAGCTAAGATATTGATTTTGCGTGAGCCGAGTGGTGTTTTTTAGCCAATTCCCTGATTAAGCTAAGTGTATAACGTTGTCACATGCGCGCGCTTGGCTTAAAGTAAGGACATAGATACTCAACAAAATGATAAATAAAAGGAAGTACACATGAAGCAAGTCACGGCAATTATCAAGCCATTTAAAATGGATGATGTTCGCGAAGCTTTAGCTGATATTGGTATTACGGGTATGACAGTTACCGAAGTAAAAGGCTTTGGTCGACAAAAAGGCCACACTGAGCTTTACCGTGGCGCTGAGTACAAAGTAGACTTCTTGCCAAAAATGAAGCTAGAGCTAGTCGTTCAAAAAGATGATCTAGAGCGTTGTATTGAAGCCATTGTGCAAACCGCGCAAACAGGCAAGATTGGCGATGGTAAGATCTTTGTTCGCGATGTAGACCGCGTTATCCGTATACGTACTGGTGAAGAAAACGAAGATGCGATTTAACGCGTACCCAGATACAAAAAAGGCGAGCTATTAGCTCGCCTTTTTTATGCTTAGTCAATCTTAATTCACACTAAGTATTAATGCGGTTTGCTCCGCTTTATCAGTAATGCCTAGAGCCTTGTAGCCATCTTCCATCACTTTAAGTGCATCGCGCGCAGATGGAGTATCAGAGAAGTTCTCAATCACATAGCGAGCGCGATTTACCGCACCAATATAAGCTTCACGCTTAATATAGTAACGCGCCACCGATACTTCGTAGCGGGCTAAGTTATCTTTTAAGTGAACCATGCGCTGCTTGGCATCTGCAGCATAATCACTGTGCGGATAACGATTAATCAAGGTTTTAAAGTCGTTAAAGGCTTGGCGAGAAAAGCTTGGGTCTCGGTCAAAACGGTCAATACCAACAACGCTTTGGAATAAGTTGTAGTCTGCCGCCATATTGGTAAGCCCGCGCATGTAATAGACGTAATCTAACTCACTGTGCGTTGGGTTATTGCGAATGAAACGGTCGGTGCTCGCTAAAGCCATCGCTGTATCACTACGTTTGTAATATACGTAGATAAGGTCAAGCTGTACTTGATTAGAGTAGGGACCAAAAGGATAGCGCGTATCTAAGGCTTCTAAGTTCTCAACTGCATCGGTAAACGCGCCATTGTTGATTGCTGTTTGGGCTTCAGCGTATAGCTCCGACGCTGGTTTGTCGGGGATCTTTGGCTTTTCTTTTGAATTCGAAGAACAAGCTCCAAGCATCAAGCCGAGCAGTATTACTGAAATTGTTTGCTTATAAACGCGCATCATGGACTAAAAATCGTCTTTGTTGTTTCTGTGATAACCAAATAACAATACTCGTCTCAACGTCGAAAAGTATTAGGTTAAACACCTCAAATAATGGGCAAACAGTATCCTCTATGCCACTTAAACCGTCAATCACCGAGTGACATATATAGTGGGAGGTGCATCTAACAAACCATTTTCTTCTATGCTTTAAGCTAGGAATGATTACAATAGCCCGTTTTGGCCTTCCTGTTAGAGGTAAAACCTAAGATGAGTCAACCTTTAGAGTTGCGAGCAATCGTTGATGATGAGCTAGCTGGAGCTCGCCTCGATCAGGCGTTAGCTGCGTTGTTTCCAGATTATTCCCGTTCACGGATCAAAGAATGGATCGTTGGCGAATGTGTTCGTTTAGATGGCGAACTGAAAGTTAAACCGAGGGAAAAGGTAGTTGGCGGGGAAGAAATTGTATTAAATACCGTGTTGGAAGACGTGGTTGAAGCCCAAGCTGAAGATATTGAGCTCGATATCGTTTATGAAGACGACGATATTCTGGTGATCAATAAGCCTATTAACATGGTGGTGCACCCTGGTGCTGGCAATAACAGCGGCACTGTACTCAATGCTTTATTGCATCGTTATCCATCAATTGCCGAAGTGGCTCGCGCCGGTATTGTGCACCGTTTAGATAAAGATACCTCTGGACTTATGGTGGTGGCTAAAACCGTGCCTGCGCAAACTCATTTAGTTGAAGCGCTTCAAGCTCGCCATGTAACCCGTGAGTATGAAGCGATTGCTACCGGGGTAATGACTGCTGGTGGATTGGTGGAAGAGCCGATTGGTCGCCATCCAACTAAGCGCACTCATATGGCTGTAGTTGCTACTGGTAAACCTGCTGTAACGCATTACCGCGTAGCGGAGAAGTTTCGCCAACATACGCGTATCCGCTTGCGCTTGGAAACAGGCCGTACTCACCAAATTCGGGTGCACATGGCGCATATTGGACACTCACTTTTAGGTGACCAAACCTACGGTCGTTTGCGTTTACCTAAAGGCTCTAGTGAAGAGTTGATTACTGCTATGCGTGGTTTTCAGCGCCAAGCACTGCATGCGGTAATGTTGCGTTTAGAGCACCCAATTACGGGCGAAATGATGGAGTGGCACGCACCAGTTCCTCAAGACATGTTAGATATTGCCGATGCCTTGCGCGCTGATCATAAACTCAATCCTGATTTAGGCTAATCATGGCTAAATTGCTGATTGATTGGCCTAGCCCAAAAAATGTAAAAGCGGTTTACAGTGACCGCTTAGCAGGCGCTAGCTTGGCTCCCTATGATTCCTACAATCTGGGTGATCATGTGGGGGACGACGCCAGCGCAGTGCAGACCAATCGGCAGCATTTCCAACAAGGTATGCCACAGCAAGTGTGTTGGTTAAAGCAAATTCACAGCACTCGTGTGGTAGATGCCAGTGAGCCTAGCATGCGTTTTGCTGAGGCAGATGCCAGCGTCGCGAAGCAAGAGCATGCGGTATGTGTAGTAATGACCGCAGATTGTTTACCAGTACTTTTTTGCGATAAACAAGGCACGGTAGTGGCGGCGGCACACGCTGGGTGGCGCGGTTTGCTCGATGGTGTGTTAGAAAATACCGTAGCAGCAATGAACATTGCTCCCAGTGAGATCATGGCTTGGTTTGGTCCTGCGATTGGCCCAGATGCCTTTGAAGTAGGTGCTGAAGTTTATCAGCAATTTGTTGCTAAAGACTCAAAGTCGGCCAGCGCTTTTACGGCTAGCGCAAATAGCGGTAAGTATTATGCCGATATCCACCAATTGGCTAAGCAGCGTCTTAGCGCGCTAGGTTTGAATGATGTTTATGCTGATGCGAGCTGTACTTTAAATAATGCCTCACGTTTCTTTTCTTACCGGCGTGACGGCCAAACCGGGCGAATGGCTGCAGCCATCTGGCTTAGCTAAAGCAATAAAGCTCACAAAACCATCGTCTTGATGGTTTTTTAATGCCATTTATCTTGAATTTTTTTACATCTAATCCCACATATTCATTAATAGCTTAATATATGTGGAGGTGTGACATGCGCCTAGATAGATTCACAAGCAAATTTCAATTAGCGATTTCAGACGCTCAATCTTTAGCATTGGGGCGCGACCACCAGTTTATTGAACCGGTGCATTTAATGTCGGCCATGCTAAATCAAGATGCCGCTTCGCTAAGGCCATTATTAGTAGAAGCGGGAATTGAAGGCAGCGCCTTACGTTCTCAGCTTTCCCAAGCCCTAGAGCAGTTGCCACGTGTTGAAGGCACTGGTGGCGAAGTACAGCTTTCGAACCAGTTAGTGGTGTTACTTAACCTTTGTGACAAGTTGGCGCAAAAGCGTAAAGATAAATTCATTTCATCAGAAATCTTCTTTTTAGCTGTTACTGAAGACAAAGGTAAGCTTGGCGATATTATGCGTGAGTTAGGCGCAAATAAAGAGAATATAGAAAAAGCCATTACCAAAATTCGAGGTGGCCAAAAAGTTGATGACCCTAACGCCGAAGACCAGCGCCAAGCACTAGAAAAATACACCATAGATCTTACCGAGCGTGCCGAGCAAGGTAAGCTTGACCCGGTGATCGGTCGTGACGACGAGATTCGTCGCACCGTGCAGGTATTGCAGCGTCGTACCAAAAATAACCCAGTATTAATTGGTGAGCCCGGAGTGGGCAAAACCGCGATAGCCGAAGGCTTAGCTCAGCGGATCATTAACCACGAAGTGCCGGAAGGACTAAAAAACAAACGCGTCTTATCGCTTGATATGGGTTCTTTGGTGGCCGGGGCTAAATATCGCGGCGAGTTTGAAGAGCGCTTAAAAGCAGTGCTTAATGAGCTTTCTCAAGAAGAAGGCCAAGTGATACTTTTCATCGATGAGTTGCACACTATGGTTGGTGCCGGTAAAGGCGATGGCGCGATGGATGCAGGTAATATGCTTAAACCTGCTTTGGCGCGTGGTGAACTGCATTGTGTAGGCGCAACAACGTTAAATGAGTATCGTCAGTACATTGAAAAAGATGCGGCACTTGAGCGTCGCTTCCAAAAAGTGCTGGTGGAAGAGCCTAACGTTGAAGACACCATAGCGATTTTACGTGGTTTAAAAGAGCGTTATGAGTTGCACCACTCGGTTGAAATTACTGACCCTGCGATTGTTGCAGCGGCCAGTTTGTCACATCGCTATATTTCCGATAGGCAATTACCCGATAAAGCTATCGACCTTATAGACGAAGCGGCTTCAAGTATTCGTCTGCAAATAGATTCTAAGCCTGAAGCCTTAGACAAACTTGAACGCAAAATCATTCAGTTAAAGCTGGAGCGTCAAGCGCTGCAAAAAGAAGCAGATAGCGCCAGCCTTAAACGACTAGCTTTACTGGACGAAGAGTTAGCTGAAAAAGAAAGTAAATTTAAAGAGCTAGACGAGGTTTGGAAGGCCGAAAAAGCCGCTTTATCGGGCACCCAGCATATTAAAGCCGATTTAGAACAAGCTCGTTTAGATATGGACGTTGCGCGTCGCGCCGGCGATTTAAATCGTATGTCTGAGCTGCAATATGGTCGCATTCCGGAATTGGAACGCCAGTTAGATTTAGCCTCGCAAGCCGAAATGCAAGATATGAGTTTGTTGCGTAACAAGGTGAGTGATGCAGAAATTGCTGATGTTTTGTCGCGCTGGACTGGCATTCCAGTTAATCGAATGCTGGAGGGCGAACGCGACAAGTTGCTGCGTATGGAGCAACAGCTGCACGATAGGGTGATTGGTCAAGGCGAGGCCGTAGAAGCAGTATCCAATGCTATTCGCCGTAGCAGAGCGGGTTTATCTGATCCGAACCGCCCGATTGGCTCGTTTTTGTTTTTAGGACCAACTGGTGTGGGTAAAACAGAGCTATGTAAAGCGCTCGCCGAATTTATGTTTGATACCGAAGAATCAATGGTGCGTATCGACATGTCGGAATTTATGGAGAAACACTCGGTTGCTCGTTTAGTCGGGGCGCCTCCTGGTTATGTGGGTTATGAAGAGGGCGGTTATTTAACAGAAGCTGTAAGGCGCAGACCTTACTCGGTTATTCTGCTTGATGAAGTAGAAAAGGCTCATCCAGATGTGTTTAACATTTTGCTGCAGGTATTAGACGATGGCCGCTTAACTGACGGGCAGGGGCGAACAGTAGATTTTCGCAATGCAGTCATCATCATGACGTCCAACCTTGGCTCAGACATTATTCAAGAGCGACATGGTGAGATGACTCATCAGGAGATAAAAACTGCCTTGATGGGCGTGCTTGCTCAGCAGTTTAGGCCTGAGTTTATCAACCGAATTGATGAATCGGTGGTATTCCATCCATTAGCACACGAACAAATCCGCACAATTGCCGGAATACAAGTTCAGCGTTTGGTGCCGCGTTTGGAGGAAAAAGGTTACAAGTTGGAGTTTAGCGATGCGGTGTTAGATAAATTAGGGCAAGCTGGCTTTGATCCTGTCTATGGCGCAAGGCCTTTAAAGCGGGCTATTCAGCAACAGTTAGAAAACCCCCTAGCGCAAGCCATTTTATCGGGACAAATCGAACCAGGAAAAACCATTCGTATCGAGTTGGAAGATGGCCAATTAGCCTTTAAATAAAAGTAAAGCGTAAGCAAGCTAATTAGCTTGCTTACGTTGTTGTTTTTGGAGTTGTTTTAAGTTGAGATAGCTTTTTGTTTGGCTGTCGCTAAGCAGCTTAGCAATCTCTTGATCTTTTTCTTTTAACAACTCTCGCATTGCTTTCCACATTTGTTTTCTATCGCCTTCAAAACCAAATAAGTCATCCATCAAGCTGTTGTATCGTTGTTCAAGTTGAGTAAATTGGCTAATTTGGTGCGGGTCTAAACTCAAATGCTTAGTCAATCTTTCTATGTCCATAGTGTTACTACCAATTTGTGCGTTTAGTCGACCTAAAAAATGAACTCCTCCTAATATTTATTTCTTATGTCTAAGATATAGTTCATTGCGCTGCTTTTGTCTTTGAATTGCTATTAACAACTAGGGGCTTATGCTATTTTTAGCCAAAGTTTTAAGGCTGTTTTATAGAGTATTTAAATGACCGAGCAAAAAGTTAGCGAAGGTGCCCGCCAAAAAGGTATCTTCTTACTCCCCAATTTGTTTACCACCGCAGGGCTGTTTTCAGGCTTTTATGCAGTAGTAGCATCAATGAACGACCAATTTGAAGCAGCGGCTATCGCCATCTTTGTTGCAATGATTTTTGATGGAGTAGATGGCCGAGTTGCTAGGTTAACAAATACCGAGAGTGCCTTTGGTGCAGAGTATGACTCGATGGCCGATATGGTTTCCTTTGGTATTGCCCCTGCTCTGGTGGTTTACAATTGGGCGCTGCACGACTTAGGCAAAATAGGCTGGTTGGCAGCATTTGTTTATACAGTAGGTGCAGCCTTGCGCCTTGCCCGCTTTAACACTCAAGTGGGGATTGCGGATAAACGTTTCTTTCAAGGTTTAGCTAGTCCAGCCGCGGCCGCGTTAATAGCTGGGATGGTCTGGTTTGCTCAAGACCTTCAGTTTTCAGGTAACAGTTTAGAATTTGTTGCCTGCTTTATTACTGTCATCAGTGGTCTGTTAATGGTGAGTAACTTCCGCTATCACAGTTTCAAAGGTATCGATTTAAAAGGCCGTGTACCATTTTTTGCTGTGCTGCTTATTGTTTTGGTGTTTATTGTTATTGCCGTTAAACCAGCAGTTATCCTATTTACACTGTTTGCCGCCTATGCTGTTTCGGGACCTATCTACACTGTTCGCACAGTAAAGGACCTCAAGTTTAAACACGTAGTGGGTGATGAAGAAGATCTAGATTGTCATCGAACAGAGAGCCAGCATAAAGACGATGAGCAATCTATTGAACCAGTAGCTGAAGATAAAGTAGAAAAGTAACAAAATAGTACTTAATGAGAAAAAAGGCGCTTAAATGGTGCCTTTTTGCTTAATTAGTATGCTGTTTTGGTTTTATCTTTCAATAATTGGTAAAAAATCAAAATAACTGTTGCTTTACCAAATCGCTTCCCTATAATGCACCTCCACTGACTCGGCACGCAGCGCACTAAAGCGAAGTAAGGCTAGGTCAGGGTTAGCAAGGCCTAGGGCTGAGTTAGCCGGCTCTCAAACTTCTTTTTAAAATGTTTTAAAAAGCGGTTGACAGCCACAGAGGAAAGCGTAGAATGCGCACCTCGCTTCGGCAAGAAGCAACGCTCTTTAACAATTTATCAAGCAATCTGTGTGAGCACTCACAGGACCTTAAGCGAAAAAATTAAGCTTAAGTGAACTGGAGTCTTGCACTGTAAAACACAGTAATAATTTCAGTTTTTAACTTTGAGCGAAAAAACTTTTGATTGAAGAGTTTGATCATGGCTCAGATTGAACGCTGGCGGCAGGCTTAACACATGCAAGTCGAGCGGTAACATTTCTAGCTTGCTAGAAGATGACGAGCGGCGGACGGGTGAGTAATGCTTGGGAATATGCCTTTACGTGGGGGACAACAGTTGGAAACGACTGCTAATACCGCATAATGTCTTCGGACCAAAGGAGG